>JBBDSK010000121.1:0-7319 GCA_040904985.1 Woeseia sp. | reverse complement strand
AAATCCTACTGGGAGCAGTTTTCGAGCAGCCCTGATTTCGTCATCCTTTTCATTCCGGGCGATCAATTCCTCAGTGCAGCGCTTGACGAGGACCCGGACCTGATTGAATCTGCGATGGCGCAACGCATTATCCTGGCGACCCCGTCCAGCTTTGTGGCACTTTTGAAAGCTGTCGCTTATGGATGGCGTCAGCTTTCCCTGGCGCAAAACGCAGAACAGATACGCACGCTGGCCGAAGACTTGCACGGACGGCTGGCATCGTTCATCGGGCATCTCAACAAAGTCGGTCGGCAGCTGTCCAGCAGTGTCGAGAGTTACAACAAGGCCGTCGGTTCGCTGGAGCGCAAGGTACTGCCCGGTGCCCGAAAATTTGTCGAACTCGGCATTCGGACGAGAAAAGAGCTGGAACTCGTCGAGCCTCTCGAGTCGCTCCCGCGGACAATTGCCGATGAGGATTTACCGGACCAGACTAAACCTGCACAACGACGTGAAGAAGCACCATGAGCCATGACCCGAAGACATACGAACCAACGCCTGGGCTGCTGCAGGACCGCATCATTCTCGTCACCGGCGCCAGTGACGGCATTGGCCGGGCACTCGCGATACGCGCGGCAAAGCTCGGCGCTCAGGTACTTCTGCACGGCCGCAACAGCGGCAAACTCGAAGCCGTGCATGACGAGATTCTGCAAGCGAACCCCTCCTGCAAAACCTCCATTGCCGTGATGGATCTGGCGACCGCGGACAGTGACGCCTACATGGCTCTCGCCGACAGCATCGAGCAGCAGTTCGGCCGACTTGATGGCCTGGTGAACAACGCCGGCATTCTTGGCCAGCGCCTGTCGATCGAGCAGTACGATGCGGCGGAATGGCAGCGCGTGCTGCACGTTAATCTTACAGCCGCGTTTGCCTTGACGAAGGTTCTGCTACCCCTGCTGAAAAAGAGCCAGGACCCGTCGGTAATCTTCACGAGCAGCGGCGTCGGGCGCGAAGGTCGCGCTTTCTGGGGCGCCTACTCCGTTTCCAAGTTCGGCACGGAAGCGCTCTCACAAATTCTGGCGGCCGAAAACAAGCATGTGCCTGTCCGGGTGAACTGCATTAACCCGGGGCCCACAAGAACCCGAATGCGCCTCGAAGCCTATCCCGCGGAAGATCGCGATGCGTTGAAGGCTCCCGAGGACGTTCTGTCGCCTTATATATACCTGCTCGGTCCGGATGGACGAGCCGTGACGGGAGAAAGCCTGGACGCGCAGTAGGCTAACCTGTACCCGGGGGATTAACTGCGCACCCTTCGGCCTCGCTTGACGCTCCTGCTGCGCGACCCTGGAGCTTTCTCCGCCGGTTGCGGCGGGTCGAGGCCGGCGGCGCAGTACAAGGTCCGCACCTGTGCCGGCGTCAGTGCCTCATACTTTCCCCGTCGCAGCTTTCGAGGCAGCTCCAGCGGGCCGTAGGCCGTGCGAATCAACCTGTTCACCTCGTACCCGATCGCGGCCCACAGCTTTCGCACTTCGCGATTGCGGCCCTCGCGCAGTGTCACGCTGAACCAGCGGTTCGCGCCGTCGCCGCCGACCCGCTCGACCGAGTCGAACGCCGCCCGGCCATCCTCGAGTTCCACCCCGGCGAGAAGCCGTTCCAGGTCCCCCTGTGACGGCGAGCCGTGAACCCTGGCCGCATAGCGCCGCAACAGCTCCGATGACGGATGCATCAATGCATGAGCGAGTTTCCCGTCCGTGGTAAAGATCATCAGGCCGGTGGTCGCCATATCCAGCCGTCCTACCGCCACCCAGCGTGAACCGCTGAGCTTGGGCAGGGAACTGAAGACAACCCGACGGCCCTCGGGATCCGAGCGAGAAGTGATCTCGTCACCCGGCTTGTTATAGATAATGTGCCGGTGCATCGCACCACTGGCCTTACGCACAGAGAGATTGCGGCCGTCCAGGGTGATGTGCTCGTCGCCGGAGATCGGTTCACCCAGCGCGGCAATGCGGCCGTCCACACGGAGCCGGTTTTGCCGTATCCAGTCCTCGATCTGGCGGCGCGAGCCGTGGCCGGCAGAAGCTAGAACTTTCTGGATGCGTTTGGACACGCGTCGCTCACTATCGACTGGAAATCGAGGCGTCTCTGCTGCTGGTTTCTTCAAGTTCATCCTGCTCATCCGACGGGTCGTCATCGACCTCGCCAGATGCCGCATCGGCCGAGGCGTGGGCGTCGGCCTCCCCTTCTGTCGAGTCAACCGGCAGTTCGCTGACTTCTGCCAGCTCCGGCTCTGCGTCTTCTTCGCTCACCGCCGGGAGATTCAGTTGAACCCGCAGGCTCTCCCAATCCGAAAGATCGGCCAGCGGCGGCAAGTCATCCAGTTTCTTGAGGCCGAAGTAGTCAAGGAACTGGCGCGTTGTACCAAACATCGCCGGGCGACCCGGCACGTCACGGTGACCGACGACCCGAATCCATTCCCGCTCGAGAAGCGAGCGCATGATGTTGGTACTGACTGCCACGCCGCGAATTTCCTCGATTTCGCCCCTTGTAATCGGCTGCCGGTATGCGATGAGAGCCAGGGTTTCGAACAAGGCACGCGAATAACGCGGCGGCCGCTCCTCCCAAAGCTTCTGCAAACGATCCGCCATGGATCGTTTTACCTGCATGCGGAAGCCTGACGCGACCTCGGAAATCGTCAATCCACGATCCTCATAATCGCTTTTTAGATCAACGATCGCCTGGCGAATTTGCGCCTTTTCAGGTGAGGAACCTTCATCGAACAGGCCGTGAAGCTGATCGACGCTCAACGGCCGGCCGGCCGCAAGCAACGCCGCTTCCACAAAAATTTTTATCTCGTTTTCGTCCACTCTCGATCTCTATGAGTTCTCTTCAGGCGCCTGCGAATCTGCAACCATCAGACGGGGCCATCTTCGGCAACAAGGCGGACTGACGATGCAGCCCGGACGTGCAACGGCGCGAATGCTTCCGCTTGCGCAACTTCTATGGTCGACTCCCGCAGCAGCTCCAGAATGGCGATGAACGTTACAGCCACGCCCATTCGCCCTTCTTCAGGATCAAACAGATCCGCGAAAGTTGAAAAGGCGTTCGCCTTGATCCGGGACATGATCTCGGCCATCCGCTGCCGCACGGAGAGCGGCTCGCGCTGCAAACGCAGGTTGGAGAACATTTCGGCGCGCTTCAGGACATCATGAAAAGCCAGCAATAGTTCCTTCAATGTCACATCTGGCAGTTTCGCCACAACTGTGCGCTCCGGGGCATCGACGGAGGCGACGAAAATGTCCCGTTCGAGGCGCGGCAGTGAACTCAGGTCTTCCGCGGCTTTCTTGAAGCGCTCGTATTCCTGAAGGCGGCGCACCAGTTCGGCGCGCGGATCATCCTCATGTTCCTCCTCGGCCTGTGGGCGTGGGAGAAGCATTCGCGACTTGATTTCCGCCAGCATCGCCGCCATCAGAAGGTACTCACCGGCGAGTTCGAGCTGCATTTCCTTCATAAGCTCGATGTACTCGACGTATTGCCGGGTTATTTCGGCTATCGGAATATCCAGAATATCGAGATTCTGTCGCCGGATGAGATACAGCAGGAGATCCAGCGGTCCCTCGAAGGCCTCCAGAAAGACCTGCAAGGCGTACGGCGGAATGTACAGATCCTGCGGCAGTTGTGTGACAGGTTCGCCATCGACCACGGCGAAGGGCATCTCTCCCTGGGACGGCCCCTCGCTTCTTGCGGCAGGCTTCGGCACATCCTTGTTTGTCAGCACAATTAATTCAGGTTTCATAGGTTTCCCGGTCGGGGCTACATTTTAGCCTACTTTGAACGCACCGCGGCAAGTCGCCACCGTTGAATTCCGAGGCAGGACGGTCGTGGCACGACCGCGCAGCCGCAGGTCATATCAGCGAGCTGACGTCGCCGCGTCCGCGGCGCAAAATCTTTACCTCCCCGCCGGACAGATCGATGACAGTGGTAGGTTCGATGCCGGTGGGCCCAGCATCCACGACGAGCTCGATTTCGTGGCCGATGCGCCGGTTAATTTCATAGGGCTCGGTCAACGGCAATTCGTCTCCGGGCAGCTGCAATGTCGAGCTCATAATCGGCTCCCCGAGAGAATCGATCAGAGCCTTGACCAGTGGATGGTCCGGAATGCGCAGGCCGATTGTTCGCCGCTTCGGATTCTGGAGGCGCTTCGGCACCTCACGGGTAGCTTGCAAAATAAAGGTATAGGGTCCGGGCGTAAGCGACTTCAACAGGCGATACACCCAGTTGTCCACTCGTGCATAGACACTGATCTCCGACAGGTCACGGCCCACCAGCGTGAAGTTGTGGTTCCTGTCCGTTTTACGAATGCGGTGAATGCGATCCATCGCCTTCTTGTCGCCGATATGGCAGCCCAGCGCATAGCTGGAATCGGTGGGATACGCCACCACACCGCCGTCACGGATAGTCGTTACTATCCGGGATACGAGCCGCGGTTGCGGATGGAGGGGGTTCGTTTCGAGAATCCTTGCCATAGGCGGATTGTAGCTGCAGTGAGGACAGGCGTGGCCGGTTTCGTGACCACCCCGGTTTAGGCTATTATTCGCGCCCTCGTTTTGGCTCGCCACGGGTTAACAATGCAATTATTCATTGACTATATTCCCATAGTCATTTTCTTCGTTGCCTATCTGTACAAGGACATTTTCTTTGCCACAGGGGTCCTGATGGCGGTGATGCCTGTCGTTCTGCTGCTGCAGTGGGTATTGACGCGACGGCTGAACAAAATCTATTTGGCTTCGACAGTGCTTGTCCTGGTACTGGGCAGTGCAACAATTTTCTACCGCAATCCGACCTTCGTATACTGGAAGCCGACTGTCCTCAACTGGGCCATAGCGATTGTCTTCCTTGGCAGCCGATGGATTGGTGACAAGACGATCATCGAGCGTATGCTGGGCGGCGCAGCAGAGCTTGGCGCCCGCCAATGGATCCGGCTGAACCAGATATGGGTGGCGTTTTTCCTCTTTGCGGGAGGCATCAACCTGTACGTTGCCTACAATTTCAGTGAGGACTTCTGGGTCAAGTTCAAGCTGTTCGGGATGCTGGGCCTGACGCTCGTGTTCGTCATCATCCAGAGCGTCTGGCTGATGGCGGCAACGAAAAAACCGGCAGTTTCCAGCGAAGACAGGGATGCGCACTGATGTGGTATGCGGTAATTAGTGAGGATGTAGAGGAAAGCCTCGAGCGCCGAGGTTCTGCCCGTGCCGCACACATTGCACGGCTCGACGCCCTGGTGGACGAGGGGCGCCTGCTCGTAGCTGGTCCACATCCTGCTATCGATGCGGAAGAGCCGGGTTCCGCAGGATTCAGCGGAAGCCTGGTGATTGCGGAATTCCCGTCGCTCGAGGAGGCGGAGAACTGGGCGCAAGAGGATCCTTATGTCACGGCTGGTGTGTACAGTCGTGTCGTGGTCAAACCCTTCAAACTGGTATTGCCATGACCCTGCAGCGCGAGGACCGGATCCGCCAACGGCTGCAGCAAACCTTCGATCCGCTGGAACTATTCATAAAGGACCAGAGTCAACTGCACGTCGGACACGAAGGGGCCAGAGACGGAAAGGGCCATTTCGACATCACTCTGGTTTCAGAGGCCTTCGCGGGGGTGAACCGGGTGCAACGGCACCGGATGGTTTATGATGCGCTCCGCGATTTGCTTGAATCCGACATTCACGCGCTCCGTATCAGCGCTTTCGCGCCGTCCGAGCGCCGCCCATAAGGCCACTCGTGCCAAAGCTGATCAGCTGACGCATTTTTTTTAAATTAATGACGGAATCCACGATGAATATAGAACACGCACTGGCGTACGCCGGGACCCGCTCGATCGCTGCAGTAATTGGCGCTCTATGCCTTGTCATCGGTATGCAAAGCAGCGCCGAAACTCTCGCAACAGTCAATGGCGAAGCCATCGACAGCGCGGTATTGGATGTCTACATCCAGAACAGAATCGAAAAGCCGCTCGAACAGGTAACGACTGATGAGCGACAGGCGCTGATGTCAGAGTTGAAGGACATCTACCTTCTGTCCACGCAGGACACCGCTGACGACCTCGCGACCGACCCGGCCATTGCCGCACAGATCGAGCTGCAAAAGCGCGGCGTCCTGGCCCAGGCTGTCGCCACACGTTTCTTTACCGAAAACCAGGTAAGCGAAGAAGAGTTACTGGCCGAATACTCGGCCCAGGTAAAACAGGCGCCTCCGCTGCAATTCAAGGCGCGTCACATACTGGTACCGACGCAAGGCGCTGCTGTCGACCTGATCGAGAAGCTCGAGGCGGGCGCTGACTTCGAGGAGCTGGCCAAGGAACACTCCACCGGACCGTCAGCACCTAACGGTGGTGAACTCGGATGGTTTTCGCCGGACCAGATGGTTAAGCCGTTTGCAGACACTGTCGCACGGCTTGAAGACGGCGCTTACTCTAGCGAGCCGGTTCAAACCGAGTTTGGCTGGCATGTAATTCTTCGAGAAGGTGCTCGTGAAACGGAAGCGCCAACGCTCGACAGCGTAAGAGACGTCATTACGCAAAGCGTTCAGCAGAAAAAGTTCCAGAAGCACATGGAAACGCTTCGGGCCGAAGCTGAATAATCGTTCGTTTTACTTAATGCAAAAAAAAAGGCGCCAAAATCGCGCCTTCAATATAGATGCATCGTGTTTTGTGAGTCCGGTCACAGCAACGTGAGTCGAGCCCATTTATAGTTACTTCCGAGTCGCACCTAATCGCTCAGGGGCGACTCCTCCAACTCTCGCATCTCCTTACAGTTGATACGAGCTCAAAGTCGGCAGGGACGCCGACTTTTTTTTGCCTGCGTGATTTGCTCTTATCCTTTTACCTTCAGGGTTGCGCCACCAGCACACCGAGGTTGTGGTACGCCCGGCCCGTTATCGCAACTTCGTCACCAGCGTTTGGCGCCTTTCCATCCGCCAGTAGCGCGCTGTAGTCAACGGTAACTCCGCTTACCACTGCCCGGCCCCGCGCATGGTCGACTTCGTCTACAACACCTCTGAGGAAAGACAAGTCACCGCCCGTAACAGGAACCACTGATGCGTTGACAATACCTCCAGTCTCTCTGTCGATTGTGCCGTAGATGGCGACCGGCGTGCCAACAGTAATACCTTGCTGCTCCGCATTTATCCCCAAGATCGTCTGCCCAAGCGCTGAGATGAAACCGCTGTGGACGAACTCTACCCGCCCCAGTACCAGTAGGTCTGTACCGCCAATGGCATTGGCGTCGGTGCCGTCGATCGCATTGGCGTCAGTACCGTCAATGGCCCAGACGTCAGTGCCGTCGATCGCGTTGGCGT
>JBBDSK010000120.1:0-7356 GCA_040904985.1 Woeseia sp. | reverse complement strand
GCTAACGGGGAATATCCTGATCAGCGCATTTTATGTACCGAGCACTCGCACCCGGCTGTCCTTCGAAAGCGCCTGGCATCGTCTAGGCGGCGACATCATGTCGATAACGGATTCCGCTTCCACCGGCATCGCGAAGGGCGAAAGCCTGAAAGATATTGGTGAGATGCTGAACAGCTACGGTGACCTGGTGGTCTTGCGCGAGAGTAACGAAAACTCTGTCTACGAAATGGCACAGTCTCTGCGTATTCCGATCATCAGCGGCGGCAACGGGACCGATGAACATCCGACTCAGGCACTTGCCGACATCTACGCGCTTCTTAAATGGCGCCCGGCCATCTGCAACAGGCCCTACAAGGACGTGCCAATACGCTTTGGCATCATCGGAGTGCCGGCACGGATGCGGACTGTGCGCAGCCTGCTGCTGCTGCTGACAAATTTCACCGCGGCGCTCGAGGAAGTGGTGGTGATTTCAGACGAGAAAGAACCTTTCGCCGAAGGTCAGCTCGAGGAGCTGCTCGAGAAAGGGCTGAAAATACGCGTCACGGAGGAATTCGAGAAGGAATTACCCAAACTCGACGTCGTATACCAGAACGCCATTCTCTGGACGGGCGACGACTACGAGGAACTCGGCGTAAAATTTCGCCTTGATGCCGCCTCGCCGCTGAAAAACAGCGCGATCGTCCTGCACCCGCTGGCACGGGGCCCGGAGCTGTCCGCCGAGCTGGATGATACAGTGCACAACTGGTATTTCGCTCAGGCCCGCGGCGCTGTCTTTATTCGTATGGCGCTGCTCGCCACGATTCTGAAAGTGTTCGTCTGATGTGCGGTATTGCCGGCTTCCTGCATAACGATCGGCAAAGGCCGGTCGACCGGGAGACGCTCGTGGCGATGGCGGCAATTCTCCATCATCGCGGTCCCGATGGTTATGGTTGCTCGATAAAGCCGGGCGTGGGCTTCAGCCATTCACGCCTTACGATCGTCGATCTCAATGAGGAACGCGGACGGCAGCCGTTCTGCACAGCGGACGATCGCTTCATGCTGACCAAGAATGGCGAGCTCTACGACTACCAGAGAATTCGAGCCAATCTCACGGCGCAGGGAGCCCGCTTTCGCAGCAAGAGCGATTCCGAACTGGTCCTGCATCTTTATCCCCGCTTCGGCATGGAGGGCACCCTGCCGACGCTGCGAGGCGAATTTGCCTTTGCGCTTTATGACGAACACGAAGATGCATTATTTCTGGTCCGCGACCGTTTCGGCATCAAACCGCTCTACTGGACCCAAACCGCGAATGGCGTGGTGTTCGGATCCGAGCTGAAGGCGCTTTTTGCAAATCCGGACGTTGCCCGCAAGTTTTCGGCCGAGGGTCTTTTCCACCAGCTAATGCAGGCTGTTGTACCCGGATCGACGGCCTTTGCGGGTATCCAGCAGGTCAGGCCCGGCCACTACGTGGAAGTGAAGCGGCGTAACGGCAAGCTCGAGGTCAATGAGCGACGCTACTGGGACATGATGTTTCCCGTCGGCAAGGCTCCCGTGGTCGTGAAGGACGAGAAAGTTTTCATCGATGCCGTTCGCGAAAAACTCACCGATGCCGTGCACTTGCGCCTGGAAGCAGACGTGCCGGTAGGCTGCTACCTCTCCGGAGGCATCGACTCCTGCTCGATCATGGGCCTCGCGGCGGCCGCTTCGCAGAATCCGGTGAAGGCATTCACCATCGGCTTTGATTCAGCTATTTACGACGAAACCGCCATCGCAACCGAAATGGCCCGGGCGACCGGTGCGGAGCAGGAGATTCTGCGTGTCCGCTCGGACCAGCTCTACGACCACTTCGAGGAAACGCTTTGGCACACGGAGCGCACCATCTACAACACGCTCGGCGTGGCAAAACTGTTGATGAGCCGCCGTGTCCGTGAGGTCGACTACAAGGTCGTGCTGACGGGCGAGGGTTCTGATGAACTTTTCGGCGGTTATCCCGCCTTCCGCCGCGATCTGTTCCTGCACGGGCTCGACGAGCTGCCGGCCAGCGAACGGGCCGAATGGCAGTTGATGCTGTCCCAGAGCAACGAGCAGTTTCGCGGTGCGATGCTCGCGGAAGATGCAGTGGTGGACCCGGCCTTCGACTCCCTGATCGGATTTACGCCCTCCTGCCTGCAGCCCTGGCTTGCCGCGGGTGGTCGCGTGCCGGCGCTTCTTCATCCCGACCTGAGAAACGAGCTCGTCGGCTACGAACCCGGCCGCGCCATCGCGGAGGCCCTCGATGCCGACGCGCTGGAGGGGCGGCACGTGCTCGACCAGGCGCAGTATGTGTGGATCAAAACGATGCTCGAGGGCCAGATACTTACCTGGGGCGGGGACCGGGTCGATATGGCCAATTCAATGGAAGCGCGGCCGCCTTTTCTCGACCACCACCTGGCGGAGTATGCGGCGACGCTGCCCCCCTCCATGCGGATAAAGGGACGCACCGAAAAATACGTTCTGCGCGAAGCGATGAAAGGCCTTCTTCCAGAGACGCTTTACAAGCGCGAGAAGTTTGCGTTCATGGCGCCGCCGGCTCATTCCGACGAGGGCAACTGGGCGGCAATGAAACGCCTTGCCGACGAGAATTTGAGCGACAGGGCGATCGAAGATAATGGCATTCTCGATCCTGCGGGCGTCCGTGAAATATTCGAGCTGCACGACTCGCCCCGGGCGACGGCGGCAACCCAGGTCCAGCTCGACGCGGTTATTAATCACATGCTGGGGGTACAGATTCTGTACAAACAGTTCGTCGCCGCGGACATACCTGCCCGGGCCAGGGCCAGGGCCAGGGAGCTGGGCTGGCACTGATCCTTCCGCTCCCGATTCGACGGGTCTCTCCCTTTTCCCCCGTGCCGATAATCTGTATCGTTCCGCGCTTTGTGCAAACCGGCTGAACCGGCCGGACGGAGGTCGTAGTGAATGGGGAGCTGCCGGAAGTAATGATCAGCGAGGTGGACATCCACCGCAGGGTGGATGAGCTGGCTGCGCAGATTTCACAGGACTATGCCGGCAGAGAACCCGTCGTGCTGGTGGGCGTACTCAAAGGTTCCTTCATTTTTCTCGCCGACCTGGCACGGCGGATGAGCATACCGCGAACGATCGAGTTCATTGCGGTTTCAAGTTACGAAAACGGCAACGTGCAGAGTGGCGCCGTCAGGCTCGTGATGGATGTCCGCGGGAACATCGAGGGGAAGCATGTGCTGATCGTCGAGGATATCGTTGACACGGGGCATACGCTGCACTACCTCATGGGCATGCTCGAGTCCCACCGCCCCGCCTCCGTGCGCACCTGCACCCTGCTGCACAAGGCCGAACGCGCCGAAGTGGATGTAGATCTCGACTATGTCGGCTTCAGCATTCGAGATGAGTGGGTCGTCGGCTACGGGCTCGACTACGCAGAGCAGAACCGGACGCTGCCCTACATCGGCATCGTGCATCCGGACGAGTAAGGCGCCGCAGTACCGCCCGCAGGGAATTAGCAGGCGCGGGAATGGTCGTCCGCGCAGAGGTCGGTCTCGATTTCGATCGTCGAATGATCGATGCCGAATTCCTCGTGCAACAGTTTCTTTATCTGCCTCACGGCTGCAGTGGCATCGCAGTCGGGTCCGGCGAGGGCGACGTGCATTGTGAGCATCAGGTGCTGCAGCGTCAGGCCCCAGACGTGGACATGATGAATACCGGCAATCTGCGGCACGTCGGCCATCAGGCGCTCCTGCATCTGGTCGACGTCCAGCCAGTCCGGCGCGCCTTCCAGAAGGACGTGGGCACTGTGCCGGACCAGATGCCAGGCACTGCGGAGGATCAGGGCGGCCACAACCACTGAAAGAAGCGGGTCAATGGGCATCCATCCCGTGAGAATAATGACGATGGCCGCGGCAATCGCCGCCACGGACCCCAGCAGGTCCCCCATAACGTGCAGCGCCGCGCCGCGCATGTTCATATTGTCCTGGTCGCCGCCGTGCAGCACGACAAACGCCGCGATGTTCACAAGAAGCCCGGCCGCGGCAACAGCCAGCATCAGGTTGCCCCTGACCTCCGGGGGGGACATCAGTCGCGATGCCGCTTCAATCAGAATCCAGGCAACGATGCCGAGCAGCGCCAGTCCGTTGACGAACGCCGCGAGAATCTGGAAGCGATGGTAGCCGTAACTGCGGCGGGAGTCCGCCGGCCTGGCGCTCACGCGAAACGCCACAGCGGCAAGACACAGCGCCATGGTGTCGGTAAGCATGTGGCCGGCGTCCGCCAGCAGCGCAAGCGAGCCGGAGAGCATGCCGCCGACCACTTCGACGACCATGAACGAACCTGTTATCGCCAGCGCGATCCGGACGCGGGTCCTGTTGTCGTTCGAATGAGAGTGATGGCGGCTCATAGGCACTTTCAGGCTACTTCGGCTTCTTCGATCTCCAGCCTCGCCAGGCTGTCGGAGCGCACGCAGGGTCGGCCCTCAAACAGGCCCCGAACCTATTGTACTGAACGCCCGCTATAGACAGCTGCAGGGACTCGCCCGTGCAGGTGGCCGACCGGGCCTTGCTGCGCGGTCATCCCCGCGGCACGCGAATACGCTCGACCAGTGCCTGGATCCGCTCCGGCGGCGCAGCCGTAAGCGAACTTACTGTCAGCGCCACCGCAACATTCAGTAACATCCCGACAACGCCGATGCCCTCCGGCGAAATACCGAAAAGCCACGCCCCGGGCACGTTGTCGCCCCAGGGCGACCCCGCCCACTTCAGAAAAAGGCCTTTGAACCACTCGATATACCCGTAGGTAAACAAAAGGCCCGTCAGCATGCCCGCTATTGCTCCATGCTTGTTCACACGCTTGACGAAGATTCCGAGCAGTATCGCGGGAAAAAGCGATGCAGCTGCAAGTCCGAAGGCGAAAGCGACGACCTGCGCGACCCAGCCCGGGGGATCGAAGCCGAGGTAACCGGCTATGACGATCGCGAATGCGGCGGCGATACGCCCCGCAGTCAGCTCCCCTTTATCGGATATGTTCGGCAGAAAAATTCCTTTCACCAGATCGTGTGATACGGCTGCTGAAATGACGAGAAGAAGGCCGGCTGCGGTCGACAGCGCGGCCGCGATGCCGCCTGCAGCCACCAGCGCGATCACCCAGTTGGGGAGGCCGGCAATTTCCGGGTTCGCCAGGACGACAATGTCGTTGTCAACGGACAACTCATTGCCGCGCCAGCCGTAGCTCTCCGCGACATCCGTGAAGTCCGGATTGCGGTCGTTGTAATACTGTATGCGGCCATCGTCGTTCTTGTCTTCGAAGGTTATGAGTCCCGTCTGTTGCCAGGTCTTCATCCATCGCGGCCGCTCGTCGTACTGCAGATTGCCCGTCGCCGCGCCGATCTCACCCGGCTGGATGGTGTTGACCAGGTTATAACGCGCCATCGCTCCAACGGCCGGCGCGGTCGTGTAGAGCATGGCGATGAAAAGAAGGGCAAAACCGGCAGAGATGCGGGCGTCGCGCACTCTGGGAACGGTGAAAAACCGGACGATCACGTGTGGCAGGCCTGCCGTGCCGACCATCAGCGCCAGGGTTA
This sequence comes from Woeseia sp., assembly GCA_040904985.1. Lineage (GTDB taxonomy): Bacteria > Pseudomonadota > Gammaproteobacteria > Steroidobacterales > Woeseiaceae > IDS-8. The sequence goes on along the minus strand of JBBDSK010000120.1, from coordinate 1,793 downwards.
TGCAAAAAACGTCGATCTTGCTCTTGGTCCCGCTTGTGTACTCCTTGAAGCCGAGCGATGTGACGATGTCGTCCAGTTTCTCGAGCAAACTGCTGTTGCTGCCAGCTATCTCGCTGCCGAACGCCAGCTGCGGAACGGGATTGCCGGTGATCTCGATGGCAATGAAGACGGCCGGCACCGTATAGGCAAAAATCAGCACACAATACTGGGCAACCTGCGTATAGGTGATGCCCTTCATGCCGCCAAGCACGGCGTAAACGAACACGACTCCCATGCCGATCATCAGCCCCACGGTGACGTCGACTTCGAGAAAACGCGAGAAAACGATGCCGACGCCGCGCATTTGCCCGGCCACATAGGTGAACGAAACGAAAATAAGGCAAATAACCGCGACGACGCGCGCCGTTCTGGAGTAATAGCGCTCGCCAATAAACTCCGGAACGGTGAATTTGCCGAATTTCCTCAGGTAAGGCGCGAGGAACAGCGCGAGAAGAACGTATCCCCCGGTCCACCCCATCAGGTAAACAGACCCGTCGTAGCCGAGAAATGCGATCAACCCCGCCATGGAGATAAACGAGGCAGCACTCATCCAGTCCGCGGCCGTGGCCATGCCATTGGCAACCGGAGAGACTCCCTTCCCGGCGATATAGAAATCCCCGGTATTGCGCGCTCGGGACCAGACCGCTATGCCGATGTACAGCGCAAAGGTAGCGCCAACCGTAAGGTAGGTGAGGACTTTCAGTTCCACAAAGTCAGTCCTCGTGCACGTCGTATTTTCTGTCGATCCTGTTCATGCGCCAGGCGTAGAAGAAAATCAGCAGGACAAAAACGTAGATCGAGCCTTGCTGCGCAAACCAGAAGCCGAGCTTGAACCCACCGACCCTGATCTCGTTCAGCCGCTCCACGAGCAAAATGCCGAACAGATAGGAACAGGTGAACCAGACGATCATGCAGCCGGCAACAAGCCTCAGATTGGCACGCCAGTACGCAGTCCGTTTTTCAGGAGTCATTGGAGCCGGTTTTCCCCCGCAATTCTGATTATTCGCAGCGCACCATATCAGAGCGACCTGCGATATTCACGACAGACCGGGAACAAAGAGGCCCTCCGTTCATCGACGCCACATCCCGTGCAAGCGGCTCCGGGACCGAGGAGCCGCAAATTGCGGTCGCCATGCCTCCATGAATGGCCGCTAAACCGCGTTAGAATTGGCACTGTCACTTTTCACGGTATCTGGCAGGAGTTATATCGCGTGGGCGAATTCGGCAGAGGACAGGCTATCCGGCGCCTGGAAGATCAACGGTTTATTACCGGCACGGGCCAGTACACGGACGACATCTCCCTGGAAGGCCAGACCTACCTCTACATCTTCCGGTCTCCTTACGCGCACGGCACCATAAACCGGCTGGAGGTCGTGGAAGCCGCGGCTTCCCCCGGGGTCGTCGCGGTTTATACGGCCGACGATCTTAAAGCTGCCGGAGTTCGCGATGTACCGGGAGCGTCGTTGCCCGCCACTGCGTCAGAAGGCGCAAAAGACGCGATACAGCAGCCGCCGCTCGCGCGGGACCGCGTGCGATACGTGGGGGAGCCGGTAGCCGCCGTTCTGGCGGAAACGCTCCTGCAGGCCAAAGACGCAGCAGAACTGATCGAACTCGAGATCGATGAACTGGAAGCGGCTGTCCGCCCGGCAGATGCGCTGCAAAATGGAGCCGAAACGATTCACGAGCGAGCTCCCGGCAACCACTACGGCACGCTTGGCTACGGGGACCGGGAGGCCGCGGACGCTGCCTTTTCG
>JBBDSK010000119.1:0-7403 GCA_040904985.1 Woeseia sp. | reverse complement strand
CAGTTCACGCCCGACCTGCTCCCGGCGGATCTGACCGGAACCGAAATCTACAGACCCCAGGACGGCAGCTTCGTTTTTCGCGAAGGGCCACTTTTTCATAACCTGATTCTTGCCGACGAAATCAATCGGGCGCCGGCCAAAGTACAGTCGGCACTGCTCGAGGCGATGGAAGAGCGGCAAATCACCGTCGGTGAGAAAAGTTATGCGCTTTCCGACCTGTTCATGGTGATGGCGACGCAAAATCCGATCGAACAGGAGGGCACCTATCCGCTGCCGGAAGCGCAGCTGGACCGGTTTCTGTTGCACGTGAAAGTAGGCTATCCGAGCCGCGAGGACGAACGGCGGATTCTGGTGTTGAACCGCGAAGAGGCGAAAACAGGCGAGCGCGACGCCTTCCAGCCGCCCGAGCTGCTGGCCGGTACCTCCGTCATGCAGGCAAGACAGGATATTTTGCAGCTGCACCTGGCGGATGAACTCGAGCAGTACATCGTCAACATTGTCGTGGCAACACGAGACGCCGGAGTCGTCGACCCGACACTCCAGGGGCAGATCATGTACGGCGCGAGCCCGCGGGCCGGCATGGGTATCGATCGCGCGGCGCGAGCCCACGCCTGGCTGAGGGGCCGCGACTATGTCGGTCCTGAAGACATCCAGAACGTGGCGCCCGACGTTTTGCGGCATCGGCTGGTATTGAGTTTCGAGGCGGAAGCCGACGGTGTCACGGCGGACTCGATCATCGAACGCCTCCTGGACGGAGTCGGTGTTCCGTAGCCGACCATGCGGTGGAACGACGTGACCAAAAGAATCGGAAAACGCGCCTCTGCGTTTTGCCCCCGCAGGCAGCCCTTTCGCCACGAGGCGTTTCGGCTCATGAGTAAGGCTGTCCGGTGCGTCCTGCCAGATCAGGATAGATAAGGTGCGTCACGACAGATTAAAAGAGGATGTGTCGCCCGTTCGCGTGACCCAGGCAGAACTGATCCGCCTGAGCGGCCCGGCGCGCGTTATTGCGCTGGACGTGCTGCGGGTCAACTCGCTGCAGACAGGCGCGTACGTGTCGCGGTTCCGCGGCCGCGGCATGGAGTTCGACGAGTCGAGGCCGTACCAGGCGGGTGATGACCCGCGCAACATCGACTGGCGGGTAACGGCGCGCAGTACGACGGCCTACACGAAGCTGTTTCGCGAAGAACGCGAACGTCCGGTGCTGATCCTGGTCGATTTGAGAGGCGGCATGCATTTTGCCACCAAAGGTTCGTTCAAGGCGGTCGGCGCAACTCGGGCCGCCGCTCTCCTGGCGTGGGCGGCACACCATCGCGGCGACCGGCTCGGGGGGCTCGTTTTTGGCGACACCTCGCACCGTGAAATAAAGCCGCGGCTGGGGCGCCAGGCGGCGTTGCGCTTCGTGCACGAACTCGTCGGGCATCGGGACTGGGACGGAAAGCCTGAAGCGCGACCGGAACAAAGCGAGCAAACCCTGACGCAGGCGATGGCGGCCCTCCGCCGCGTAGCTCGCCCTGGCAGCCAGGTCGTCATTCTGAGCGACTTCGCTGATTTTTCCCGGGCGTCGCAGGCTTATCTCGCCGGCGTCGCCAGGCACAGCGAAGTCATGGCCGTGTTTCTGAGCGACCCGCTGGAACGGGAATTGCCGCCGCCCGGCCGATATCGGGTTGTCAGCCCCTCCGGCGAAATGGCTATAGATACGTATGCACGTGCGGCGCGGGAGGATTATCGCCGCGGTTTTGCGGAGCGCCTGGAGCTACTCGAGAAATTTTGCCAACGTTATGGAGTGCACCTCATGCCAATGTCTACCGAGGACGACCCGGTCGAGTGCCTGCAGAAGGCGCTTGGCAAAAGAGTGCGGTGAAATGTCCGTTGTATGCCTTTGCGAAATTCACGCGCGTCTTTGCTGACGGCGGACTGGATTTATGGACCCGGAACAGATTCCACTGCGAGATTTGCACCTGCCCGAGGCGGTTGGCTGGTGGCCTCTTGCGCCCGGCTGGTGGCTGCTGATTGCGCTGGTCTCGGGCGCCGCTCTGCTGCTGCTCGTGAGAGCCTGGCGAAGCTGGCGCCGCGGCGCAGCGCGGCGCATTGCGCTGAAGGAACTGGCGCGCCTGCAGCAAGCCTACCGGGCAAAGCCGGACCCGGTGGCGCTGGGCCTGCGGTTGTCGGAGTTGTTACGGCGCAGCATGCTGGCCTATTCGCCGCGGAAGGACGTGGCGGGGCTGACCGGTCGGGACTGGCTCGAGTGGCTGGATCGCGGCCTGGAGGAGAGGCCATTCTCCGAAGGACCGGGACGCGCGCTGCAGGAACTGCCCTATCGTCGCGACGCGGCATCGTCTGAGTTCGACGCCGACGGGCTCGTCAGTGCGGTCCGCCTGAGGTTGAAATCGCCGCTGCCGGAGTCCCGCTGATGTGGTCCTTTGCCTGGCCCTGGGTTTTCCTGGCGCTGCCGCTGCCTTGGGTGGTGCGGGCGCTTATGTCACCGGCCTCGGGTACCTCCGAGGCTGGTCTCAAGGTGCCGAGCCTCGGCTCGTTCGCCATGCTGGCGGATCGCGCCACCAGCGAACAGTGGGCCAACTGGCGCTGGTGGGTGGCTGCCGTCGCCTGGGTTCTGCTGGTGACGGCCGCGGCCAGGCCGGAACACGTCGGCGATGAGGTCCAGGTGCCGGTGTCCGGTCGCAACCTGATGCTGGCGGTGGACCTCTCAGGCAGTATGGACGCCAAGGACTTCGAATTCGCGAACCGCCGCGTCGGCCGCTTGACGGCAACGAAGGCGGTGGCAAGCGACTTTATAGCGCGCCGTGAAGGCGACCGGCTGGGCCTCATCCTGTTCGGCGAGCGGGCTTACCTGCAGGTACCGCTCACGCTCGACCGCGAGACCGTCAACGTTCTGTTGATGGAGTCTTTCATTGGCCTTGCCGGGGAGAAAACCGCAATCGGCGATGCGATAACACTGGCGGTCAAGCGCATCCACGAGCAGGGCGCAAGGGCCGACGACCAGGTGCTGATACTGCTGACGGACGGCGCCAACACGGCTGGCGCCATCGAGCCGCTCAAGGCGGCGGAGCTTGCGCAGCAGATCGGATTGCGCATTCACGCGATCGGCATAGGTGCCGAGCACATGGTAGTGCCGTCGATCACCGGCAGCATGCGCCGCGTAAACCCCTCCGCCGATCTGGACGAAGAAACCCTGACCGCCATTGCAGAGATGACCGGCGGCCGTTATTTCCGCGCCAGGGACACCGCCGGGCTGCAGGAAATTTACAGGTTACTGGATCACATGGAGCCGGTGGCGGAGCCTGAAGGCGGGTTTCGGCCGGTGACGGTTCTTTACCATTGGCCGCTAGCGGGAGCGTTCGTCCTGGCCTTTGTGCTGGCCGGCGCGAGCCTGTTGTCTTCGGTTCAGCTATCGCGCCTGCAGGCGCTGACCAGAGCAGTTGGAAGCCATGCCGACTGAGTTTCACTGGATCCGTCCGGAGTGGCTTCCGGCGCTGCCGATCGTCGTTTTTCTCACGCTCATCATGGCGCGCCGGCAGCTTGCCGCGGGAAAATGGCAGCGGGTGGTCGATCCGGCGCTTGCGCCTTACGTGTTGTCGCGATCGCAGGCCGAAGCGGGTTACGCGCGCTGGTGGCTGATGCTCCTGGCAGGCCTGCTGGGCGTCATTGCACTGGCGGGTCCGAGCTGGGAGAGGCTGGAGCAGCCGGTTTTTCGCAGCGAGCAGGCGGTGGTCATTGCGCTGGATCTGTCGCGATCGATGGATGCGCAGGACCTGACGCCCAGCCGCCTGACGCGGGCGCGCCTGAAGATCCTGGAACTGCTGGAGCGGCGCCAGAGCGGGCAAACGGCCCTGGTGGTGTATTCCGCCAATGCCTTTACGGTCACGCCGCTCACCACGGATGTCGACACGGTCGCGGCACTGGTCAATAGCCTGGCGACCGATATCATGCCGAGCCGCGGCAGCTACCCCGTGGCGGCGATCGACAAAGGGCGCGAGCTTCTGCAGCAGGCTGGCGCCATTTATGGTGAAGTTCTGTTGATAACGGACGGGGGAACCTCCCCCGACGCCGAGCGCGCGGCCGCCAGGCTGCGCGACGCCGGCTACCGCTTGTCGGTGCTGGGCGTCGGCACGGTGGACGGCGCGCCGATTCCCCTGGAGGAGGGCGGATTCGTGACAGACAACGCCGGTCGAATCGCCATACCGAGACTCGAAGAGGAGCAGTTGCGCGCGATGGCGGCGGCCGGTGGGGGGCGGTACGCCACGATCACCTCGGATCATCGCGACATCGAGTCGCTGTTGTCGGGTCCGGCCGGCGGTGCCAGTTCGGCTGACGAGTCCCTTGCCACGGATCTCTGGAAGGACGAGGGGCCATGGCTTTTGCTGTTGCTGTTGCCGCTGGCGGCGCTGGCATTTCGCCGCGGCTGGGTACTGATGATCCTGGTCTTCCTGCTCCCCCTTTCCGATCCCGCACAGGCCTTCACCTGGCAGGATTTGTGGCAGACGAAGGATCAGCAGGCGCAGGAGAAGCTCGCCGCCGGCGATGCGGAAGAGGCTGCGGCCTTGTTCGAGCACCTGGCGTGGCGCGCGGTTGCGCAGTACCGTGCTGGCGAATACGAGGAGAGCGCCGGCAACTTTCGGCGTTCGGACGCAGGCGACAGTGACGCCCTTTACAACCTGGGCAACGCTCTCGCGCGCGCCGGCGAACTGGAGTCGGCACTGGACGCCTACGACCGGGCGCTGACCATCAATCCCGACGCCGAGGATGCCGCCTTTAACCGGGAACGGGTCAAGGAATGGCTGGAGCGACAACGGGAACAAGGGAGCGAACAACAGGGGAGCGAGCAAGCGCCTGCGGAATCGGGTGGAGAGTCGCAGGAGTCGGACGGTGAAAGCCAGTCGGAGCAGCAGGGTGAGGAAGGCAATGCGGGCGAGTCCGGAAGCGAGTCAGAGCAGGAGTCATCGGCGCGCGGCCAGGAAGAGATGAGCGATGAAGACCTGGAGGCGCTGCAGCGGGAACTCGAGCGAGCGGCGCAGCAAGCCGGTCCCGGCGAGGAACCGGAGGCTGAAGACGAAGCCCGGGTGCTGGCGGAGCGGCGCGCGCAGGAGCAGGCGCAGGCGATGGAGCAATGGTTGCGGCGGATTCCGGACGATCCGGGCGGGCTTTTGCGCCGCAAATTCCGTTATCAGTATCAGAGGCAAGGCATGGACCAGGATGGTAACAACCTGTGGCCGGACAACGAGGTTCAGCCGTGGTAGCGCGACATAGCGACGCGATTCGGGGCTGCATTGCCCTTGCCGTCGGGCGAGACATGGCCCGCGTCGCGGCAATGGTGTCGATTGTCCTGCTGGCGTTGTGCCTTCCCGGGTTGGCGGCCGCGGCCGTGGTGGCGAGCCTGGACCGCGCTGACGTCGAGCTGAACGAATCGTTTACGCTGAAGGTCACGGTGGACACGTCGATCGATACCGAGCCCGACGCGACCAGTCTCGAGGCGGACTTCCATGTCCTCTCGCGCAGCGAACTCAGCAACACGATGATCATCAATGGCCAGATCAGCCGCAGCAGGACGTGGACTTACGCCCTTATGGCCAAAAAAGCGGGCGATCTGGTCATTCCACCCGTGTCCGTCGGCGCCGAGCAAAGCGAGCCGCTGGCAATTTCGGTGGCACCGCAGAGCGCCGCTCTGCCGGGCCGCTCCGACGTGTTCATCACGGCCGAGGCGGACTACGAAGAAACTCGAGTGCAGGCGCAGGTGCTTTACCGGGTCAAGGTGTACCGCGCCGTAGCCACGCGGCAGCCGCGGCTTTATGAGCCCGATATCACCGGCGTCGATGTGCTGGTGGAGATTGCCGGCGAAGAACGCAACTACGACTCGCTGATCAACGGCAAGAACTACAACGTGGTAGAGCGCGTCTATGCTCTTTTCCCGCAGGCGAGCGGCGAAGTGTCCGTCGCTCCCGCGCGTTTCGAAGCAAGGGTTCTGCGCGAGGGACGGATCACCGGCCGCAAGGTATTCCAATCCGATCCGGTCACCATACAGGTAAAGCCGATTCCGCCACCGCCCGCGGAGTTTCCCGCTGCGGCCTGGCTGCCGGCAAAATCCGTCCAGCTGAGCGAGGAGTGGTCCCGCGAGCCGGACCGCCTTCCCGCAGGGGAGCCGATTACCCGGCACATAACGGTGACCGCCCTCGGCCAGCTCTCCACGCAACTGCCGGTCATCGAAGCCGCCGATTTTGACGGCGTGAAAATTTATCCCGACAAGCCGGACCTGCGGGTCGCAGCGGTTCGCGAAGGCGTCCTCGCCACTCGCAAGGATCAGTACGCCATGATCGGGATCGAAGCCGGTGACGTGCGTGTTCCGCCACTGAATCTGCCGTGGTGGAACATCGATCAGGATGAATGGGAAGTGGCGACTTTGCCGTCCCGAACCATCACGGTACTGCCTTCGGCGGATGCGCTGGCGGAGCCCACGCCACAGGAGGAGGTGGCCATGCTGCCGGAGGTCGGCGAGACCGTTGTGGCAGAGAACAACTTCTGGCGCCGCGTCAGTGAAGTGCTGGCGGCCGCCTGGCTCGCGACGCTGATCATGTGGTGGACCAGGCGGCGTCGCGCTGCAGCACCCAGGGCGGCGACGCCGGCAGTACCGCCCGTTCACCGGCAACAGTTGCGGCTGGTGAAAGAGGCGCGGCGTTCTGCGCTGGCCGGCGATCTTGCGGCCGTGAAGTCGGCGTTGCTGCAGTGGGGGCGTCTTCAATGGCCCGATGCGCCGCCACGCAATATCGGGGAAATTGCCGGGCGCGTCTCCCATCCGCTGTCGGTGGAACTGGAAAAGCTCGGCAGGGCCAGCTATGGCCCGACGCGTGCGACCTGGGACGGCAGCGGACTCGACAAGGCGCTGCGGTCCTTCACCGTTCGTTCGGCAGAGAGCCGGCAGCCTTACGAAAAAGGCTTGCCGCCGCTGATGCCGGGCTGAGGCGACTTTGAGCCCGATGCGGGGCGTTGATGGACACCCGCGTCATTGCCGTAAGATATGGCCCCCGTACATTTTGGAGCAGGAACCGTCTTGCAGCACATCCGCGCCATTACGCTGGACCTTGACGATACCTTGTGGGAAATCGGCCCGGTCATCACGCGAGCCGAATCCGCGCTTTGGTACTGGCTTTCGGAAAACTGTCCGCAGATTCCGCAGATGTTCAGCCAGCGCAGCGCGCTGGAGATGCGGCAGAAGATCATCGACGAATTCCGGCACAAATCGCACGACTTGCGGTTTCTCCGAAAGACGGTACTGGGACGGATGGCGTCCGAAGCCGGGTACGCGAGCGCTCTGGCGGACGAAGCCTTCGAAATTTTCGATTCGGCACGCAACAGGGTAGAGCTGTATCCCGATGTGCTGCCGGGGCTTGCTG
>JBBDSK010000118.1:0-7417 GCA_040904985.1 Woeseia sp. | reverse complement strand
ATCTCGTAGCCCCCAGCCAGCCTCTCAATAAGAACTCGATGTATTGCAACCTGCTGCAGTGCACCGACTTCTCCGACACCTGCGTTCTTGCCGAGCGCGACGGAGAAGCGGTGGGCTGGATTTCCGGTTACCGCCCGCCAGGCGAGCCGTGCACGCTTTTCGTGTGGCAGGTGGCGGTGCACGAAGCCGCAAGAGGCCTGGGGCTGGCGCGCAAAATGCTGTTCGCATTACTCGAACGGCCGGAGTTGTCGGACGTCACCCACATAAGGACGACTGTCACTCCGGACAACGATGCGTCGCGTGCTCTTTTTCGCTCCGTCGCGAAGCGCGCCGACGCTGTCATGCGCGAGACAGCAGGTTTTGACCAGGACCAGCATTTTCATGGCAGGCACGACAGCGAGCGGCTGATTACGATCGGTCCGATGCGTCGCGAAGCGCAACGGCGGCCCCAGCAGGATCGCTCTGCCGCGTAGACGGTCCGGGGCAACTTCAGAAATTCAGAGAGCTAAAGAGGATTACCATGTCAGCACAATTAGAGGCCGCAAAACCGGCCGCTGAAACATTCGAACTGCTCGAATCCCGGGTCCGCAGTTATTCGCGCAACTTTCCGATGATTTTCGAGCGGGCTAAAGGGTCGTGGCTTTACACGGGCGACGGCTCGAAGTATCTCGACTTCCTGATGGGCTGCTCGACGCTCAACTATGGGCACAATCATCCGGAACTGAAAAAAGCGTTGCTCGAATACATTGCCGGCGACGGCATCACCCACAGCCTCGATATGTACAGCGATAGCAAAGAACGCTTCCTGCTCGAATTCTTCGAGACGATATTAAAGCCGCGCGATCTGAACTATGTGCTGCAGTTCCCCGGGCCGACGGGCGCGAACGCCGTCGAGGCGGCGCTCAAGCTTGCGCGCAAGGTCACAGGGCGGCAGAACGTTATTGCCTTTACTAACGGCTTTCACGGCGTGTCCCTGGGCGCGCTTGCCTGCACCGGCAATCAGCTGCATCGGCAGGGCGCCGGAATCGGGCTCGAAGGCGTGACTCGAATGCCTTATGACGGTTATTTTGGTCCCTCCGTCGACACCGCCGCGTATCTCGACAAGATGCTGTCCGATCCCTCCAGCGGCGTGGACGCACCGGCAGCCGTCATTGTCGAGACGGTCCAGGGCGAAGGAGGCCTGAACGTCGCGGACTATGAATGGCTCAAAAGCATCGCCGAGATCGCTCGCCGCCACGGTGCGCTATTTATCGTGGACGATATCCAGGCAGGAACGGGGCGCACAGGCACTTTCTTCAGTTTCGAGCCTGCTGGCATCAAGCCCGACATTGTAACCATGGCCAAATCGGTCTCCGGTTACGGCCTGCCGCTCGCGCTGGTGCTGATCGACCGGCAATATGACGAGTGGCTGCCTGGCGAACACAACGGTACGTTCCGGGGAAACTGCCATGCCTTTGTTACGGCCCATGCTGCCATAAAGCATTTCTGGCGCGACAGCAGTTTCGAGCAGTCGATTTACGACAAGGGTGAGATACTGCAGTCCCGACTGAACGAAATAGCTCGGGCCAACGGTCTGGACGCTGCGGCGGTCAAGGGGCGCGGGATGATGCGTGGTATCGAGATGCCTTCCGGCGAGGTCGCCTCGGACGTCGTAGGCGCAGCACTGCGCAAGGGGCTGGTCATTGAAACGAGCGGCCCTGACGACGAGGTGGTGAAGTGCCTCGCCGCCCTCACGATCATCGATGAGGAACTGCGCAAAGGGCTGGATGTGCTCGCTTCGGCGGTGCGCACTGCCCTGGAAAAAACAGCTGACAAGGCCGCAGCGTAACGGAGGTTTGCAATGATCGTTCGAAACCTGACTGATGCGAGAAAAACCCGGCGGCTGGTGGAAACACCGGGATGGAACAGCGTGCGTCTGTTGTTGAAGGACGACGAGATGGGTTTTTCGTTCCACATCACGACGATATACGAGGGTGCAGAGCTGCCAATGCACTACCAGAATCACTTGGAGTCGGTGTTCTGCGTGTCGGGCGAGGGCTCGATCGAAAGCGTGGACAGCGGTGAGAAATTCCCGATCCAGCCGGGAGTGATGTACGCCCTGGACAAGCACGACAGGCACATTCTCAGAGCCACGACCGAGATGGTCATGGCCTGTGTCTTCAATCCGCCGTTGAACGGGCTGGAGGTGCACGACGAGAGCGGTGCCTATCCGCTTCAGGCGGAGGCCGTGTAACCATGGCGCAGTCTGCACGCGAACAAAGAACGGACCACTATCCATCGAGGGACGCGGATCGGCCGCGGATGGTTCCGCGGGAGGACCCGGTTGTCTACAGCGAATGGAGCGAAGGCGCGCCGCTGTCGGCGGAGGATACACGGGCATTTGACCGCGATGGTTTCCTCGTTCTGCGCGATATCTTCGAAGCCGCTGAAATCGATGCTCTATGTAGCGATGCAACACGGATGCGCACCGCAGCTGCTGCGACACTGGACGCGGAAACGCTCATCAGGGAACCGGGATCCGGTGCCGTGCGCTCGGTTTTCAAAGTGCACGAGCAAAGCGAAGTATTCGGCAGGCTGGCGTCCGATGCGCGACTTGCGGGCGTGGCGCAATTCCTGCTGAACGACGAGGTCTACATCCATCAGTCGCGAATGAACTACAAGCCCGGTTTTCAGGGCAAGGAGTTCTACTGGCACTCGGACTTCGAAACCTGGCATGTGGAAGATGGCATGCCGCGCATGCGCGCGCTTTCCATGACCGTGCTGTTGACGGAAAACACGCTGCACAACGGGCCGCTGATGCTCATGCCCGGGTCGCATCGACACTTCGTCTCCTGTGTGGGCAAGACGCCCGACGATCACTATAAGGAATCGCTCAAGAAGCAGGAATACGGCGTGCCCGATGATGAGCTGCTGACGCGCCTGGCAGAAGACGGGGGCATCACTGCGCCGACGGGGCCGCCGGGGACGGTGATTGTGTTCGATTGCAACATGATGCACGGCTCCGCAAGCAACATAACTCCATTCCCGCGAAGCAATGCGTTTATGGTCTACAACGCCCTGTCGAACAGGGTGCAAGCGCCGTTTGGTCCGGAGCGGCCGCGGCCCGAGTTCATCGCATCTCGCAATTCGATGACGCCGGTGACTCCGGTTGCGGGATCGCTGATGCGGAGCGCGGCGTGAATGAAGGGATGAATAATATGACGAGACAGCGAACGGCGGGTCATTCCGTTGAGAAAGTCGGCGGTACGTCCATGTCCGATCCGGAGTCCGTGCTCCGCAACGTATTCATCGGCGACCGTAGCGGCGCCGACCTGTACCAGCGAATATTCGTTGTGTCCGCCTATAGCGGCATTACGGACAAACTGCTCGAGGCGAAGAAATCCGGTGAGCCAGGCGTGCACGCCCTGTTTGCCAGCACCGAGTCCGATTGGGCGTGGGGTGACGCCATCAGCGAAGTCAGCAGCGACATGCGGGCTATCAATGCCCGGATCTTCGGCGAACATATCGATCGGCAGGTGGCCGACCGCTTCGTCAGGGAGCGAATAGAAGGCGTGCGCACCTGCCTCATGGACTTGCACCGACTGTGCTCGTACGGGCACTTCAGCCTTGACGAGCATCTCGACACCGTGCGGGAAATGCTTGCAGCGCTGGGTGAGGCGCACAGCGCCCACAACTCGAGTCTTCTTTTGAGACAGCACAACGTCAATGCCGTCTTCGTCGACCTGACCGGCTGGCGCGAAGACTCGAACCTCGATCTGGATGAAAGAATTTCAGCCGGTCTGGGAGATATCGACTTGTCGGACACGCTGCCCATCGTCACCGGATACGCCCATACCCGGGACGGCATCATCCAGAGCTACGGCCGCGGCTACAGCGAAGTAACGCTGTCGCGGGTTGCGGTGCTGACGCAGGCGCGCGAAGCGATTATCCACAAGGAGTTTCATCTCTCGAGCGGTGACCCGCTGCTGATCGGCAAGGAGCGGGTGAGGAAGATAGAGCAGACCAACTACGATGTGGCAGACCAGCTTTCCAACATGGGAATGGAAGCGATTCATCCCCGTGCTGCCAAGGGCTTGCGTCAGGCTGATATTCCCTTGCGCATCAAGAATACCTTCGACCCGGCTGACGGCGGGTCTGTGATCTGCGGAGGGTACCTTTCGAATAAGCCCCGCGCCGAGATCATCACCGGCATGCGCAGCGTCTTCGCCCTCGAGTTCTTCGAGCAGGATATGGTGGGTGTCAAGGGCTACGACGCCGCCATTCTGGATACGCTCAAGCGTCATCGCGTCCGGGTGGTGACGAAAACGTCCAACGCCAACACGATCGTGCATTACCTGGCGGGCTCCCTCAAAGCCGTACGCCGCGTGCTGAACGACTTGCGCGAGACCTTCGAGTCGGCACGCGTGAGCACGCGGAAGGTGGCGATTGTCTCGGCAATCGGCAGCGACCTGAACGTTGCGGGACTCACGGCTACGGCGGTGGGCGCGCTTGCGGACGCCGGTGTGGAGGTTCTCGGGGTTCATCAGTTAATCCGTAATGTCGACATACTCTTCATTCTTGCCGAGGAGGATTACGAGAAGGCGGTCATCGCGCTTCACAGCACCCTTATTGAGCAACAGCCGGTCCTGCAGTCACGAGAAGACTCGCAGCAGAAGCATTCTCAAAGAGCCGCATAGATAGCGTCCGCAGGCGCTAATCGACCATGACCGAGTTCAGCTTTGTCGTCATTCTGCTGGCGTTCGTCGCCATTGGGCTGGCATCGGCGCTCCGGGCGAAGAAGTCGCGCACAGATTACTACCTGGCGAGCCGCTCGGTTTCGCCCTGGCTGTGCGGGCTTTCGGCGGTGGCGACAAACAATTCCGGGTACATGTTCATCGGCGTAATCGGCTTTACTTATGCGACGGGGCTGGCGGCCGCGTGGCTTATGGTGGGGTGGATCCTCGGCGATCTCGTGGGCTCCTTATTCATTCATCGCAAGCTGCGCAACTGCACGGAGCGAACCAATGAGGCTTCGTTCGCCTCCGTCGTGGCGCGCTGGTACGGCGAGGATTTCCGGACCTGGCGACGAATTGCTGCGGTGGTGATGGTGGTCTTCCTCGGTGCCTACGCGGCGGCGCAGGTCAGTGCGGGCGGCAAGGCACTGCAGGGTGTGCTGGGCTGGGACCCGGCAGCAGGGGCGGTGGTCGTTGCGTCCATGATCCTGGCCTACAGTGTCGCCGGCGGTATACGAGCGTCGATCTGGACCGACGCCGCGCAGTCGACGGTTATGCTGGGTGCGATGTCGCTATTGTTCGTTGTTGCACTCGATGGCCAGGGCGGCGTGAGTGGAACAGTCGACAAGCTTGCGGCTATTCCGGGATATCTCGATCTGTTCCCATCCAATTTGCTGTTTCCAGGCGCGCTCGGAATGATCTTGTTCGTGCTCGGCTGGATGTTTGCCGGCTTCTCCGTCGTCGGGCAGCCGCACGTAATGGTGCGTTTTATGGCGCTCGACGAGGCCGGCAACATGATGCGTGCACGTTTCTGGTATTACGGTTACTTCACCGCGTTCTACGCTCTTGCCACGGGTGTGGGTTTGCTCTCGCGGCTTTATCTGCCCGAACTCGGCGACATGGATCCGGAGCTTGCTTTGCCGACAATGGCGCTGGAACTATTGCCGCCGTTTTTCGTCGGCATGATCCTTGCAGGAATTTTCGCGGCGACGATGTCGACGGCCGACTCGCTCGTGCTGAGTTGCTCGGCCGCGATAACGCACGATTTGTTTCCCAGACGGCTGGAGAGGACCTGGCAAGCCAAGGCGGCGACGGCGGTGGTGACATTGCTGGCGCTCGCGATAGCGATGAGCGAAACACGGAGTGTGTTCCAACTTGTGATACTGTCATGGTCGACACTTGCATCCGCATTTGCGCCCTTGCTTACGATCTACGCCTTGCGCCGCCGCATCAGCGAGGCCGGGGCTATCGTGGCGATGTTCGCCGGGGTTGCGTCAGCACTTCTCTGGCGCGTCGCCGATTTACATACCATGGTGTACGAAGGCCTGCCCGGTATCATGACGGGCTTCATCGTTGCATTTTACTTCTCCAAGACTGCAGAACATCGTCAGGCGGAATACAGCGTCTACGCCGACGAGGTCTGAACTTTCCGGGTTCCATCCGTTCGCTAGTCGCGAATGACATCTCTATTTACAGAAGCAACAGGAGGACATTCATAATGTTGAACGTTACTGAAACCGTGCTGGAGCAATTTGACAAGGCAATCTCCAACGCAGCGGACGCAAATTCCGAAGACAAATGCCTGCGTATCGTGCGCAGTGAAGAGGCTGGCGGGCTGTCGCTGGCACTGCAGCCTCCCGCACCGGACGATACTACCTACGAGTACGAGGGCCGAACGGTGCTGGCGGTGCCCGAGAGCTATGCCGAGTTCTGCGCAGACAAGACGCTCGATATTGATGAAGAGGGCAGGCTGACGCTGGCCTAGCGGAGCTTTAATGAAGGTTCGGGAGCACTTTATCGTTCGACTGGGCGGCAACGACTATCTCGACACACCGAACCTGATTGTCTGCAGTGGCGAGCCTATTCTAAAGCTTACCCGGGACGAGGTAAGTGACGAACTGAAGGTCGAAGCGGAGATTTTCGATGCTACGGGCAACCGGACGGCCGTCGTCAGGGGGACGGAACTGGTCGACGGGGATCCAGGGACAATAGAGATCCGTTCGACGGAAAGTTCCTACGTGATCAGGGACAAGACCGCGGACCGGACCGTCTGCGAGATCCGCAGGCGTGCAGGCAAGCAGAAGGAAGACCTGGATGTGTCGGTGCTGATGCGTACGCCCGATGGCTTCCTGATCCACGCAAACCCGCTGCAGAGCAATGTCGGGCTGCCTCGGCACGAGGAACCGGTATGCGGTGATGCTGCGATCATGCTGCCGTAGGCGGAACGGGACAGTTCGAATAGCTGCGGGCCGCCACGGCCTTTGTTACGGCTGCGTTATTACGATCTCGTCCAGCTGACCGTCGCGGTAATCCAGATCGTTGTCGCCGGCCGGATAGCGGTTCAGCGACAGTATGTAGGCGAGAATGTCGACATAGTCCTTTCGTGGCAAGGCACCGGGATTACTTTCGGGCATCGATGTGCTCATGATCGTATAGAGGATGCCCAGGGGCTGGCCATCCCAGGCCTTAAGTACCGGCCGAAAATATCTCTTGTCGTGACAGGTCAGGCAGTGTTGCGCGTACAGTCCTTCGCCCGCTTTCGCTTGCTCTTCCGTATAGACAGCATCGTTGACGCTACGGCCTTCCGCACTGGCAGCGTTGGCCGCCAGGAGAAGGCATGAGGCAATCGTCGGGCAAGCTTTTCTCAACATGCCGCTAGTGTCCTGTCCGATTAATTAGTTGAAATATTTTATGGCTCAATTAGA
>JBBDSK010000117.1:0-7418 GCA_040904985.1 Woeseia sp. | reverse complement strand
CGCCTACTTCACGAACTTGAGGGTAAAGCGGTCGCTTTCGCCGATCGCACGATATTTGTCCCCGCTCTCGCCGTCGGGTAAGTCCAGGTTCGGCGGCAAGGTCCATACTCCGTTGGGGTGGTCGGCATGGTCGCGCGGATTCGCGTTGATCTCCGATCTCGCCGCGAGGCTGAATCCGGCCTTCTCCGCGGCATCGATCACTACGCTCTCCTTCACGTAACCGCTTCCTGCTTCGGGGTCCTGCTCCCGGTCTTCCGGCAAACGGTGACCGACCACGCCAAAGACGCCGCCCTCTTTCAGCACCTCGTAGGCGGCTGAGAAGACCGTATCGAGCTGTCCCTCCGCCATCCATGAATGGATGTTGCGAAACGTGAGCACCATGTCCGCGCTCCCGCTACCGCCCAGGTCGACCATCCCGGGCGGATCGAAGGCGAGTATGTCGATCTCGCCAAACCGTTCCTTGTCCGCGAAACGCTCGGCGTAGCCGTCGTACAGCCGCTGGTAGTATCCCGGCGCATCGTCCTGGTCGAGATTGAAATGCGCGGCCACCAGCCGGCCATTCCCGGCGAGATAGGGCGCCAGGATCGCCGAATACCAGCCGCCGCCAGGATAAAGCTCGACCACGGTCATATCCGGCTCAATGCCGAAAAAAGAGAGGCTTTCAAGGGGATGCCGATACTGGTCACGCTCACGCTCCGCCTCTGTCCGCCCGTCGTCCTGCACGGCCTTCTGTAACCGGGCGGACTCCTGCTGGGCGAGTGCCGGAATACTCAGTATGAAAAGGCCCGCCAAAAGAAATTTGCGCATCACTTGCTCCTCGGTCGGTGGACAAGCGACAGGATAGCAAGCGGCAGGGATCCTGCGCTCGTGCGATCGATACATTTCCCTGCAGCCGGGACGAGCGTCGTTTTGGCGCCGTCCACAGCCGACAGCGTAGAATGACAGCACCGACGGACGGGCGAACGAACAGCGCCCGGCGCCGTTTTTTTGTGCGGGCGCGGGGATTGGGAGGCGGTCTTGCGGGTTCTTCTGCTCGGCGCCAGCGGCTTGATCGGCTCCGCCGTTCTTGCGCGGCTGGTGGCCGGTGGCCATGAGGCGACGGCGGTGGCGCGCCGGCGAGGCAACGAGTTGCCGGGTGTGCACTGGGTCGAGCTTGACCTCGCCCGGGCGACCGATGTGGCCCGGTGGCAGCGGCGGATATCGGGGATCGATGCCGTGGTCAATTGCGCGGGCGTTCTTCAAAGCGGCCCTGGCGACGATGCACGCGGCGTGCATGTCAATGGTATCGAGGCGCTGTACAAGGCCTGCGAAGAGGCAAGTGTCCGTCGCATCGTGCACCTGTCGGCCATCGGCGCGGACCGGGAAGCGCTGAGCGAGTTCTCATCCAGCAAAAAAGAGGGCGAGGACAATCTCAGAGCACGTGATCTCGACTGGGTAATTCTGCGTCCCTCCGTGGTCGTAGGCCGGCCGGCCTACGGGGGGAGCGCTCTTCTCCGGGGGCTTGCTGCGTTGCCTGTGCTGCTGCGGCTGCCGGGTACGGGGCCGGTACAGATCCTGCAACTCGATGACCTTGTCGACACCATGCTGTTCTTTCTCTCCCCTTCTGCGCCCGCTCGAGTTGCCCTCGACGTCGCCGGTCCGGAACGCCTGGAGCTTGAAGAGATCGTGTTTGAGTACCGTCGCTGGTTGCGACTGGGGCCGCCCCGTCGCATGCCTGCCCCGCGGTGGCTCGCGGCACTTCTGTACAAGCTGGGCGACTTCGCGGCGCTGCTCGGCTGGCGGCCGCCCGTTCGCAGCAATGCGCGCAAGGAGTTTCTGCGAGGAGCCGTCGGCGATCCCCGGCCGTGGGTACGAATGACGGGAATCGAGCCGGCCACACTGTCGGGTGCACTGGCCGCTGAACCCGCCTCCGTCCAGGAGCGCTGGTTCGCCCGGCTCTATCTGCTGAAGCCCCTGGTCATTTTTGTTGTCGCCGCGTTCTGGATTGCGACAGGAGTCATCTCGCTGGGGCCGGGCTGGGAAATGGGACTTCGCTACATGTTCGAGGGAGGCCTTGGCTGGATGGCGAAGCCTGGCATTATTGCCGGTGCCATTGCAGACATCGCAATCGGCATCGGAGTGGCCTTCCGCCGCACGGCGAAGGCTGCCTTGTATGCGGCGCTCGGCCTGTCATTGTTCTACCTCATCAGCGGAACCTTTATTCTGCCGCGGCTGTGGGCCGACCCGATCGGCCCGATGATGAAAATCTGGCCGATCACCGTGCTGATGCTGGTGGCGATCGCGATCCTGGAAGACCGTTGACCGAATACCTCGCACTTCGCTTTCTGCACGTTGTCGGTGCGGCCGTGTTGCTGGGCACCGGTGCGGGAATCGCATTTTTCATGCTGATGGCCCACTTCAGCAGGAATCCGCAGATCATCGCCGGCGTCGCACGTATCGTGGTCATTGCAGACTTCGTGTTTACCGCCACCGCCGTGGTGCTGCAGCCCGTTACCGGCGCGCTGCTGGCAATGATGATGGGTTATCCCATACTGCAAGGCTGGATCGGGCTGTCTATCATTCTCTATATCGTAACGGGCGCGTTCTGGCTGCCCGTCGTGTGGATGCAGATTCGCATCCGTACTCTGGCGGAAGCGGCCGTTGCGGCGGACGCGCCGCTTCCGCGCGAGTACCATCGCCTGTTCTGGACCTGGTTCGCTTTCGGTTTTCCGGCTTTTGCGGCGGTGCTCGGAATTTTCTGGCTTATGACTGCGCGCCCGGCCATCGCACTCTGATCCGGAGGGTATTGGATGTACGACCTGATCGGCGACTTACATGGCGCGCCAAACCGCGGAACGATTCATTTCCCGCCGTTTTGCGACTGCCCTGACCGGCCCGGCTTTGTTATCGTCCGCCTTACCTCGATCGCCCAAAGAAACCGAAGCGGCTGACGCATGACGGATCCAGACAAACTCACACCCGCGGCCCGGGGCCTGGCAATGCCGGCAGAATGGGCGCCACACCAGGCCACGTGGATTTCCTGGCCGCACAACCGCGAAAGCTGGCCCGGGAAATTCGCCCCGGTCGAGCCGGTCATGGCCGATGCGGTTTCGGCGCTCGCAAAAAGCGAAGTGGTCAGGATCAATGTTCTGGACGAGCGCCACGAAGCGCAGGTAAAAAGTCTCCTCGAAGGACGGGTGCCTCGGGACCGGGTGTTCTTTCATCGCATTCCGACCAACGATGCGTGGTGCCGGGATCACGGCGCGATATTCGTCACCGGCAGCGGGGGGCGGCACCCTGCCCTGGCGCTCGACTTTCGCTTTAATTCCTGGGGCGGAAAATACCCGCCGTTCGACCTGGACAACGCGGTGCCACCGAAAATGGCCGAAGTCCTGGGTATACCCTGCGCACAGGTCGACATGGTTCTGGAAGGTGGCGCGGTCGAAGTGAACGGACAGGGGGTGCTGCTCACGACCGAGCAGTGCCTGCTGCACCCGAACCGGAACCCCGCCCTCGACAGAACTGCCATCGAGCAGAACCTGCGGCACAACTTCGGCGTGCAGCAGATCGTCTGGCTCGGCGAGGGCATCGTCGGCGACGACACCGACGGCCATGTCGACGATCTGACGCGCTTCGTTGCCGGGGACACCGTTGTTACCGTCGTCGAACGCGACCCCGGCGACGAGAACCATTTGCCGCTGGCCGAGAATCGGGAGCGGCTCGAGAAGGTCCGGCTGGCCAATGGGGAGGGTCTCAAGATCATCGAACTGTCCATGCCGCGGCCTGTCCTGTGGAAGGGCGACCGCCTGCCGGCCAGCTACGCGAACTTCTACATCGGTAACAGTGTCGTACTGATGCCTTCTTTTGACGATCCCGCCGACGAGCCCAACCGGCAAATCCTGGCAAGTTGCTTCCCCGATCGGGAGATCATCGCCATCGACTGCCGCGACCTCGTTCTGGGCCTCGGAACATTCCACTGCCTCACGCAGCAGGTGCCCGTGTTCTAATTGCCGCAGTCGCCAGCGGCATTGGCGCAAGTCGTATTTACCCCAGGGAGACATCCCCGATGACAGCAGTTCGCGATTTCGTACACCATCACTACCGGCACTTCAACGCGGCGGCACTCGTCGACGCCGCGGACGGCTATGTCCGCCACCTGGATGACGGCGGCGTCATGTTCATGACCCTGGCCGGAGCGATGAGTACCGCGGAACTCGGTCTGTCTCTCGCGGAAATGATTCGGCGCGGCAAGGTTCACGCTATTTGCTGCACCGGCGCCAATCTCGAGGAGGACCTCTTCAATCTGGTGGCGCACGATCATTACGTTCGGGTGCCGCATTACCGGCAGCTGACCGCCGAAGATGAAGAGGCTTTGCTCGCGCGGCACCTGAACCGGGTCACCGACACCTGTATTCCGGAAGAGGAAGCAATCCGGCGTATTGAAAAAGAAGTGCTGAACATCTGGCTCGACGCCGACAAAAAGGGCGAACAGCGTTTTCCACACGAATTCATGTACCAGCTTCTGCGCTCGGGGGCGCTCGAGCAGCACTTCCAGATCGACCCGAAAGACAGCTGGCTGATCGCCGCGAGCGAACGCGATTTGCCGATTATCGTGCCGGGCTGGGAGGACTCCACCCTCGGTAACATCTACGCGTCCCACTGCATCAGCGGCGAGATCGGCAATGTGCATACGGTCCGTAGCGGTATTGAGTACATGATCTGGCTTGCCCGGTGGTACGAGGAAACGGCCAGGGTGTCATCCATCGGGTTTTTCCAGATCGGGGGCGGCATTGCCGGCGATTTCCCCATCTGCGTGGTGCCCATGCTGCAACAGGATCTCGGCAAGGAAAACACGCCGCGCTGGGGCTACTTCTGCCAGATCAGTGATTCGACGACGAGCTACGGGTCCTATTCCGGTGCGGTGCCGAACGAAAAAATCACCTGGGGAAAACTGTCTGCCGGGACACCCAAGTACATTATCGAATCGGATGCCACCATTGTCGCCCCGCTTGTTTTCGCCTGTGTTCTGGACCAATAGACGGACGCGCAGATGAGCGACGATTCAAGGCATGTGAAACCCAAGGTAGCTGACGCGGGCTGTTCAGGCTGGTCGCTGGACGATGCAAGCGAGCTTTATCGAATGAGCTCGTGGAGCGACGGCTTTTTCCGGGTAAACGAGCGGGGACATGTCGCGGTGCATCCTTTCGAGGACCACGAGCTTTGCATCGATATCATGGACGTCGTCGAAGAAGCGCAGCGGCGCGACATGTTCTTTCCCCTTCTGTTGCGCTTCCAGGACGTACTGAGGGCGCGGGTAAAGCGCCTGAACTTCGCCTTCGCCGCCGCCGTGGAAGAAGCCGCCTACAGCAATCACTACCGTGCGGTTTACCCGATCAAGGTCAACCAGCTGCACGAGGTCGTCGAGGAAGTACTCGACGCCGGCAAGCCCTTCGGGCTGGGTCTCGAATGCGGCTCCAAGGCGGAACTGGTCGCGGCATTGCCGCATCTGACGCAGGACGAAACGCTTCTGATTTGCAACGGCGTCAAGGACAAAACGATGTTGTCCCTGATTCTTTCCGCACAGGCGCTGGGAAAGAACGTGATTCCAGTCATGGAGAAGTTCGCAGAGTTCGGGCAACTCATGGCGCTGGTAGACGAGGAGGAGCGCGGAACCCGATTCGGCGTGCGCATTCGCCTGCGTACAGCCGGATCCGGCAGGTGGGCCGATTCGGGCGGATACCGCTCGAAGTTCGGCGTCTCGCTGCCGGAACTGATCGAAATCGTCGAACAGCTCGAAAAAACGGGTCGTACCGAATCCTTCGTCCTGCTTCATTTTCACCTGGGCAGCCAGATCGGCGACATCCAGACACTGAAGCAGGCGGTCAAGGAAATGGCCCAGATTTACGCCGAACTGAGGCACCGCGGGCTGCCCATCCGCTACTTCGACGTCGGCGGAGGCCTGGGGGTCAACTACCTCGGCGGCTACGAGGAAGGCGGCATCAACTACAGCCTGCAGGAGTATGCCAACGCCGTGGTGTACTCCGTCATGGAAGTCTGCGACGCAAGATCGGTGCCCCATCCCGTGCTGATCTCGGAAAGCGGGCGCGCGATCACAGCGCACCATTCCGTTCTGGTCGTGGAAACGCTGGGGGCGTACCGCAAGGACCGCGTGGCCGCGGGCTTCTCCTTGCCGCCGGACGCCGCACCGATGCTGCAGAACCTCAGCGACACGCTGGAAAGATTGATGTCTGCGAATAAAAAAATAGGTGTCAGCCAGCTGCTGGAGGAGTACCACGACGTCGTGGAAATTCACCGCGAGGCAGCGACGCTGTTCAGCATGGGCTATCTGTCGCTGGAACAGAACGCGCTGGTCGAGCGACTTTACTGGAGCTGCTGCTCCGGACTGCTGCGGCGTCTCAGAGCGGCCGATCCCGATCCGGTACCGGCGGAGTTCATTGAACTGGAAGACAAGCTGGTCGACCAGTACCTGTGCGATTTTTCCGTATTCCAGTCGATGCTGGATCACTGGGCCATCGATCAGGCGTTTCCGATCGTGCCATTACAGCGGCTTGGAGAAAAGCCGGGCCGCCGCGCCATGCTGGTCGACCTTACCTGCGATTCCGACGGCAAGGTGAGCCAGTATGTCTCGTCCAATTCGGACAAGAACTTTCTCGAGCTGCATGCCCTGGACCCGGACGAGCAGTACTTCCTGGGCTTTTTCCTGATGGGCGCCTATCAGGATATTATGGGTGACTCGCACAACCTGTTCGGCCGGGTGGCTGAGGTCCACGTCTACGCGGATGACGAGGAGGACGGCAACTTCTGGATCGAGAAAGTCATTGCCGGTACCGAGGTGCAGGAGATACTCGCCCAGGTGCAGTACTTTCCCAACGACTTGCAGAGACGCATGGATAACATCATCAAGGAAAAAATAGAGGCCGGAGACGTCAGGCCGAAGCGCGGCATGGCAATACTCGACCAATACATGAGCTGCTTTCGCGACAGTACCTATTACGACCCGAAGGGGCGTTACAGCGGAGCTCGCAAGACATGACGGATACGCGCAAGAAGCGGAGCGTGAAGGTGGGTCTGGTGCAGATGCGCTGTTCGGCCAACCCCGAGGAGAACATGGCGAACGCCCTGCGGTTGACGCGGGAGGCGGCCGACAAAGGCGCCGAGGTAATCTGCCTGCCGGAGCTTTTTCGCTCGCGCTATTTCTGCCAGAGCGAGGACGACGCGCAGTTCGAGCTTGCGGAGCCGATCCCGGGACCCAGTACGGAGGCGTTCGCCGCGGTCGCTGCCGCAGAGGGCGTTTCCATCATCGTAAGCCTTTTCGAGAAAAGGGCGCCGGGCCTTTATCACAACACCACGGCGGTGATCGATCGGCAGCGAGGCTTTATCGGCAAGTACCGAAAAATGCATATTCCCGACGACCCGCG
>JBBDSK010000116.1:0-7432 GCA_040904985.1 Woeseia sp. | reverse complement strand
CGGCACGCTGGTCGGCGTGACGGGCGGCGTTATCAGTAGCGTCGGGTGCTCGGAGGCTCTCAAATCGAGTCGCAATCCTCGCTTCACCATCGCGGCCCGAATGTACAAAGAAGAGACGGCTGGCGAGGTCCATCGCCAAGCGCCTTCAGCAGCAGCAGCCGTAGCGACGTTCTTCGCGGCTGAGAAGACGAACTGGTGCTGGTATGGTCATATATCAAATGGGAATGGTTTTGACGAATCCAATATGCCCGCCGAAAATCCGGTTGATGCCTTAGCCCGCTGGGCGTTTGCGCTGGAGGCGTCCGAGACGGGCGCCTGGGAACTCAACCTTGCCGATGGCACCGCCTGGCGCACGCGTCTCCACGACCAGATCTTCGGCTATACGGAGCGTCTGCCGGAGTGGACTTATGACATTTTTCTGCAGCACGTAGTCGAGGAGGATCGTCAACGGGTAGATGAGGCGTTTCGCCACGCGGTGGAGCAGCGGGGGATGTGGAGATTCGACTGCCGCATTACGCGCGCGGACGGAGAGGAGCGCTGGATTGCGGCGACAGGGAGAGTGTACTGCGACGAGGAGCAAAAGCCGTCGCTGATGTGGGGAACGGTTCAGGACGTTACGGAGCAGAAGCGGGTAGAGCATGAGCTTTTAAAGAGCGAGCAGAGGTACCGCACCCTGTTCCACTCCATGAACGAGGGCTTTTGCATAATCGAAAAGGTGCAGACAAATCCGGGCGAGCAGTCCGATTACCGCTTCATCTCGACAAATCCCGCATTCGAAACTCACACCGGTATAAGCAACGTGGAAGGCAAGACTGTCAGGGAGGTCGTGCCCAGCGAGTCACAGGAGTGGTTCGACACCTACGACAAAGTGATACTCACCGGCGAGCCCGCCGAGTTCGAGCGGGAATTTGTCACGGAGCGACGCATCCTCGACTTGCGCGCATTCCGTGTCGGCGAGGTCGACAGCCGGCGGCTGGCGGTGATCTTCCGCGACGTTACCGAGAGCAAGCGAGTTGAACAGGCCTTGCGCGAAGCTGACCGGCAGAAAGACGAGTTCCTGGCGATGCTGGCTCACGAATTGCGCAACCCGCTGGCCCCTATCCAGTCCGGCATCGATTACCTTCGTCTGGCCATCGGAGATGTAGCGGCGAATGAGCGCATCATGGAGATGATGGATCGCCAGATCGGGAGCCTCAAACGACTGGTCGACGACTTGCTGGACGTCTCCAGAATCACGAGAGGGAGACTCGCTTTGCAGAAGGAGCCGCTCGATTTGCGTGACATCGTCCGCGATGCGTCGGCGTCTCTGAGCGCCTCGATGACGCGCACCGTTTCCATCGATTTGTCTCCGCAGCCACTTGTGATTGCTGGTGACAGGGTCCGGCTTCGCCAGATTGTTGACAACTTGCTGGACAACGCGGCGAAGTTCACCCGGAAGACAGGAGGCCGGATCTGGATCTCGGCTCGCAGGCAGGGAGACACCGCCATCCTGTCCGTCAGGGACAATGGTGTCGGAATGGAGCCGGCCGTCCTGCGCCAGATCTTCGACATGTTTTTTCAGAATGACGTGTGGGCCGAGAGGGAAGGTCTTGGCATCGGGCTTTCGCTGGTCCACCGGCTGGTCGAGCTGCACGAGGGCGAGATCGAAGCGCGCAGCGAAGGCGTCGGCCACGGGAGCGAGTTCGTGATCCGCTTTCCTTTGCTAAAAAGCGAGGTAATGGAGCCATCGGTGCGCCGCGGCGCTTGTGAGCAACAGATAAGCGGAGAGCGGATCCTGGTTCTGGACGACAATGAGGATGTTGCGGAGTCGTTGGCCACGCTGCTGCAGGCCATGGGTGCCGATGTGCGGACCGCTTACAGCGGTGCTTCTGCTCTGGCCCTTCTGGATGAGTTCCGGCCGAAGATAGCTCTGCTGGATATCGGCATGCCGGATATGAACGGCTACGAAGTGGCTGCCGCAATTCGAAAATGGGCGCCGGCTCAGTCGGTACGCCTTATTGCAGTCACCGGTTGGGGACAGCCGGCCGACAAGGCGCGCGCCCGGGCAGCAGGATTCGATGCCCACCTTACCAAGCCGGTGGAAGGCGACAAACTCAAAAGCGCTATCAGGGACGTGGCCACGCAGAGCTGAGCGCGTCGCGACTCAGGCAGGTCGCCGCCGCCGGTCTTCGCTGTCCTTCTTCAGCCGTGGCGGAGAGCCTCTTTTTCCCGGGCTCTCCGCACTACCGAACGGTCAGGCTGCCGCAGCCACCCGGGACGTAGCCGTTCCCGGCTTGTAAATTGCCGCGAAGATTGCGCCAACGATCATGAAGCTGACCACACCGGTCACGAACCAGATAACCGCCAGATTTTCAGTTAACGGATAGGCGACATAGCTGTCTATGGCCATCGGGATCGAGAAGAACAAGCCCATCAGCAAGCCGAAGCGCAGGCCTTCGCCGATGCCCTTGCCTTCATATCCCTTCGTGAAAATGTAACAAAACAGGAAAAGATAGAGCGCACTGCTGAGGTACATCATCCACATCATGCTGTTGAGCTGGGCTTCGGGACGGAATACGGCCCACATCGACGTGTACGTATCGCCCAGCATGATGCCGTGCACTACAAAGCTGATTGCCTGCCACACGATGTAGACGACGATGAATCCTATCCAGAAAGTTTTGTTCATTGTTCTTTCCTCTTCATAAGGAGACGCTGAATAAACTAGTCCTCATTCAGCCACTTATCAAGCGTGGGAGGGGGTGTGCCGGCACCTCGGCCGCTGCAGGACACAGCAGAAGCACTGGCGGCCCCGGTGATGGCAGATTCACCAATCCGTCTCGGAGCGGTCGAACGGGTCGCCGCCGACAACTCGGGCGGCAGATTCGCGCCGTCAGGAAACGCCTTTTGCTCCTTGCATATCAATGACCTCTGCCTTTTTGTTACGGAAGAAACAGCAGGCTGCAGTGAAAATCGCAATCCGGGAGCCTGCCAGCACGGTATCGCTTCAGGTTATTGGCCGATAAGAAATCGGCCGTTCACGTGCTCGCCGCCAGCAGGTAGCGTTACAACTCCCGAACACCCGGAGATGATTTTTGGCTGCCGTACCGAACGCAAAACCCGCGCCTCCGCTGACCAGCGATACGCTGCAATCCCTGCGTTCCGTCGTAGCCGATTTCGATCACGACCAGCTTCTCTGGTCCAGCGGTTACCTCGCCGGATTGGCGGGCGCGGCTGCCACGGAAGCGCTGCCGCCACCGGCGGCCGATGCGGGCGCGGATACCTGGACGGTTTTCTATGCGACCGAGACCGGCAACAGCAGGCGCATCGCGCAATCGCTCGGTGAACGTGCGAAAGAGGCCGGTATCGCCGTCGAGCTTCAGGACCTGCGCGATTATCGGCCAAAGGGGCTGGCCAAGCTAAGCAACGCGCTTTTTGTCGTCGCCACGCACGGCATTGGCGAGCCGCCGGACGGGAGCGAGTTGTTCTTCGAATTCTGGCTCGGCGAGCGCGCGCCGCGACTGGAGCAGCTGAATTACTCCGTCCTCGCGCTGGGGGATTCCAGCTACGCGGACTTCTGCGCCATGGGGCAGATCCTGGACGATCGTCTGCGTGCACTGGGCGCGAAGCCGGTGGTCGACCGCATGGAGTGCGATCTCGACTACGACGCGCCGGCCGCTGCCTGGACAAAGAGCGTGGTCGAGCACGCGGTTGCGAACAGTGCGACAGAGCCGCCCCAGTCGGTGCGTTCGCCGCATTTGCGTGCCGTCTCGAACCGCCTGACCTACACGCGCGACACTCCGTTTCCCGCGGAGATCCTGTTGGATCAACCCATCACCGGGCAGGGCTCCGGCAAAGACGTGCGCCACATCGAACTGGACCTCGAGTCTTCGGGTCTCCGCTACGAGCCCGGCGATTCGCTGGGCGTTGTGCCGCAAAATCCGCCGCAGCTCGTGGAGGCCTTGCTGGAAGCCACAAGGCTGGACGGTGACAGCGAAGTCAACGTAAATGACTCCCCTATGGCGCTGTCGGCGGCACTCGCGACGCACCGGGAGATCACCATCGTCAACCGGCCGCTGCTGGAAACGGTCGCGCAGCACCACGACGACCTGCAAAGCATTCTTGCGGATCGCAATCGGCTGACAGAGTTCTTCGCTTCCCGCCAGGTCATCGACCTGTTCGCCGACTATCGCAAGGACTGGAGCAGCCAGGAACTGGTGGATTGCCTGCGGCGCCTGACGCCGCGCCTCTACTCCATTGCCTCGAGTCCTGACGCCAATCCGGACGAGGCGCACCTGACCGTATCAGTGGTCCGCTATGAACAGTTCGGCCGCCCGCACTGGGGCTCGGCATCGAATTTCCTCGCGGGGGGCGCCAGCCAGGTCCCGGTATACATCGAACCGAACGACCGCTTCCGGCTGCCGCAAGATGGGGACACACCGATCATTATGGTCGGCGCCGGAACGGGCGTCGCGCCCTATCGCGCCTTCGTCGAGCATCGCCGCGAACACGGGCAGGGCGGCGACAACTGGCTGATTTTCGGCGACCGTAATTTCGCCAGCGATTTTCTTTACCAGCTCGAGTGGCTGCGCTATCGCAAGGACGGCATCCTGACCCGCATGGACGTTGCCTTCTCGCGCGACCAGCAGCAAAAGATCTACGTGCAACACAAGATCCTGGAACAGGCGCAACGGCTTTACGCCTGGCTGGAGCGCGGGGCGCACTTCTACGTGTGCGGCGATGCCGAGCGCATGGCCGGCGATGTGCACCAGGCGTTGCTGTCCGTCGTTCAGCAGCAGGGCAAACTGTCGGCGGAGCGCGCGGCCGAATACGTGAACGAGCTCAAGTCCGGGCGCCGCTATCAGCGGGACGTTTACTGACATGGGCAGGGAAAACAACCTGTCGCCAGTCGAGCACATCAAGAAGCGCAGCAACTACCTGCGCGGCAGCATCGTTGAAAGCCTCGCCGACCCGCTGACCGGTGCGCTGGCCGAAGACGACACGCAACTGACCAAGTTCCACGGGTTTTACCAGCAGGACGACCGGGACCTGCGCGCCGATCGCACCCGCCGGAAGCTGGAGCCGGACTACAGCTTCATGATTCGCGTGCGAGTGCCGGGCGGTGTTACCACGCCGGCCCAATGGCTTGCGCTGGATGCTCTTGCCGTCAGCCATGCGAACAATACTTTGCGGCTCACGACGCGCCAGGCATTTCAGTTTCACGGCGTGAAAAAAGGCAACGTCAAGGCGACGATCCGCCGCATTAACGACAGCCTGCTCAGCACCATCGCCGCCTGCGGCGACGTAAACCGCAACATCATGTGCACGCCGCTCGCCGAGATATCCGCCGTTCACGAGGCGGCATACAAGGTGGCCGGCGACATCAGCGAGCATCTGGCGCCGCGGACGACCGCGTACCACGAGATATGGCTGGACAAGACACGCGTGGCGGGCACGCCGGACCACGAGCCGATCTACGGCGAGACCTATCTGCCGCGAAAGTTCAAGATTGCGATGGCCATTCCGCCGTCAAACGATGTGGACGTTTTTGCGCATGATCTCAGCTTCATCGCGATTGAAAAGGACGGCGAACTGGCTGGATTCAACGTACTGGTCGGCGGCGGAATGGGCGTTACCCACGGCGAGCCGGAAACCTACCCGCGCGTCGCCGACGTCATCGGCTTTTGCAACGTTGAGCAAGCGGTCAGTGTCGCGGAACATGTGGTCGGCGTGCAGCGGGACTTCGGCGACCGTAGCAATCGCAAGCACGCGCGCCTGAAATATACGATCGACGACCGCGGCCTGGACTGGTTTCGCGAAGCGCTCGCCGAGCGTCTCGACTTCGCATTGGCGGAGCCTGAGCCTTTTCAATTCACCTCCCGCGGCGATCGCTTCGGCTGGCAACAAGACCAACGCGGCTCCTGGCACCTGACCCTGTTCGTGCCGGAGGGGCGCATCCAGGACAAGGGCCGAAGCCGCCTCCTGACCGCGCTGCGCGAGCTGGCCGGCATTCATAAGGGCGAATTTCGGCTGACGGCGAACCAGAACCTCATTGTAAGCGGTGTTGCGAGCACGGACCGCAAGGACGTCGAGCGACTGTTCGAGCAGCATGGCGTCAATCTGCTGCAGACTCTTTCACCGTTGCGACAGCAGGCGCTCGCCTGCGTTGCGCTTCCCACCTGCGCACTCGCGATGGCGGAGGCGGAGCGTTATCTGCCCGATCTGACAGGAAAAATCGAAGGCCTGCTGCAGAGCCACGGGCTGCTGGAGGAAAGCATTTCGCTGCGCATCACCGGCTGCCCCAACGGTTGCGCCAGGCCTTACCTGGCGGAGATCGCGCTGGTCGGCAAGGCGCCGGGCCGCTACAACCTGTATCTCGGCGGCGACGCCGAGGGTATGCGGTTGAACCGCCTGGTGGAGGAGAACATCGACGAAACGCAGATTCTCGCCAAGCTCGACAGGGCATTCGCACAGTTTGCAGGAGAACGACAAATGAGCGAGTCCTTCGGCGACTTTGCAAATCGCGAACGATTCGCCGAAGCGGGAGCAAACTGATGTCACGACCGGCCGCGAACACGGTTTCACCCGCTGATCCTCTTTCCCGCTGTGCCCTCGGCGAAGAGGAAAGCCGGCACGCCGCGCTGGCGCAGTGCAACCGAAAATTCGGTGCCTTGAATGCGAAAGAGCGGGTACGGTGGTCGCTGGAAAATCTGCCCGGGCGGCATGTTGTCAGCTCGAGCTTCGGCGCGCAATCGGCCGTAACTTTGCATCTGCTCACGCAGGAGCAGCCAGACATCCCGGTGGTGCTGGTCGATACAGGTTATCTGTTCCCGGAAACCTATCGTTTTATCGACGAGCTGGCGGAAAGACTGCAGCTGAACCTCTCGGTCTACCGGGCTCCCGTGTCGGCGGCCTGGCAGGAGGCGCGGCACGGCCAGCGCTGGCTTAAGGGTGCAGCCGGTCTGGATGCGTACAACAACGAGAACAAGGTCGAGCCGATGAAGCGCGCCCTGCAGGAACTCGAGGCCGCCACCTGGTTCGCGGGCTTGAGGCGCACGCAGGCAAAAAGCCGCTCCGCGACACCTTACCTGGAACGATCAGGCGAGCGCTGGAAAGTGCATCCGATCGCGGACTGGACCGACCGTGACGTGCACTTCTACCTGAAACGGCACGACCTGCCGTATCACCCGTTATGGGCAAAGGGCTATCTCAGCATCGGCGATCACCACACGACCCGCTCCATTCACGAAGTGGACGAGGTGGAACAGACCCGGTTCTTTGGCGCCAGACGCGAGTGCGGCTTGCACGAGATCGACCTGTCGGCAATCTGACACGAGAAGGCGTGGGCCTTATAGAGCATTGTTCTCCTGCGGTTCCGGCATCCCCCGCGGGAGGTCCTTTGGCGGAATGGCTCCCTCCTGGTCCGCTTTATTTCCGCCAAAGGACCTCCCGC
>JBBDSK010000115.1:0-7437 GCA_040904985.1 Woeseia sp. | reverse complement strand
AGGGCCAGCAGCATCACTAGGTAGGTTATCGCCCACTCCATGCCGTTGTTTGAAACGACGAAGTTGCCGGTTTCAGTCAGCCAGCCGTAGTTGCCGTGATCCTGCAGAAGTTCCCGGGCCTTGTCCAGGCGCTGCATTGCCCCGTCGATGTCGGGGCCGGGAAACGGGCTCTGCGGGTCGGCCACGGCCTGCCATCCATTCTCGAAGTGCACTTTGAAGGCGGCGACCGTCATCGTGGCCATCAGGGGTATGGCAAAAAAGCGCGTGGCAAGGCCGAGGAGCAGGGCGATCGATCCCAACACTTCCGTGCCGACCGCGAGCCAGGCCATGAGCGCGGGGAAAGGCAAACCAAGCCCCCATTCAGCATTGCCGAACCAGGCAATGACGTTGTCCATGCCGCCGAGCTTGTTCGTCCCGGCAACCCAGAAAATCGGCACCAGGTAAAGGCGTAGCGCAAGCGGCCCGAGGAAATCGGCTTTTCGAGTCAGGTCGAGCCAGCCTTTTGCAGTTGCCAGGAACTTTGCCATATGTGAACTCCCCCTTCGCCACCGGCAGGGATTGCCGTCAAGGCGTGTCAGATTTTTCTTGTGCCCAGCAGGATTCCGGAGGCGCGCATTTCCTGCATCGCCTGGTGGCCATGAGCGACCAGCGCTGCGCTGTCCGGATACTGTATCTCCGCTGCCAGTTGCAGCAAAAGCTCCCGGCCGGAGTGCGCGTCGTTGTTGTTGCGAATTCGCTCCAGGAGTCTTGCGGTAATTGCGTTGAGTTGCATGAAGGCCGTCTCATCGTCCGCTCTGCGAAAAACGACCAGGCAGTTCGGCTCGGCATCCGGTACAACCGGCTTGAAATCCGGTGTTATGCGATGCACCGGATAGGTGTAGGAGAGAGGCAATGCGAGAACCGAAAGCACCGGAATCCCGTCGAGCAGATCGCCTTCGCTGTGGACTGCGTCGAGGTCGTTTTTTGCCTCGGAAGTCGAGACCGCCAGCTCGCTCCATTCGTAGTGCGCGAGTTCAAGCAAAAACGGGAAGTCGTCGTCCTGAAATGTGTATCCGGACTCCAGGAAAGAGAGGAACTCGCGAGGGATCTCCAGAAAGTACGGCGTGCGCGCGCGGTGCTGCGTCATGAATTGCCGTACCAGGCGCCGCCACTTTTCCGCTTCATGAATTTTGCGCAATACAGGAAAACTGCCGCTCAGCAGGTTGTAAAGGTTGTTGAAAAAGAGATTACGGTAGATCGCCATGCGGCGGTCCTCGATATCGTCCGGCGCCGGACAGCCGTCCGGTGCGCGGATATGCGCCGCGAATTCGTACTGCCTGCGCTGGAATTGCGGCCGCTCAGCCACGATGGCGCGCCGCAATGCCGGATGATCCCTCTACCGCTTCAAGCTGCAGCGCCTTGATGCGTCGCACCTCGCCCATGAGCTCCTCCACAGGAGGAAAGTTGAAGTCTCTCTCCAGCAAAGTCGGCACCGGGCCGAAATGCCGGTATGCCTCTTGCAGCAGTGTCCAGGCGGCATCGCTTACGGCGCTTCCGTGCGTATCGATCCGCAGGTCTTCCGCTTCGACAGAGTGACCGGCAATGTGAAAGTAGCGCACCCGGTCTGCCGGCATCGACAACAGGAACTGTTGCGCGTCGTAGCGGTGATTGATGCTGTTAACGATGATGTTGTTGATGTCAAGGAGCAGATCGCAATCGGCTTCCCTCAGTACCGCCAGGGTGAAGTCGACTTCCGACAGGGAAGAAGCCATTGGCGCATAGTAGGAGACATTCTCGATGGCCATACGGCGTTGCAGAATCTCCTGGGCACGGCGGATCCGGCCGGCAACCCAGGAAACGGCCTCTTCCGTGAAGGGAATGGGCATCAGGTCGTACAAATGCCCGTCGTCGCTGCAAAAACTCAGGTGCTCCGAGTAAAGGCGGATATTGTGCTGGTCCATGAAACTCCGGACCCTTGCCAGCAGTGCTTCATCGAGTGGGGCCGGTGATCCGAGGCTGAGCGACAGCCCGTGGATCAGGAGTGGATAGCGCTCGGAAAAAAAACGGAGTTTGCTGCCCAGTTTGCCGCCGACGCCGATCCAGTTTTCCGGCGCCACCTCCATGAAGTCGACGTCGCCGGGCGGATCGGTCATCAGTTTGTCCATGAGGCCCCGCCGCAGGCCCAGCCCCGCGCCGGCGACCGGATGCCGGTACGACCCGTCGCTCAGCTTTATGCCGGCGCCATCATCCTGTTCCGGGCCGAATATCATTCTGCAGGAGACCGGGGCGGGGCGCCGGATATTACATGCTGCGGGTTCAGGTGATGCGCCTCAGTTTTTCCAGATACTCCTGCTCATCCGGCGCCTTCATCTGCCTCTGGGCTTCCCACAGGGTTTCGGCGAGACAGTCGATTGCGGCGTGCTCCGCATCCAGCCGGTTGTGCGACCGTCTGGCGAGCTTGTCGAATACCCGCCTGACCCCCGGAGGCCGGTCCGTGGCAATCTGGTCGCGAACGGCCAGGTGCAGGCCCATGTGCAAAAACGGATTGGACTGACCCCCTTCCGGGGTAAAGGCGGTATCGAGGTTGTCACTCGTGACGGCGGCGTGATATTCGGGATGCTCGGCAATGACTTCCGCGATCTGGGATTCGAGAGGGCTAAGAATCGCCCCTTCCTGCGCCTTGCGCCAGGCGTCGGCGTACATCTTTCGCAATTCCAGCCTGTCCTGACCAAAAATCATGCCTTGATTGTAGCCGGCGTTTTGTAAGGATACTCGCAAAGATCCGCGATGATGCATCGGGGGCACTCGGGTCGGCGGGCCTTGCAGATATAGCGGCCGTGGAGAATAAGCCAGTGATGCGCGTCCTTCAGAAATTCCCCGGGAGTCAGGCGGGTAAGACGGGTTTCGACTTCCCGCGGCGTTTTTCCGGCCGCGAGCCGAGTGCGGTTAGCCACTCGAAAGATGTGCGTATCCACGGCGATTACCGGCTCGCCGAAGGCGGTGTTGAGAATGACATTGGCGGTTTTCCGACCGACGCCCGGCAGTGCTTCCAGGTCCTCGCGCGAGCGCGGCACCTGGCTCCCATGTTCCTCCACGAGCAAGCGGCAGGTTTTGATAATGTTTTCCGCCTTGCTGTTAAAAAGGCCGATCGTACGGATGCAGGACTTCACCCCGTCGACTCCGAGCTCGAGCATTCTTTCCGGCGTTGGTGCAACAGCGAACAGCTTCGGCGTGGCTTTGTTCACGCCGACGTCGGTGGCTTGCGCAGAAAGAATAACGGCGATCAGCAGTTCGAAAGAATTTCGGTACTGCAGTTCCGTATCCGGATGCGGATTCTGTTCCCGCAGGCGGGAGTAGATCGCGATACGCTTCTGCTGATTCAAGACGGGAAGGAGCGGCTGCCGCAGGCTCAGCCAGGCTGTTGCGCCGGAACCATGCGCTGCATCGTTTTCCTGCGGCCGTCCAGCGCGTTCTTTCCGGCTACGGCAAGGGCCAGACTGAAAAAAGCGCCCGGTGGCAAAATTGCAAGAAGAAAGCCGCCGTCAAAAACCACAAGCCCCCGCATCGCCTCGCCACCGAGCAACATGTCCATTCGCGCGAGTATCGAGCCCTGACCGACCAGTTCGCGAAACGCTCCTACGGAGCAAAGAACGAGTGCGAACCCTGCCCCCATGGCCAGTCCGTCGACGATACTCGGAGCGACGCGGTTGCGTGACGCAAAAACCTCCGCTCTTGCGGTAATTGCACAGTTCGTGACGATGAGTGCTATGAATATGCCGAGTGAGCGGTCGAGAGCCGGGAACCAGGCCTCAAAAATCAGTTCGATGCAAGTGACCAGACTGGCGATAATCAGCACGTACATCGGAATGCGAATCTCAGGGTATATGAAGCGCCGGGTCATAGAGACGAGCGCATTGGAGCAGGTCATGACGAACAGTGTTGCGAGCGCCAGGCCGAGGCCGTTGACGAATGTCGTGGTTACGGCAAGAAGGGGGCACAGCCCCAGTAGCTGTACCAGGCCCGGGTTTTGGTTCCAGAGTCCCGCCCTGAATTGCCCGTACGTCGTGTCGGCATCCACTGCTATTGCTCCTTACCAACCGCCGGCGTTGCAAAGATTTTGTCGCGGTTGGCCTCGAAGTATATCAGCGTCTCCCGGATCGCCCTCACGACCGCTCGCGGGGTAACGGATGCACCCGTTACCTGGTCGAAGTCGCCACCGTCGCGACGAATGGCCCAGCGATTGCGCGGCGGCGATTGCAGCGATGCGCCGTCGAATTGTTCAAGCCAGTCCGAGCGGGACGCCTCGATCTGATCGCCCAGCCCCGGGGTTTCCTGGTGTTCCAGGACCCGGACACCGCCCACTTCACCGGAGTAGTCGACACCGATCAGCAGGCGTATGGGCCCCGAATAGCCGCCTCGCGCGCTGACCACGAACACCGCCGCGGCGGGCTGCCCGTCGGAAAAAAGCCGATAGATAATCGCGGTTTCATTGCCGGGAAGGTCGTGCGGTGGTGCAAGGACGAGCGTGGATTCCGAGAGGTCGTTGTCATAGAAAATGCCGGCCAGAGCAGGACGCAAACTCTGCTCCAGGTACGCTTTCTCGTTTTCCGCGATGCGCGATGCCGTCAGCCGCTCCGTCACGGCGACCAGCGCTGTGCAGACGGCTGCAGCCGCGGCCAGAACGAGGCCGCTGCTCCAGGCGGAGGGCCTCCTTCTGTTTCCCTGCTCTTCGTCGCCGCGGCTCACCTGGCTTCGTTCCGGGCATGCCCGACGATGCGCGGCCTCGTCACATAGTCGATCGCCGGACGCGCCATGTTCATCAGAAGGACGGCAAATGCCACGCCGTCGGCGTAGCTTCCCCAGCGACGGATTGCATAGATCAGAAACCCTATGCCGAGGCCGTAAACGAGCCGTCCTCTGGGGCTCGTTGCCGCCGTCACCGGATCCGTGGCGATAAAAAAGGCGCAGAGTATGGTGCCGCCGCTGAAGAGATGAAAACCGGGGCTGGCGTGCACCGCGGTGTCGAGAAAATACATGATGCCGGAGGGGACCAGAAGGCCCGCCAGTACCGCAAAAGGAATATGCCAGCGAATGATTTTTCGCAGCAAAAGCCAGGCGCCGCCGATCGCGGTGAAGTTGCCGATCCATTCCCATCCGCGGCCGCCGAAGTCGCCCATCAGCGGATTGCTGTACATTTCATCGAAGGTCCGCATGTTCTGCAGGCCCGTCTTGACCGAGTCTAGCGGCGTTGCGCGAGCTATGGCATCAAAGGTCAGGTAATCCGGCAGTGACCCGGTAAGCGTATAGCGCGCCGTCTCGTAGAAATCGAGGTAGTGGTAGTCGATGTCACCGATTCGCGGGGCTGACCAGAAGCTCATGTAAACGGGGTAGGCAATGAGCGCCGCTACGTATCCGGCCATTGCAGGGTTGAAAATGTTGAACCCCATTCCACCATACAGGTGCTTTGCGACGACAACTGCGAACAGTGCCGCTGTCGCCGTGACCCACCATGGGCACAAGGCGGGCAACGAGAACGCAATCAACGCTGCAGTCACCATTGCCGTGAAATCCGACAGTGCTGCTTCCGGTTTCCTGCCCCGCAAATGGGTCATCACCGCCTCGCCGGCGGCACAGAATGCCGCGGCTATGAGGAAATTGAGGATAAAGCCGGGACCGAAAAACCAGACGTATGCCAGCGCAGCCGGTACGAGCGCATACAGAACCTGGCGCATTACCGACCCGACGTCAGTCGGCGGGCGAACGTAGGGGGCTTCGCGGCGCTCGAATTCCATGCCGATTACTGCTCCGGACCTTTTTTCGTGCGCGCCCTGGGTGCGGCATCTTTCTTACGTGCCCGCTCTACCATTTCCTGAATGTCTTTGGGTCCGGCCCGCACGGCCGCCCGCTTTTGCTCTGTGAGCTCCGTCTGGCGCTTTTGTTCGGCCAGATCGAGCCTTGCGGTTCTTGATTCGAAGCGCCGACGCGCGCGCTCGGCACGGGCTTTCTCGTCCGCCAGCTCGCGGATGCGCGCCTTGGCCTGGCGGAAACCGGCCATTAACGGGATATGGCTGGGGCAGACGAAATCGCAGCAACCGCATTCAATGCAGTCGGTCAGGCCGTGTTCCCGCAATTTGGCCTCGTCGTCCGCGCAGGCAAACCAGTACAGTTCCTGAGGTTGCAGGACCACCGGGCAGACGACGGCGCATTCGCCGCATCGGATGCAGGGGCGTTCGTCTAAAGGCGGCGCCAGATGGGACATCACGAGGATGCAGTTGGTTGCTTTCACTACCGGAACGCGGTCAGTCGTGATCGACTTGCCGGTCATGGGCCCGCCAACGATCAGCTGCTTCGCTCTTCCGGTGTAGCCACCGGCAAACGCGACGACATCAGCAA
Source organism: Woeseia sp. (assembly GCA_040904985.1). Lineage (GTDB taxonomy): Bacteria > Pseudomonadota > Gammaproteobacteria > Steroidobacterales > Woeseiaceae > IDS-8. Next base: position 1,065 of record JBBDSK010000115.1, on the reverse strand, counting down.
CGGTCGTGCCCAGCCGCGCTCGGACGTTCATGGGATTGGCGATGCCGTCGCCAGTGATGGTTGTTACGCGTGAGGTGAGCGGCTCGCCCTTGCAAATCCACCGGTAAACCGCGGCTGCGGTACCCACATTCTGCACAAGGCAGCCGACGTCGGTCGGCAGGCCGCCGCTCGGAACTTCCCTGTCGGTCAGCAGCTGCACCAGTTGATCCTCCCCCCCGGATGGATAAATTGTCGGTACCTGCTTCAGGACGAGTCGCTCGTCGTCCAGTTGAACGAGCGCGTCGGTGACGGCCTGCAGCGCGTCCGGCTTGTCGCTTTCAATGGCGATGTAGCAGTTTTTCAGCCCCAGCGCGTGCATCAAAACCTGCGCGCCGCCCAGGACCTCGCTGGCATGCTCGCGCATCAGCATGTCGTCACAACTGATGTAGGGCTCGCACTCGACGCCGTTCAACAACAGGTTTTCCAGCGGCAGTGAATTGGCCTGCATGAGCTTTTGTGCGGTAGGGAATGCAGCGCCGCCAAGCCCCACGATTCCTCCCTGCAGAATCTTTTGCAGCAGCGATTCGGGCTGTATGGACTCGTACGGCACGATCGGCTCCGCCGCTTCGACTGGCTCGTCGCGGCCGTCGCACTCGATCACGATGCACGGAGCCGGTTCGCCGTAGCGGCGCGAAACGGGCCATGGCTCGATGGCCACGATTTTTCCGGAGGACGACGCGTGCACCGGCGCGCTGAGGGCGCCATCGGCGTCCGCGATGAGCTGGCCTTTGCGAACCTGCTCGCCGATGCCGACGATCGGCTGCGCGGCGCTGCCTGAGTGCTGGGTCAACGGGAGGATCAGCTGCGCGGGGAGCGGCACGGTCTTAATCGCGGCGGCGGTGGATTCCAGCTTCTCGGCTGCCAGGCGTAGCCCGCCGTGCAGCTTCCCCAGATCGTATGTCGGCGCGGCGGTCATCGCGCCGGGATCATACTGATGCAATCCACCGGGCATCTCGTCACACACAGCTCGCAGCCGGTGCATTCGCTGGCGATGACCGTGTGCATGAAATGGTGGGCGCCCGAAAT
>JBBDSK010000114.1:0-7514 GCA_040904985.1 Woeseia sp. | reverse complement strand
AGCCATGGTCTGTCTCCCGGATTGGATAACGAATTGATGTCGACGGGTCATCCTAACTCTTGCCGAATGCGAGAAAAACATGCGCTAAACTAAAAGATAATATCCAAAACGTTGAAAATATCGTGCGCTTCGATTCCATCCGAGACCTTCAGTTGTTTGCCCGGATCTACGAGCAAGGCAGTATCAGCGCTGCCGCGGCGATTGTCGGAGTCACGCCAGCGGTAGCGAGCAAGCGCCTCAAACGGCTCGAACGCGAGGTCGGCGAAACGCTGTTTCACCGCTCGACGCGAAACATCTCGCCCACCGGGATGGGATCAGTCTTCTACAAGCATGCGATGTCTATTCTCGCCCTTGCCGAAAATGCAGAGGCGGAGTGGACCGGCGGCGGCGAACCAGCGGGCCATCTGCGGGTTACAGCCTCGGTCGGTTTCGGGCGCATGCATCTCGGGACCATCCTCTCGGATTTCGTGAAGCGGTACGAGCAGATCCGCCTCGACGCGGTCTTCACGGACAGGATGCTCGACATGGTCGAGGACAGTGTCGACCTGGCGATCCGCATCTGCTTGCCGATGGCGCATCCCAATCTGATCATGCGTCGGCTGTGCAGCGGCGAACGCCTGCTCTGCGCGAGCCCGCGGTATCTCGAGACACACGGCTATCCGGCCGCGCCGCGCGATCTAAAACGACACAACTGCGTGGTGCTCGGCAACTACGATATATGGAAGCTGGAAAACGCCACCAAGACCGAGTCCGTGCGTGTTGCCGGCAATTACCACTCGAACGATGGCGAGGCGGTGTTGGACGCCATCAGGAACGACGTTGGTATCGGCGTTGTCGCCCTGTGGCATGCGGGGCGGGACATTCGGGCGGGCAAGCTCCTCCCCGTGCTCGGAGAATTCGCGCTGAGTCCACAACCCGAAGTATTCGCAGTTTACCATCCGGCTCAGAGGCACGTTCCCCGTATACACGCTCTGATCGAGTTTATCGAGGACAAGCTCAAAGTCCCGTCCGACTCCATCAATGCCTGAAAGAGGCACTGGTGTGTACTGCTGTTGTTGTCCAATGCGTCACGGCCATCACACGGCATGGCGTCCCATTCGTGGGATGGGGTGTCCACTAAAGCGTAGGAACTATCCTGTCCGGTGCAGCGCCTTGTTATCCCCTTTGGCCATCCGGGTTTTCGAAGCCGAACCGTTCTCCGGCTTTCCATGCTTCACGGTTATTGCCCTCGTTCGGGATGCCGCCAGCCTCCTTGAGAATCCGTGCGAGATGCATGCAATTCCAGGTCATGATAGTAGTATTCCGTTGCGTGAAGTCATTGTCGAAGCCGACATGTCCGCCGTCTTCCTTCGCGTCACCATACGAAGGTCCTGGACCTGCCTCGCCGATCCACCCGCAATCGGCTTGTGGTGGCGTTGTATAACCCAAGTGATTTAGTGCGTACCCTATGGTCATTGCCGTGTGCTTGATTCCATCTTCGTTGCCGGTGATCACGCAGCCTCCGACTTTACCGTAATAGATCGACTGCCCCTTATCATTGAGCTCACCAGACATCGCGTACAGCCGCTCGATCAGTATGCGGCAGATCGAACTCTCTTCCCCCAGCCAAATCGGAGTCCCCACAACTAGGATTTCAGCCGTTTTCACCTTCTCCCAAATCTTGGGCCATTCGTCTTTCTCCCATCCGTGCACTGTCATATCCGGATACACGCCCGGCGGAATGTCGTGTGCGGCCAGATGCAAGTGTTCGACCGAAACGCCGTTCTTGGCCATGATCGACGAGGAGGCATTAAGAAGTAACCTTGTATGGCTATCCTCTGCCTTCTTCTTCAGGGACGTGTTGATGAATAAGGCGTTGAGTTCCGTGAATTTCGTCATGAAGTACCTCAGCCCAAAATGGGTTCAATCCGCTCGTGAGCGGGATAACGTCGAAGCTCACCCGCGGCGGCCGCCGGTGAGACGGAATACGACGAAAGCCATTATGCGTCGCCGTCGGGTGCAGCGCCTGGTTCGGCATGCCCTTAATGTGCGGCCGTCATTCATTTCAACGTCGCTAACTTGTCCGCGAACTCTTTGAGCGTTGCGACCGCCAGCTGTGGCGTTGGCCCCAGTGGGAACTGCTGCTGACCGGGACGATCGACGAACGCGGAACGCATACCAGCCCAGGTTGCTCCGGCCACGTCCCACCCGTGTGCCGCTACCAGCAGGCACTCGGACACATCCACTCCAGCCCGGCGGGCCGCCCAGCGGTAGACGTGGGCGTGCGGCTTGTACAGCCCCACTCCCTCGACGCTCAACGCCACCTCGAACAGCTTGTCGAGTCCAGCGTTCTTCAACTGCTCGGCGACCGCCGCCTCCGAAGAGTTCGTCAGCGTTAGCATCCGATACTTCGCGTCGCGAAGGCGTTCGAGTGCCGGGACGACATCCGCGTGCGGCGGCAAGGAGCGGATCGGAGCGACGGCGTTCTTCGCTGCGGCTTCCCCGAGGTCGATCCCGTGATTCTTCGCGACCATGCGGAGACACGCAACCGCGATCTCGCCGAAGTCGCTGTAGCGATCAGCCACGGTCGTCACCAACGAGTACTGCAGCATCGTCGTGAACCAAAGCGGGGCCAACTCCGGGCGACCGCCCAAGGCTTCGCCCACAGTCTTCTTTACCGGATCCAGGTCGAGGAGTGTCTCGTTAACGTCAAAGAAAATTACCTTTGGTCTCGTCATAGCTAGATCTCCCCTCTGCCCTCGGACCGCGGCTGTCGCCGTAACCCTCGCTCGACCCTGTGTTGCTTGATGACGTCCATCGGTCAGCTTTTAGCGGAATGCCATTGGGATTTCGAGAGCGGCGGTGATGTGCGCATCATGCTTTCTGCCGAACGCCCTGTTGAGCCGCGCTTGACGGCGATGACCGGCGCGGAATCGGAGGGAGGAGCGGTCAAGTGTCGACCTCCATTGTGATGTTGGATTTTCCGCTTCCGCCTGATCCGAACTAGCTGGGGGCATATTGGGAGCGCTTTTGCTGCGTCAGCTTAGCTGCTTTTCCCGAGCTCAATCTGGCCCTACTCGCCGACGGATAAGGCCAAGCATTTCATCCAGAGTAGCGATCAATTCATAGGTTATATAGATCAGAAACATGAGCGGAAGGATTAGCATCCGGTTGCTGTCCTTCGTCGACATCAAGTAGGCGACGATGATGATTCCGGGGATGGAAAGCACGAGCAGGATGAGAACGCCTGCACCTTTCGCTTTCATCGACAATACGTCCCGGGATGCGGTGACGTGGACATCGATGTCGCCGCTATTTCTGCTGTTGTCGTCGTTCATTTCCTGCAATCTAACGAGGGCGTAGAAAAAGTCTCTGCGACCGCGCGAATGCGCGGAACCTATCGTCGCGTGGTCGATCTGTGTGATAGCACGAAGATGCAGCACAGGAGTCTGGTCCCTGCCACGCTACTACGACGTTCAAACCGACTTGCGCTTGATAGCCCTCGACATCGCCGCGCAGTTGCGCGCCGGAACCTGCGAACACGCATTGGCCTATCTCATCGGTCATGAGCTCGACCTCGCCCATTTCGATGCCCACTATCGCAATGACTACACCGGCGCGCCGAGCGCACCGCCGCGTCGAGCACGCGCTGACCGACGCCGCTGGTAACGATGACACAAGCGCTCGCCCGTCGCTCGCCAAGCCGACGCAACACCTCGATGCCATCCATCCCGGGCATTACCAGATCGACAGCCAGCACCTGGAGCTGCCACCGTTCGACCAGTTCCAGAAACCGCTCGAGGTCGCAAGTGAAGCGCACTGCAAATCCCTGGCGTCGGGCGATGCTTTGCAGCGTGCGCCCGGCCATCTCGTCATCGTCCACGATCCGCAGCTTTTTTCGTCATCGTTTTCAGAAGTTTTATTGGTATTCTTCACGCCTCCCCTCCCTGGGTATCGTTCACGAGAACTTCGTGCACCTTGCGTGCCAGGTCCGCCCGCCGGAACGGCTTGGAAAGCAGGCTCACGCCTGGATCCAGCCGTCCGTGGTGAACGATGACATTTTCGCTATAGCCGGACATGTACAGTACTTTCAGTCCGGGCCGACGCTCAACGGCAATCCTTGCCAGATCGCGCCCGCTCATGCCGCCCGGCATGACAGTATCGGTCAGCAGCAGATCGATGGGCTGATCGTTGTCGAGAATCTCCAGCGCCTCGGGTCCGTTGCCCGCGGTATATACCTGATATCCGAGCGCGGCGAGCTGGACATGGGTGTACTTGCGCACCAGGTCATCATCTTCGACCAACAGCACGTGGGACTCGCCGCGCGGCATGGAAGCAATTTCCGGTTTTTCCACGATTTCTTCCGCCTGCGCGGCGCGCGGCAGATAGAGCCGAATCGTTGTGCCTTCCCCAGGCTCGGAATAAATGCCGACGTGGCCGCGCGATTGCTTGACGAAACCGTAGATCATGGACAGCCCGAGCCCGGTGCCGCGGCCTTTTTGCTTGGTGGTGAAGAACGGCTCGAGCGCCCGCGCCCGCACCTCCGGGACCATTCCCGTGCCGGTGTCGCTGACCGCCACCAGCACGTAGTCGCCCGGCGTCACCTCGAGCCGGGATTCGGCGAAGCCGGCATCGAGCGCCACGTTGGCCGTCTCGATCGTCAGCCCACCGCCCTCGGGCATCGCATCACGCGCGTTGACGGTGAGGTTGAGTAGCGCGGTTTCGAGCTGGGCCGGATCGATCAGTGCAGGCCGCAATCCGTCGGCGAGTGACAACCTCAGCTCAATGTGTTCCTCCAGCGTGCGTTCTAGCAGGCCGCGCATGTCCTCGACCAGCCGATTGATGTCGGTCGCGCGCGGCTCCAGCGCCTGGCGCCGGGCAAATGCCAGCAGTCTCTGGGTAAGTTCGGCGCCGCGCTGTGCCGCCGAATCGATCATCCCGGCCAGTTCTATCGCTTCGGCGTCGCGGTCGCGATACATGTCCCCTAGCAGCTCGGCGTTGCCCTGGATGACGGTCAGCAGGTTGTTGAAATCGTGCGCGATGCCGCCGGTCAGCTCGCCGACCGCCTGCAGACGCTGGCTGTGGGTCAGGGCATCGCGAAGCTTGCGGTTCTGGTGCATCCGGGCCAGATGCATCGCGATCGAATCGACCATGGTGCGCTCTTCGGCCATAAACGGCTCTTCGCCGCCGGGCTGATCCGGCAAATCGCGCGAGTAGCCCACCTCGACGCAGCCGATCTCTTCGTCGCCGATCCGGATCGGGCTGGAGATCGATGCCCGGGGCTCGGCCCAGTTGCTGCTGGCAAATACCTCGCCATTGCACCGAACGCGGGCCATGGCCGCATCCTCGTGCAGCATGTACGCCGGGATCAGTTGCGCGGTTTCCCGACACACCTCGGCCACCGGCCGCTCCTGGTCGATGGTCAATTCAAGCACGCGGTACAGACAGCGCTGTTCCTTGATGCGCTCGCGCAACAGCAACTGATAGGCTGCACGCTGCTCCATGGCCTGGTTGAACAGGTGCGCGATATCGCTGAGCTCGTCATTGCCGTTGACAGCAATGCGCACCGATTCATCGCCCTCGCCGAATCGCCGGACACCTTCGGCGACGTTGCGCAGCGGGCGGCGAATGCGGCGATAGAAGATCCAAAAGACCAGGCAGCCCAGTACCGCGACACCCAGTGCGATTACGATCACCAGTCCCAGTGATTGCTGCAGCATGCCGACGATTTCCCGATTGCGGTCCTCGATGATCCGGTTGATTGCGTCCAGAGCTCCGGTTTCGTGGATGCGCATTTGACCGCTTACGGACGCCAGGCTTCGCGGAACGACAGCATCGTCGAGGCGGGCCTCGAGCACATTCAGCGCGCTGCTGGCCAGTGTCTCGATTTCACCGAGGTGCAAAAGCGCCGTGCGCGCTTCGGGGTGCGGCTCGTCTTTCAGCTGCGCTGCCAGACGCCGTGACTCATGCACAAGGCCGCGCAAAATATCGGGTTCGAGCCGCACGTGATTGAGGTAGCGGGTGCCGATATCAATCCTGTGTGCCTGTTCGCGCGCCTCCGACAGCGCCTCGACGTCGGCGAGACTGCTTTTGGTGTGCTGCCAGACCATAAAACCGGCAAGCGCCACGCCGGCGGCGAAGACCAGCGTGGTCGCAAGAATCAGGCTGGCGAGCTTGCGCAGCTTCATCGCTCGGCCTGCCCGGCGGCAATCCATGTCGGCAGCGAGACCGCGCGCGGCCGATACTGCTCCAGCGGACCGCGTTCGATATAGATGCGCGGACTGACGCGCAACGGCGGCATATCGAGCCGGTTTGCGCTCCACTCGAGCTTGGCTTCCATGTTGGCAATCACGGACCAATTCAGCGCCAGCTTCCAGACCATGCGATTGTCGCGGAGCTTGTCGGGGGACAGATCCAGCAGCGCTGCGGCCCGTTCGGGTTCGGTCTGCAACAGCTCGATCGCCTCGGCATAGCCCCGAAGCACGCGGTCGACCGCGTGCGGGTGCCGCGCGATCAGAGTGCGCCGGCAAACCAGCAACCAGTCGACCGAATCCATCGCCTGCAAGGAGAAGCGGCGGGCAGCGGGACCGAGCTGGTCGAGGATCTGCTCGCTGAACGGCGACCAGGCGACGACCGCGTCGAAGTTGCCCGCGGCAAGACCCGCAGCCAGTTCATCAGGTCGGCTATTCAACAGCCGTACGGCGCCGGCGCCGATGCCCTGAAGATCGGCAAATCGATCCCAGCCGTAATGCGCCGACGTATCGAGCAGCAGCCCCAGGCCATGCCCGGCCAGTTCGGTTGGCTGTTCGATGCCGCGGCGGGCGTCGGCGATGACATGGTGCGTGCGGCTTGAAAGGCCGACGGAGGCCAGTACCACGGGCCAGGTTGCCTGCGGCACTCCTTCATGATGCAAGCGAGTCAGCGTCATCGCCAGCGGCACCGCAGCCATCAGCGCAAAGTCGGCCTCGCCGGCCATCAGCCGCTCCAGTGCCTGCTTGCCCGAATCGGCCAGCTCCACCCGGATGCGCGGGCCCGTATCCGCGTTGAAATAACCGGCTGCTGCGGCCAGCCAGGTGGGCGCGTCAGTGATCCATTCGGAACCGGAAATCACCAGTTCATCGGAAGCCGGCGAATCGGCGGCCAACATCCCCGGCAGCGCCAGCGCAAGCAGCAGCGCGCCGCACCATCTGCCACAGCGCACGGGGAAACCGCATCGACTGTCTTTTTTCATGAATCCTCGCCTCCGCCAGGGAGTTCGAGCACCCGGCAAACTCGACGGTGGATTATGGGATGTCTACTTCGGTCCATTAAAGCTCGGTAGACTGCTTGAGCGACACATGCGAATCGAAGATCATCTCGGTCGATTGAAACGGCGGGTGTAACCCATCCGCCCAGACTAAGTGTCACCTATCCGCCCGTTCGCTCATCTGTTCATTCTTAAATGTTGCGCCCTTAGCAAGTCTCAAACCTGAACCGTCCTGAAAAGCTCGGAGACCATTTCAGTTGAGTCAGGCCGCAAGGGCTGACTCGCTTCG
>JBBDSK010000113.1:0-7525 GCA_040904985.1 Woeseia sp. | reverse complement strand
GGTCATCAGAACACAAATATGCTTTATCTCGTCGACAGGAGATGTCAGCAAGTTCCTGTCGAGTACGATCATGTCCGCTTGCCTATCTCGATTTTTCCCTTTGTGGATTCCTCGAAGCTGGAGAATGCAACGTTAAGCGTGTAGCCAATAAGGGCTTGCTTGCGGCTGATAACCTGATCGGCACCAAGCTCTTCTCCTGTAACCTTATCCTGTCTAGTTTGCGTGTACCAAATTCCGAGAAGTGGCGAATACGGATTCACTGGCGCATCAGAACCAAGTGCTACAGGGATATCATTTTCGTACTATGAGCACAGTGGGTTGGACTGGTCGGCAAGACTCTTGCCAAGAGACTTTACGTATCCATTTCCTATGCTGAATTGGAAAATTGGTTGGGCCACAACCACCAAGCCGAGCTACTTAACCTGCCGAAAATTTTCTTCACTCGGCAACTGCGCTTGCACTGAAACGTGGCGTATATCGGCCAAATCATTGGTTCGATGAAGCTCTTGGTACATTGAGAAGACCTTATCCATTGCGCCGCCACCCGAAACGTGCACGGATTGCCGTAGGTTCCGTGCAATTTCCGTGCGCGCAATCGCTGCGAATTTGTCATCAGAAATTCTTTGAATGCCATACGAGAGCTCACCGCCTGGACCGGGATACCGTTCTCTTTGTAACGCAATTATCAACTCTTTAGTTATCAAAAGCTTGTGAGAATAACACCATTTGCATTAATCACATAGAATCACGATTCATCACGTTATAGAACCATGGATCACGTTCGCACTGTGACAGGAGTGTGGCAAGCAATCCGACGTCGGAGACACACAAGAGTCTTCAGAATACCCAGGCTCGTTCAATATTTGTCAGCTCAAATCGCGGTAGTTCGAGTTTGCGCCCGTAGCGCCTCGATGAACACGCGCGCGGCAGGTGACGGTGTGCTGCCGGATCGCGTCGTGATGCCGATGGGGCGGAAGGTCTCTTCAAGCTTGATCGGAAGAGTCACCAGCAACCCGGCGGACAGGTCGAGCTGGACTTGGTGTGTTGACAGGAGCGCAAGGCGGTCGCTTTCAAGAAGAAGCCCGCGCGTCGTCGACAGTGAGCTCGTTTCGACAACCTGTGCCGGTTCCTCATCGCCGCGTCGGGCAAGGAACCGGTCGAAAAGCTGGCGGGCGGGTGTCGATCGTAACGGCAGTACCCAGCCGTAGTTAAGAATATCGGTAACGGACAATTGTCCGTGCGATGCCAGCGGGTGACTGGCGCGGCAGATGACCGCCAGTTCGTCCTCGAACAGGTCTTCTGTGCGCAGCGCCGAATCCGCGGGCAGCCGACGGGTTGCGCCGATGATAAGATCGAGCGAGCCGCTTCGAAGCGTGCGCTCAAGCATGTCGTACGGCCCTTCCCGCGTGCGAATAGAAATCCGTGGGTGCGCCAGCAGCACGCGATGAATCGCACGCGGGATGATAACGGTACGGGCGTACGGTAACGTGCCGATGATCAGCCGGCCCTGAATGGTGCCGTCGAGGCTACGGATTTCGTCGATCCCGTGGCGGATCAGTGACAAGGCGAGCTGCACGTGCATTGCCAGAACGTCTGCAAACGCTGTGCTTCTGAGTCCCGTCGCCGTCGGTTCGAACAGCGGAATCTCAAGCATTCCTTCCAGCGCACGCAGCGAATCGTAGACCGCCGACGGGCTCACTCCTTCGGCCAACGCTGCCTGGCGGACGTCGCGCGTTTCATGCACGGCCAGGAACGCAAGTAGTCGTCTGGCGCTGATTTCCATCGTGAACACCGGGTTGTGTCGAAGACTTGGCGGGCTCCGTAGCACGGCCCGTTGGGCGCGCGCCGCCAGATCGAATTGCACCTCGGCTTCCCGAATGCGCCTGATCAGCAAACCGCCGCGTGCCGTGGTTTGGACACCGTGGGCGTAGCGGTCGAAAAGTGGCACACCGAGATACGACTCGAGCTCCGAAAGCGCTTTGGAGACGGTAGATTGGGTGCGATTGAGCGCTCTGGCGGCGCCGGACAGGCTGCCGTGACGATCGATGCTGCGGACCGTGCGCAACTGCCGGAGGCTCGGAAGGTCTGACGATGGCTCCCGCCCTTCGTCAGCAAAAGTCACGTAACCTTCGGAGCGCACGGGATCAGGTAAGGTGGGCATCTGCTGAAGTATAGCCTATAGAAACATATAGATGCGGGTACATTGTCCAGACGTTCCGGTCGCGAGGCACTATGGTGCTCTGCCTGTGCCCTCGTTGATTCCGGAAAAATTCATGGTTATTCAAGCCCAATCCATTGGTGAACTAGCACGTGCGGGACTAGGATCATGGGGATAGTTCCTCGCGGAGGGGGTGAGGCGAAATGGCTGTTGTAGTGACTAGTCACGATCGCGTCGACGCATCGGTCGTCGAGGGTTTCGCACACATCGGGGTTGCAACCGTGCACGAATCGCAGGGCCGCAATGGCCTGATGGCTTCGCATTTGCGCCCGATCTTCCGGCCGGTGCACGTGGCCGGTACTGCCGTGACCTGTGAGGTAGCACCCGGAGACAACTGGATGATTCACGTCGCGGTTGAGCAGTGCCGCGACGGTGACGTGCTGGTGGTCGTTCCCACGAGTCCCTGCGAGGACGGCTATTTCGGTGACCTGCTGGCCGAGACCCTCAAGGCGCGCGGCGTCCGCGGGCTGGTGATCGAAGCCGGCGTCCGCGACATCGCCACTCTCACCGAGGCACGCTTTCCGGTCTGGTCGAAGGCGACCTCGGCCCAGGGCACCGTCAAGGAAACGCTCGCAAACGTCAACGTGCCGGTGGTGTGCGGCGGAACGCTCGTCAACCCGGGCGACCTGATCGTCGCGGACGACGACGGTATCGTCGTGGTTAGCCTCGCCGAAGCCGCAGCGGTATTGGAAAAGTCGCAAGCGCGTGAGACGAATGAAGCTGAGAAGCGGATGCGACTTGCGTCCGGCGAACTCGGCCTCGATATTTACGGCATGCGCGAACGGCTGGCAGCCAAGGGGCTCCGCTACGTCGATAAGCCTGAGGACGCTTGAAAATGCAGACGGCGATTCCCTGCAGCGTTATGCGCGGCGGTACCTCCAAGGGGCTTTATTTTCAGAACGCGGATCTCCCCGCCGAGCGCGGGCTGCGCGACCAGGTCCTGCTCGCTGCCATGGGCTCACCCGATGCGCGACAAATAGACGGTATGGGCGGCGCGCACCCGCTGACCAGCAAGGTGGCGGTGATCTCGCGGTCGGACGCCGGGGACGCCGACGTTGACTATCTCTTTCTGCAGGTCGTCGTCGACCGTGCCGACGTTAGCGACAACCAGAACTGCGGCAATATCCTTGCCGGTGTTGCACCGTTCGCCATCGACGAAGGGCTTGTGTCGCCCGGCGAGGAGACGACGGATGTGCGCATCCGCATGGTGAATACGGGCGGGATTGCCGTGGCGCGCGTACGGACGGCGGGAGGCAGGGTGACCTACGCCGGTGATGCAAGTATCGATGGGGTGCCGAGAACCGCCGCACCGGTGCTGCTCGAATTCCTGGACATTGCCGGATCGAGCTGCGGTGCGCTGCTGCCGACGGGCCAACCGGTCGACGTGATTGATGATTTGGCCGTGACGTGCATCGACAATGGCATGCCGGTCGTGTTGCTGCGCGCCGCCGACCTGGGCAAAACCGGCTACGAATCGCCGGCTGAACTCGAGGGCGACAGCGATCTGAAGGAACGTATTGAGGAGATACGCCTGCAGGCCGGCGAACTCATGCAACTGGGCGACGTCACTAACAAGACCGTGCCGAAAATGTGCCTCGTCGCGCCGGCCCGGAACGGCGGTGCGATCGCGACCCGCACTTTTATTCCCCATCGGGTGCACGAGGCCATTGGCGTGCTCGGTTCCGTGAGCGTGGCCACGGCCTGCCTGCTCCCTGGGTCGGTGGCACAGTCTATGAGCGGCACTGAGTCCGGCCGCGGCATGCGTCGCCTGGACGTCGAACATCCCACAGGGTTTTTCACGGTAGAGGTCGAGTTGGACGCATCGCAGGAGCCACCGTCGGTCCTACGTTCCGCGCTATTGCGAACCGCGAGGCTCCTGATGCGCGGCACAGTTTTTGTACCAGCGGCCATCTGGAGTGGAAGAGCGTGATTGGCATTCGTAGTATCTGTCTCTTGCGGCTCGGCGAGTTCGCCTGGACGATGGGTACCATGCTCGCGATGGTTCGGCTACGTGCAGCAGCAGAGGAACGGGCCCAATGATTATCGACTGCCACGGACACTACACGACGGCACCCGCGCCACACCAGGAGTATCGTGCGGCGCAGCTCGCGGCGTTCGAGGCTGGAAGCGCGCTGCCGAAGCCGCTGCCGATCAGCAACGATGAAATCCGCGAAAGCCTGGAGGCGAACCAGCTGAAGCTGATTCGCAAGCGCGGCGCCGACATGACGATCTTCTCGCCACGTGCTTCTGCCATGGCGCACCACGTGGGAAACGAGGCCGTCTCGCGCGCGTGGACCGCGGCTTGCAACGACCTGATCAAAAGGGTCGTGGACCTGTACCCGGAAACGTTTATCGGCGTCTGCCAGCTGCCGCAGTCTCCCGGTGTGCCGATCGCACGTTCCGTCGCCGAGCTCACACGCTGTGTTGAAGATCTGGGCTTTGTTGGCTGTAACCTGAACCCCGATCCTTCAGGCGGACACTGGACTTCACCGCCGCTCACGGACAAGAGCTGGTATCCGTTCTTCGAGAAGATGGTAGAGCTCGATGTGCCGGCGATGATTCACGTGTCGGCGACTTGCAATGCCAACTTCCATTCCACCGGGGCGCACTACATCAACGCCGATACCACGGCGTTCATGCAGTTCCTGCAAGGTGACCTGTTTAGCGACTTCCCGGACCTGCGCATTATCATCCCACATGGCGGCGGCGCCGTGCCGTATCACTGGGGCCGCTACCGGGGTCTTGCCGACATGCTGAAGCAACCGTCGCTGGCTGAGCACCTGATGAACAACGTGTTCTTCGATACCTGCGTCTATCATCAGGCGGGTATTGATCTCCTGTTCCGGGAAATCGACATCGACAACATCCTGTACGGCTCCGAGATGGTTGGGGCAGTGCGGGGGATCGATCCGGAGACAGGACACTGCTTTGACGACACCAAGCGCTACGTCGATGCGCTCGAACTGAGTGATGCAGACCGGCACAAGGTGCTTGAGGGCAACGCACGGCGTGTCTTTCCGCGACTCGACGCGGCGCTGACGGCGAGAGGCAGGTGATGACATGAGCGCATTCACACCCGATGCGGACTGGCTCGCCTTCGATCCGTCGCCGAGCCGGCCCGCCTACAAGCCGCCGCCGGGCGCTGTCGATGCGCATTGCCATGTGTTCGGGCCCGGCGATGAGTTTCCGTATGCACCCGAGCGCAAGTACACGCCATGCGATGCGGGCAAGGAAAAGCTGTGGGCGCTGCGTGATTTCCTCGGCTTCGACCGCAACGTGATTGTGCAGGCGACCTGTTACGGCGCGGACAACAGTGCGCTGCTTGACGCCCTGAAGGATGCCGGTGACAAGGCGCGCGGGGTCGCCACCGTTCGCCGCGCTGTCACCCGGGGTGAGCTTGAGGTACTGCATGCATCCGGCGTGCGTGGCGTACGCTTCAATTTCGTCAAACGGCTAGTCGATGCGCTGCCGTTCGATTCGCTGGCTGAAATCACAGCGAAGATCAAGCCCCTCGGCTGGCATGTAGTAATCTACTTCGAGGCCACCGAGTTGTCGGAGCTTTATGATTTTTTTACGTCGCTGCCGACCACGGTAATTGTCGATCACATGGGCCGGCCCGATGTCAGCCAGGCGGTTGACGGTCCCGGCTTCGAGCTGTTTGTGAAGCTGATGCGTGAACACCCGAATTTCTGGTCCAAGGTGACCTGTCCGGAGCGCCTGTCGCAGACCGGTCCGCCCGAATATGACGACGTCGTCCCGTTCGCCCGGCGCATCGTCGAGGAATTTCCCGACCGTGTACTATGGGGAACGGACTGGCCGCACCCGAACATGAAGAGCCACATGCCGGACGACGGCAACCTGGTCGACTACATCCCGAGGATCGCGACCACACACGAACTCCAACACAAACTGCTGGTGGACAATCCGTCTCGCCTTTACTGGTCTGACTGACGCACTGGAAAATGGAGACGACATGAGCCTCGATAAACCCTACAGCAACATACCCGGCACGACGATTTTCGATGCCGACCAGGCGCGCCGAGGATATCACCTGAACCAGTTCTGCATGTCGCTGATGAAAGCCGCGAACCGCGAACGCTTCAAAGCAAATGAACGAGCCTATCTGGACGAGTGGCCAATGAGCGATGAGCAGAAAACAGCCGTAATGGATCGCGACTACAATCGCATGATATCCCTTGGCGGCAATATCTATTTTCTCGCCAAGATATTTTCCAGCGACGGACTCAGCTTCCAGCATGCGGCGGCGACGATGACCGGGATGAGCCAGGAGGACTACGCGCAGATGATGCTGTCGGGCGGCAGGCGACCTGCGCGCGATAGCGATCAAGGAGACAACTGATATGGCGAAGATACCGGCAGGCGTAAGCACTTCGCATATACCGGCCATCGGCGCGGCGATCGATTTGGGCAAAAACGCCGAGCCGTACTGGGCGCCAGTGTTCGAAGGCTATGAGTACTCGAAAAAGTGGATCGCCGAACAGAAGCCGGACGTGATAATACTTGTCTACAACGACCATGCGTCGGCATTTAGCCTTGATATCGTCCCGACGTTCGCGATCGGCTGTGCAGAGGAGTTCCAGCCCGCGGATGAGGGATGGGGCCCTCGGCCGGTCCCGCTCGTAAAAGGCGAGCCGATCCTGGCGACGCATATAGCCCATTCAGTCATCCAGGACGATTTCGACCTTACGATCGTTAATCGCATGGACGTCGATCACGGGCTCACAGTGCCGCTGTCATTGTTGTTCGGGCAGCCCAACACATGGCCTTGCCGGGTGATTCCGTTTGCGGTCAATGTCGTTCTTTATCCGCCGCCATCCGGGCGGCGTTGTTTTGAACTCGGTAAAGCGATTCGCCGCGCTGTGGAGTCCTTCGATGAGGACCTGAACGTCCAGATATGGGGGACGGGCGGTATGAGTCACCAGCTGCAGGGCCCGCGGGCGGGGCTGATAAACCGCGAGTTCGACAATTCATTTCTTGACCGGATTGTGGAGGATCCGGAGGGCCTTTCGAGAATGCCGCACCTCGAGTACGTGCGCGAAGCGGGCTCGGAAGGTATAGAACTCGTAATGTGGCTGATCATGCGTGGCGCATTGAACGAACAAGTCGTGCAGAAGCACCGCTTCTATCATGTGCCGGCCTCGAACACGGCTGTTGGTCACTTGGTGCTCGAAAACAAATGAGCGCAGCTAACGGAAGTTAACGGAGGAACGGAATGAAGGTATTACTCGCCGGTCCGGGTGCATTCGGTATCAAGCATCTCGATGCGATTGAAAAAATTGATGGAAT
>JBBDSK010000112.1:0-7526 GCA_040904985.1 Woeseia sp. | reverse complement strand
GCCACCTCATTTCCGGCTCAAGACACTCCAGCAATGAATCTTCACGAATACCAGTCGAAAGGACTGTTCGCCGAATATGGCATTCCAGTGCCGCAGGGTCTGTCTGCAACAACTTCCGATGAAGCCGCGCAGGCCGCGGAAAAACTGGGCGGCAGCCTTTGGGTCGTCAAGGCGCAGGTGCACGCCGGTGGGCGCGGCAAAGCGGGCGGCGTAAAGCTGGCCCGCTCGATCGACGAGGTGCGCAAGTACGCGGACGAAATGCTCGGCATACGGCTCGTGACGCACCAGTCCGGGCCCGAGGGTTTGCCGGTCAATATCGTCTACGTCGAGTCCGGTTCTGAAATCGAACGCGAGCTATATCTCAGCATGCTGCTGGACCGCGAGGTCGGTAAGGTGTCTTTCATAGCCTCGGCGGCCGGCGGCATGGATATCGAGAAAGTGGCCGAGGAGACGCCGGACCAGATCTTCTCCGTGGCCGTGTCGCCCGCGGCAGGACTTCAGCCTTACCAGGCCCGGCAGCTTGCCTACGGTCTGGGTCTCGACAAGGGCCAGAGCAAGCAGTTTGCCGGACTGATCGAAAAGCTTTACCGGCTGTTCATCGACTGCGATGCGAGCCTGGTGGAAGTCAATCCGCTGATCATCACCAAAAGTGGTGACGTGCTCGCGCTCGATGCGAAAATCAATATCGAGGACAACGCGATGTTTCGGCAGAAGCGGCTCAGTACGCTCCGCGACCCATCGCAGGAAGACGAGATGGAGCGCGAAGCGGCACAGCACGATCTCAATTACGTTTCGCTCGACGGCGACATCGCCTGCATGGTCAACGGTGCCGGGCTGGCCATGGCCACCATGGACATCATCAAACTGCATGGCGGATCTCCGGCGAACTTTCTCGACGTCGGCGGAGGGGCGACGAGCGAGCGTGTCACCGCGGCGTTCAAGCTTATCCTTTCGAACGAGAACGTAAAGGCGATCCTGGTCAATATTTTTGGCGGCATCGTGCGCTGCGATCTCATTGCGGAGGGGATCGTTGGCGCAGTACAGGGAGTGGGCGTCAGCGTGCCGGTCGTCGTGCGGCTAGAGGGCACCAACGTCGACAAGGGACGCGAACTGCTGGCATCCAGCGATTTCGACATTATCACCGCCAGCGATTTGACCGACGCCGCGAAAAAAGTCGTCGCGGCGGCGGCATGACGGATCCGACATGAGCATATTGGTCAACAAAAGCAGCAAAATCGTTTGCCAGGGAATAACCGGCAACCAGGGTTCCTTTCATACGAAGCAATGCATCGAGTACGGCAGCCGGGTGGTCGCCGGCGTTACCCCGGGCCGCGGAGGTGAGCAGCATCTGGGAGTGCCGGTCTACGACACGATGCAGGAGGCGGTGAGGGAAACGAGCGCCGATGTCAGCATGATTTACGTGCCGGCCCCGTTTGCGGCCGACGCGATACTCGAGGCCGCGGATGCAGGCGTGAAGCTGGTCGTTTGCATCACCGAAGGCATTCCGGTGCTCGACATGGTGAAGGTCAGGTCGGCGCTGCGCGACTACGACTGCCGGCTGATCGGCCCCAACTGTCCCGGCATCATCACTCCCGGGGAGTGCAAGATCGGGATAATGCCCGGCTTCATTCACAGACAGGGCGGCGTCGGCATTATTTCCCGCTCGGGCACGCTGACTTACGAAGCCGTGTACCAGACCACGCAAAACGGCCTGGGCCAGAGCACCTGCATCGGCATCGGGGGCGACCCCGTGCGGGGTATGAACTTCATCGATTGCCTGGAACTGTTCCAGGCGGATGCCGGGACCGACGGCATCGTCATGGTGGGCGAAATCGGGGGCACCGACGAAGAGGCTGCGGCCGAGTACATCAAATCGGAGGTCAGCAAGCCCGTGGTGGCCTATATCGCCGGAGTCACGGCACCGCCCGGAAAGCGGATGGGCCATGCCGGCGCGATCATCTCCGGCGGCAAAGGCACCGCTGAAGACAAGTTCAAGGCGCTGGATGCGGCCGGTGCTACCATCGTCCGCTCGCCCGCCGAACTCGGCAGCACGATGCAGGAGCGGCTTGGGTAAAAGCGGAGCCTGGACAGCGAACGGACGGCTTTGACATTGGCCGTCCTCCGGACGAAGCAAACGATACGCCACCGAGGTGCCCGTTAAACGGGCTAACCGAAGAAGTCCGATACCCTGACGCCCATGACCAAGACCGTAACACTTGCCCTGGCCCAACTCGACCTGGTGGTCGGGGATGTCGCCGGCAACACCGCCAGAATGGTCGAGTACGCCAACCGGGCGCGGGACGAGATGCGCGCGGACCTGGTGGTCTTCCCGGAACTGAGCCTAAGCGGGTATCCGCCCGAGGACCTTCTTTTCCACTCGGGATTGCGCAAGCGGGTTATCACGTCGCTTGAAGCCATCCGGGAAGGCGTGAGAGATATCGCGGTCCTGCTCGGGTTTCCCGAGTACGACGGCGATTCCATCTATAACGCCTGCGCGGTTTTTCGAAATGGCGAGGTTATCGCACGTTACCGAAAACACATGCTGCCGAACTACCGCGTCTTCGATGAACAGCGCTACTTTACAGCCGGCAAGGAAGCCGCGGTGTTCAAGCTTAACGGCATCCGCATCGGCCTCCACATTTGCGAGGATGTGTGGCGTTCCGCCCCCGCGGCGGCTGCCCGTGCGGCGGGCGCCGAGGTCATCATCGCGATCAACGGTTCGCCATACGAGCTCCAAAGCCAGCAGATTCGCGAGAACGTGGTAAGGGCGCGCGTCAACGAGGTCGGGATTCCTGCTGTTTACGTCAACATGGTGGGCGGTCAGGATGAACTCGTGTTCGATGGCGGCTCCTTCGCCATGGACGCCGCCGGCGAAATCTGCTTCCGTGCCGAACCGTTCGTGGAAAGGCTGATGCGGCTGGAACTGCGTGCCGACGCATCCGGCGTGCGGCCGCAGACTGCGGATATCGCCGCGTATCTGCCCGTGGAGCAAAGCGTATACGAAGCGCTCGTCACCGGCACGCGCGACTACGTGCACAAGAACGGCTTTCCCGGCGTGGTGCTGGGATTATCGGGCGGAATCGACTCCGCACTCGTTCTCGCCATTGCCTGCGACGCGCTGGGTGCTGACAGCGTTCGGGCCGTGATGATGCCGTTTCGTTATACCAGCGCCATGAGCCAGGAGGATGCGGCGGAACAGGTGTCGCGCCTGAACGTGCGCTACGACGTCCTGCCGATCGAGCCAATGTACCGCGCAACGCTCAAGCAGCTCGAGCCGATATTCGAAGGACGCGAGGAGGACGTAACCGAGGAGAACATCCAGGCCCGATGCCGCGGGATTCTCCTGATGGCGATCTCGAACAAGACCGGCAGAATGCTCCTGTCGACCGGCAACAAGAGCGAAATGGCGGTCGGTTATGCCACCCTTTATGGTGACATGGCCGGAGGGTTTTCGCCCATCAAGGACTGCAGCAAGACAATGGTGTACCGGCTTGCCCGCTATCGCAATTCAATAAGCGAGGCGATCCCGGAACGCATCATCGCCCGTCCGCCCTCGGCGGAATTACGTCCGGACCAGCGCGACAGCGACACCCTGCCGCCCTACGATGTGCTGGATCCGATCCTGTCGGCGTTCATCGAGGAGGATCTGTCGGTCAACGACATCATTGAGCGCGGCTTCGACCGTGAAACCGTGACCCGCGTGCTGGAGCTCGTCAAACGCAGCGAATACAAGCGCCGCCAGGCTCCGCCGGGAATCCGCATAAGCAGGCGCGCGTTTGGACGGGACTGGCGTTACCCCATCACCTCGCAGTACACATTCCCCGAATAAAACAACGGGTCGAAGTCGCCCGGTCGTCCGCCTGCCGCTCAGCTTTCGCCGGGGAAGTTGGAGCGCAGAACCTGCCTCGCATCCGCTGCCAGGTCGTTCATGCCGAGCCCCTTATAAGCATCGATCATGATGCCGAGCGATTCGCGATTGCCGTTCGCGCCGTTGTATTCTTCGAGCGCGCTCTTGGCACGGTTCAGCGCCGCCACATAGGCGCCGCGCTCGAGATAGTATTTCGCGACACTGTTTTCGTAGGCTGCCAAACGATTCTTCAGGAAGATCATGCGCTGCCTCGCATCTTCCGCGTAGGGGCTGGCCGGGTAGCGCTCCACCAGTCGCTTCAGCAGCGAAAATGACAAGGCACCGTCTCGCGGCGGCCGGTTGTCGATCTCCTTGTTGAACCAGCGCTCCAGGAGTCCGGGATCGCGCTCGAAGTAGGCCAGGGCTTTGATGTAGAGCGCGTAGTCGACCCGCGGGTGAGTGGGATTCTCCCGCATGAAGGTATCGGCAGCGTCGATCGCCTGTTCCTGGCGGGCACTCTTGTAATAGGCGTACATCAGTTCGAGATGGATTTGTGTACTGAGGTCGCTGAAAGGAAATCGCGCCTGCAGCGCCTCGTAGATCTGGATGGCGCGGCGGTAATTCTGGTTTTCCATCGACCGCTGCGCGGTCTCGTACGCCTTCGCAACGTCGCGCAGCATGGCGTTTTCTTCTTCATCGCTGCCGGCGCAACCCGCGAGAATGGCTCCCAGCAGCGCCAGCGCCATCAGGCGCCCAAGTCGTCCGAAAACAGGTCGTCCGAAAACCGTCTCTGCCGAGCCGCGGATCGCGTATTTAATTCGTTCGTTCATAAGCCCCGCAAATGCCGCGAATCCTCAGGCGTCTTGAAAACGCCGGGCAGCATGCTGAATTACCCGAAAGCGGGCGAGTATACCGTAAACTCGATGTTTCCCGAGTTGCCAGCCTGTGGTGCTGTGACCGAAGACCTGACCGAGGAACAAAGGGAACAAACCGTTCCAGCCGAGATGGCCGGAGAACGCTTGGACCGGGCGCTGGCGCGGATGTTTCCGGAATATTCGCGCACCCGGCTGAAAGACTGGCTGCAGGAAGGCCTCGTAACCGTGGACGGCAGCGCCCGGCGGCCGAAGGATCCTGTTTCCGGCGGTGAGCTGGTGCGTCTGAGGCCACAGGCCTCCGTGAGCGTAACCAGCGAACCGGAAGCGATCGAACTCGACGTGATTTACGAAGACGGCGAGCTGATGGTCGTCAACAAGCCTCCCGGCCTGGTCGTTCATCCGGGCGCCGGCAATCTTCGCGGCACCCTCATGAACGGCCTCCTGCACAGGGTTCCGGCGCTGGCAGATCTGCCGAGAGCGGGAATAGTGCATCGCCTGGACAAGGACACCAGCGGACTTCTTCTCATCGGCAAGACACTGACGGCGCACACGGCGCTCGTGCGCCAGATGAGCGCACGCGAAATCTCGCGCCAGTACGTGGCGGTCTGCAACGGCGTTCTCACCGGCGGTGGCAAGATCGATGCTCCAATCGGTCGGCATCCGGTTGATCGTCTGCGGATGAGCGTACAGGACAGCGGTAAACCGTCGGTTACGCACTACCGGGTGATCGAGCGCTTTGCCGCGCACACCTATATAAGTGTGCGCCTCGAGAGCGGCCGCACCCACCAGATCAGGGTGCATTTCGCCTGGCGCCGCCATCCCATTCTGGGCGACCCGGTTTATGGCGGTCGCCTCGCGCTGCCGGCGGGTGCCGATGAACGCCTGAAGGAGACACTGCGAAACTTTCGCCGGCAGGCCCTGCATGCCTCCCAACTTGCGTTTCAGCATCCGCGGAGCGGCGAGGCCCTGGCGCTGGACGCACCGCTTCCGGCCGACTTCGCGGCACTGCTGGAGGCGCTGCGGGCCAGCCCGGGCGTCGCCAGTCAATGAATGCCCCCGAATGGATGCGCGCTGATTGGCCTGCGCCTCCCGGCGTCATCGCCGGTACCACGCTTCGGCAGGGCGGCGTCAGTGGCGGTCGCTACGCCTCGCTCAATCTGGCGGCACACGTGGGCGACGACCCGGGCGCCGTCGAGGTCAATCGCGAACGCCTGCGCAATGCCTGCGGTTTGCCGGCCGAGCCCCGCTGGCTGACGCAGGTGCACGGCGCAGCCGTGGTGCCGGCGAAATCGGCCGCGGGGCTGCCGGAGGCTGATGCCATTGTCGCGACGCAGCCCGAGGCCGTTTGCGCGATTCTCACCGCGGACTGTCTGCCTGTCGTATTTGCGACTTCGGATGGCGAGCAAATAGCCGCCGCACACGCCGGCTGGCGTGGAATTTGCGCGGGCGTGCTGGAAGCTACGCTCGCCGCAATCGGCGCCGCGCCTTCGGCTGTACTGGTGTGGCTGGGTCCCGCGATCTCGCAGGAGGCCTTCGAAGTGGGCAAGGACGTGCGTGAGGCCTTCCTGGCGCGGGATGAGGACGCGGCGCCGCTTTTCGAGCGGAATCCCGGCGGCCGCTGGCAGGCCGATCTCGCCGGCCTTGCCAGGCTGCGGCTGCGCAAAGCCGGGGTGAGCCAAATCTACGGCGGCGGACGCTGTACTTTTCGCGAGGCCGGGTCCTTTTTCTCGTACCGCCGCGACGGCCAGTGCGGACGCATGGCGACGTTCATCTTCCGCAGGGGCAGCCGCTCCGGCGCTTGAAATAGGCGCATTCGGGCCAATTTAGGGTACACACATTGCGTACCCAGAAGCGGATTAAACGAGAGCGGATTAAACGAGAGCGGATAAAACGACATGCGGATGGATAAACTCACCAGCAAGTTCCAGCTGGCACTGGGCGACGCGCAGTCGCTCGCCGTGGGCCAGGAGCACCAGTTCATCGAGCCCGCCCACGTGATGGTCGCCTTACTCGACCAGCAGGGCAGTTCCATTCGCGGTTTGCTCACGAAAGCCGGCGCCAACGTCAACCTCTTGCGCTCGCAACTCGGTCTTGCGCTGGACCGGCTGCCCAGGGTCGAGGGCACAGGCGGCGACGTTCACATCGGCAACGATCTGGGCAAACTGCTGAACCTGACCGACAAGCTGGCGCAAAAGCGGAATGATCAGTACATCTCCAGCGAACTGTTCCTGCTGGCGGCGATGGACCCGAGTTCGCCGCTGGCGAAGATCATCGAGCAGGCGGGCGGAGTGCGTGGTGCTGTGGAGAAAGCAATCGACGAGCTTCGAGGGGGCCAGCAAGTCAACGATCCGAACGCCGAGGAGACGCGCCAGGCACTGGAGAAGTACACCATTGACCTGACGGAACGCGCCGAGCAGGGAAAACTGGATCCCATCATTGGCCGCGATGACGAAATTCGCCGCACCATCCAGATTCTGCAGCGACGGACGAAAAACAATCCCGTGCTGATCGGCGAGCCCGGGGTAGGCAAGACGGCGATCGTCGAGGGGTTGGCACAGCGCATCGTCAACAACGAAATCCCGGAAGGGCTGCGCAACAAGCGCATTCTGGCGCTCGATATGGGCGCGCTCATTGCCGGGGCGAAATTCCGCGGCGAGTTCGAGGAGCGCCTCAAGGCGGTTCTGAGCGATCTGGCGAAACAGGAAGGGCAGATCATCCTGTTCATCGACGAGTTGCACACGATGGTGGGGGCCGGCAAGGCCGAGGGCTCTATGGACGCCGGCAATATGCTGAAACCGGCGCTC
>JBBDSK010000111.1:0-7562 GCA_040904985.1 Woeseia sp. | reverse complement strand
ATGAACGCGGGCCGGCCTGGTACTGGAACAATTTCAAGTGCAGCGAACATACCGGCACGCATTTCGATGCGCCGATACATTGGGTCAGCGGCAAGGACTACGAGAATAACGCCACCGACACCATCCCTGTCGAGAAATTCATCGCGCCAGCGTGCGTCATGGACGTCACAGACAAAGCCTCGGCCGATCCCGACTTTCTCCTTAGCGTCGACGATGTCAGGTCCTGGGAAGCGAAACACGGCGAGATCGAAGCCGGAAGCTGGTTTCTCCTCCGCACCGGGTGGTCGAACCGCTCGTCGAAGGACGAGTACCTCAATATCGGCGAAGACGGCGCCCACACCCCCGGTCCTCATGAAGACGTTGTCAAGTTCCTCGCCGAGGAACGCGACGTGGCCGGCTTCGGAACGGAAACCGTCGGCACCGATGCCGGACAGGCATTCGCGTTCGAACCGCCGTTTCCGTGTCACAATTTCATGCATGGCGCCAACAAGTTCGGGCTGACAAGCCTGATCAATCTCGACCAGCTGCCGCCGAAGGGCGCTGTCATACTGGCCGCCCCGCTGAAAATCGTTAAAGGCTCGGGAAGTCCGCTGCGGGTACTAGCTCTGGTTCAAGAAGAGTAAAATCAGCCGATATGGCAGAGCGATCTTTCAAAAAAGAGGTTGAGAAGCTAAAGCTGGGCGCCGGCGAGGAATTCGCCGGAGAGGGCATTCTCGCGGTCACAAAAGCCCTGCTGCAGTCGGGCGTGGCGTATGTCGGCGGCTATCAGGGCTCGCCCATCTCGCATCTGATGGACGTACTCTCCGACGCCGAGGAGATCCTCAGCGAACTCGGCGTGCATTTCGAGACCAGCGCCAGTGAGGCGGCCGCGGCCGCGATGGCGGCTGCGTCTGTCAACTATCCATTACGCGGGGCGGTGACGTGGAAATCCACCGTAGGAACGAACGTCGCCAGCGACGCCCTGGCCAATCTTGCGTCCGGCGGCGTGACGGGCGGCGTGGTCGTGATCGTCGGTGAGGACTACGGCGAAGGGTCCAGTATCATGCAGGAACGGACGCACGCGTTTGCAATGAAAAGTCAAATGTGGCTGATCGACCCCCGGCCGAACCTGCCGAGTATCGTCGACGCGGTGGAGCATGCATTCGAACTCTCCGAGGCAAGCCATACGCCGGTATTTCTCGAGATGCGCATTCGTTCCTGTCACGTACACGGGCGCTTCGCCGCAAAAGACAACAGGCCGCCGCGCATGCCGCTCCGCTCGGCGGTTGAAAACCCGAAGCGTGACGTGAATCGTATCGTGCTGCCGCCGGCCTCTTTCCTGCACGAGCAGGAGAAGATAAAAGAGCGGTGGCCGGCCGCGGTGCGCTATATCAAAGAGCACCGGCTGAACGAGATGTTCGACGGCGAACGCGAGGACATCGGCATCATTGTCCAGGGCGGAATCTACAATTCGCTGATCAGGACTCTTGAACAGCTGAATCTCTCCGACATCTACGGCAGGACCAAAATCCCGCTTTATGTCATGAACGTGGCGTATCCCCTGATCGACGACGAGATTGTGGATTTCTGCCGCGGCAAACGGGCGGTGCTGCTCGTCGAAGAAGGCCAGCCGAATTATATCGAGCAGGCGGTGAATTCCATTCTTCGAGAAGCCGGACTCGATACCCGGCTTGCGGGAAAGTCGATGTTACCCAAAGCCGGGGAATACACCGTTCAGGTACTGCGCGCCGGAATCGTCAGCTTTCTCGCGGCGCACGATCCGGATTATCGTGCACCGACCGACCCGATCTCCCTGGTTACCGCGGCGCTGGAGAAAATCCGCGGCCACATACCGGCCCGCCCGCCGGGGCTGTGTACCGGTTGTCCCGAGCGTCCGGTCTTCAGCAGCCTCAAGATGCTGCAGAAGGAGATGGGCGATTTCCACGTCAGCGCCGACATCGGCTGCCACCTGTTTTCGATCTTGCCGCCTTTCGAGATCGGCAATACGACGATGGGTTACGGCCTTGGTGCAGCCGGAGCCTCTGCCTTCAATACCCCGAGCGACAAGCCGCCGATTGCGATCATGGGTGACGGCGGCTTCTGGCACAACGGCCTGACCAGCGGCATCGGCAATGCCGTATTCAACAAGAGCGAGGCGCTTACGATCATCGTCGACAACAATTATGCAGCGGCAACGGGCGGGCAGGATCTTCTTTCTACAAAATCCGGCTCGCCGCGGCGCAGCATGCGCCATCCCATCGAAAAGGCCGTTCGCGGCGTTGGCGTCGAGTGGGCAAAAACCGTCCAGACCTACGACATCGCCTCGATGCGCAGGGCGCTGAAAGAAGCGGTGACCAGGAAGGGCACCGGACCGAAAGTGCTCGTCGCTCAGTCCGAATGCATGCTGAACCGGCAGCGCCGGGAGAAGCCGCAATTCGCGAAGTCGGTACAGGAAGGGCGGCGAGTCGTGCGGGATCGATTCGGTGTCGACGCCGATACCTGCACCGGCGACCATGCCTGCGTGCGGCTGAGCGGCTGTCCTTCTCTGACGATCAAGCCGAATCCCGACCCGTTGAAATCCCAACCCGTCTCTCATGTCGACAACAGTTGCGTCGGCTGCGGACACTGCGGCGAGGTCGCGCATGAAGCCGTGCTTTGCCCGTCGTTCTACAGGGCGCGGCTCGTATTCAACCCGGGCGCAATGGACAAACTCCTCTGGAAGCTCCGGCAAGGAGCAATCGGCTGGATGAGCCGGCGCAACGAGCGACACCTCGCGCAGGCACTCTGAGCATGGCCGCAAGCGGCGAGCGTCCCATCACGATTGCGATGCTCGCGCTCGGCGGCCAGGGCGGCGGCGTGCTCTCGAACTGGCTGGTCGATCTTGCGGAAGCAAACGGCTACCTCGCGCAGTCGACCTACGTCGCCGGTGTCGCCCAACGAACCGGCGCGACGGTTTATTGCGTCGAGATGCTGCGGCGCGCGGCCGTCGAAGCCGAGGGGCGCCCACCGGTCTTCGCCCAATACCCGGTGCCCGGCGATGTCGACGTCGTTATCGCCTCGGAACTCGCCGAGACCGGCCGTGCGATCGAGAAGGGATTTGTCACACCGAACGCGACAACGCTGATCGCGAGTTCCCACCGCGACTATGCGATCAGCGAGAAGTCGGCGTTGGGCGATGGCATCATGGATCTGCGGCCGGTCATCGAGGCTGCACGCGAAGTGGCGCAGCGATTCATCTGCTTTGACATGGCCGCTCGGGCCCGGGAGACGTCGAGCGTCATCAGCGCGGTAATCTTCGGCGCGATTGCCGCAAGCGACGCACTTCCGTTTCAACGTGAGCAGTTCGAAGCGGTAATTCGAGCCTCCGGGCGCGCCGTCGAGACGAATCTCGCCGGTTTTTCGGCGGGCTTCGCAGGGGCCCGCGGCAGCATTACTGCGGACGTAACGGCTGCCGATGACGACATGCCCATCGCCACCCCCAACGGTCCGGCAGGCCAGGCTTTGGCAGCGCGCATCGACGGCATGCTGCCGGTCCAATGCCGCAACATCGCGCTGCACGGCGCCTTGCGGACGCTGTCGTATCAGGACGAGGATTACGCGGCTCTGTACCTCGACCGCCTCGCCCGGATTACTTCGCTGGACCGCCAGAACAGCGACGGCCATGCGCTGACCCGAGCGGTCGCGCGGGAACTCGCCTTGCAGATGTGCTACGAAGATACGATACGCGTCGCAGAGATAAAGACGCGCGCGCACAGGCTTGACGGCATCGGCAAAGATATCGGTGCTGCGCCCGGTCAACCCTGGTACGTCACCGAATACTTTCACCCGCGCTTCGAGGAAGTCTGCGATACGCTTCCGGCGGGCCTGGCTGCGCGTGCTCTGGCCTCGCCGAGGATCCGGCGCTGGACGGCGCCGCTATTCCGGAGCGGGCGTAACGTGAGCACAAACAAGTTCTGGGGCTATTGCTTTTTAAGCGCTCTGGCGCGACTCCGGCGGTGGCGCCGAAAGACCTGGCGGTTTACCGTGCAGCAGCAGCACATTGAAGATTGGCTGGAGGCGGTCGCCCAAACCGCGGCCAACGATTACGAGGGCGCTATCGCGCTCGCCGAAAGCATCGAGATTGTTCGCGGTTACGGCGAGACGTACGAGCGCGGACTGACGCGCTACCGTGCCATGCTGCAAACGTCGGCTCGGACTGCTCCTGGAAAAAAGGCCGACGTCCTGCGCCGCCTGCGCACAGCGGCGCTAGCCGACGAGGAAGGGTCGATGTTCGAGAAAACGCTCTCTGAGGCCAGGCATTGAATCGCTCAGCGTCTTCAACGTTCGCCGAACGGCATGTAGTGGTGACCGGTGGCGCCAGCGGTATCGGCAGCGCCATCGCCGGACGCTTCGCGGACGCCGGCGCGCTGGTGACACTCATTGGCCGCAACTCGGAGAAACTGAGCGCGGCCGCAAAGCGGCTCGGCGCTCACGCCGCCCCCGCCGACGTTACGGTGCGCGACGAGGTTGAAGCGGCGATTTCCAGTGCCGTCGCTGCCCGCGGCGCGGTGCATATTCTCGTCAACAACGCAGGTTCGGCGGAGGCGGCGCCGTTCCGGAAAACGGATGAAGCTCTTTGGGGCAGAATGCTGGCCGTCAACCTGACCGGAACGTATCTCTGCACGCAGGCCGTTGCCGGCGCGATGGTCGATGCGAGGGATGGTCGGATCGTCAACATCGCGAGTACAGCCGCGCTGACCGGCTATGCCTACGTCTCCGCCTATTGCGCGGCCAAGCACGGCGTACTGGGTCTGACGCGGTCACTGGCTCGCGAATTTGCGCGAAAGGGCGTCACGGTCAACGCAGTCTGTCCCGGCTACACGGACACCGAAATGGTCGAGCGCTCGCTCGACAACATCGTGGCAAGCACCGGCCGCAGCCGCGACGATGCTCTGGCCGAACTATTGAAAGTCAACCCACAACAGCGCCTGGTAAGGCCCGATGAGGTGGCGGACGCCGTGTTATGGCTGTGCGGGACCAACGCCTCTTCGATCACAGGTCAGGCCATCGCCATTGCCGGCGGAGAGGTCATGTAATGCCCATCAGCAATATCAAACCGGATTCCTTTCTGTGGGAGGTTGATTCCCACGGTGTCGCGCTGGCGACGTTGAATCGACCGGCACGCAAGAACCCGCTGACTTTCGACTCCTATGCGGAGCTGCGGGATACCTTTCGCGCCCTCACCTTCGAGGATTCCATAAAGGCCGTCGTCATCACCGGGGCAGGCGACAACTTCTGTTCCGGCGGCGATGTGCACGAGATCATCGGACCTCTGACCGATATGGACATGAACGGGCTGCTGCGCTTCACGAGGATGACCGGCGATCTCGTCAAGGCGATGCGGCAATGCCCGCAGCCGGTTATTGCCGCCGTTGACGGCGCCTGCGCGGGCGCGGGCGCTGCCATCGCGCTCGCAAGCGACTTGCGTTACGGCACGGCTCGAGCCAAGACCGCTTTTCTTTTCGCGCGCGTCGGACTCGCGGGCGCGGATATGGGCGCCTGCGCGATGCTGCCGCGACTCATCGGCCAGGGGCGTGCATCGGAACTGCTCTTCACCGGGCGATCGATGAGTGGAGAAGAGGCTTGCCGCTGGGGGTTCTTCAATGCGCTTTTCGAGCCTGCGTCTCTGCTCGACGAATCGCTTGCACTGGCGGCTCGCCTGGCGGCGGGACCGAATTTCGCGCACGGGATGACGAAAAACCAGCTCAACATCGAGTGGGACATGTCGCTGGATACTGCCATCGAGGCTGAAGCGCAGGCCCAGGCTATCTGCATGCAGACCGAAGATTTCAAGCGCGCGTATCGGGCTTTCGTCGAGGGGCGGAAGCCGGAATTCGAGGGTAACTGATGGCCGATCGCAGCTACCTCGACTGGCCGTTCCTGGAAGACCAGCACCGCGCCCTTCACGCTCGACTCTCGGAATGGTGCAGGTCGTATGACTTTCGGCACGACGACGACACCGACACGGCTTGCCGCAAACTCGTGAGCGACCTCGGCAAGGCCGGGTTGCTGCGCCACTGCGTGCCCGCGGCATGGGGCGGAGCAAGCGAATCGCTGGATGTACGCAGCATCGTGCTCAGCCGCGAAGCTCTGGCCTATCATTCAGGCCTCGCCGACTTTTCATTTGCCATGCAGGGCCTGGGAAGTGGCGCGATCTCCCTTGCCGGAAACAACACGCAACGCGAGCGATACCTGCCGGACGTCGCGGCGGGCCGCTCGATTGCCGCGTTTGCCCTGTCCGAGGCCAATGCCGGATCGGACGTTGCGGCGGTGCAAACGCGGGCCGAGCTGTGCGGCGAGGAATACGTTCTTAATGGCGAGAAAACCTGGATTTCCAACGGCGGCATCGCGGATTTTTACTGTGTCTTCGCGCGCTCCGAGAACGAGCCCGGTGCACGAGGGCTCAGCGCGTTCATCGTCGACGCGGAAACGGCGGGGCTTGGCGTCACCGAGCGCATCGAGACGATCGCTCCGCACCCGCTCGCCACGCTGCGATTCGAGGACTGCCGCATACCGGTTTCTGCGCGAATAGGCGAGCCGGGAAAGGGATTTCGGATCGCAATGGCGACTCTGGACGTGTTTCGCACCTCCGTCGCTGCTGCCGCACTCGGCTTTGCACGCCGCGCGCTGGATGAGGCTCTCGCCCACACCGCCCGCCGGGTGGTCTTCGGCGCCCCTCTGAGCGCGTTGCAGATGACCGAGGCGAGCATCGCCGAGATGGCCCTCGAGGTCGACAGCAGCGCCCTCCTCGTGTACCGATCCGCTTGGGCGAAGGACTGTTATCAGGAGCGGGTGACGAGAGAAGCGGCGATGGCCAAGCTCTACGCCACCGAAGCGGCGCAACGTGTCATCGATCGTGCCGTCCAGCTATTCGGAGGCAAGGGAGTTGCGAAAGGCAACATTGCCGAGAGCCTGTACCGCGAGATTCGCGCACTGCGCATCTACGAGGGTGCGAGCGAAATACAAAAGGTGATAATCGCCCGGCAAGCCTATGCAGATGCGGAGGCAACGCAATGAAGCCGTTGTTACCACCAGGCTGGTCGCGGCCAAAGGGCTACTCTAACGGTATCCGTGCAGAAGGCCAGTTCGTTTTCGTCGCCGGCATGATCGGCTGGGACGAACGCGGGCATTTGCCGAGCGACTTCGTCGACCAGCTCGCGCAGGTACTAAGAAACACCGTCGCAGTTCTTGAACAAGGCGGCACAGGTCCGGAGAACATCGTTCGAATGACCTGGTACATCAAAGGGCTCGACCTTTATCGCAACAACTTGAGCCGGGTCGGGCGCGTCTACCTGGAGGTTATCGGCAAGAATTTCCCGGCGATGGCGGTGGTCGGCGTCACGGAACTGGTCGAACCGAATGCCCTGATCGAGATCGAGACCACGGCGGTGGTCGAGCCGGCCCCGCGGCAATGAGCGACCAAACGGCCATTCGAGCGCATCAGGCCGGCGCCGATGCCGTGACGGAGCTGCGCGCCTTCAATAACAACTTTTGCAACGCGGCCATGTCGTCCAGCGTCAGCCCGGACAACAGCTGGGCCAGCC
>JBBDSK010000110.1:0-7619 GCA_040904985.1 Woeseia sp. | reverse complement strand
CGGATACTCCTGCGGCAGCTCACCCAGTATTTTGCCCAGCGCCATCGGTCCGCCGGTTGACGCGGCAACTGCCACCAGCCGCACCCTGACCGGCAACGAAGGCTCTTCTACGGAACGCTTCCCGGGCGCGATTGTCGCTCGCCGGCGCGTCACTACCTTGACGCCGGCCATGTTTTTCACGGCGGTCACGAAGCGGCGTGAGTCGACGATAAAGGCATCGGAACCCGGCCCGTGAGGCTTCGGCAGGATTGTCAGCGCGCCGGCATCCAGCGCCGCCATGGACACCTCGACTTCCTGCACATCGAGAGTGGCCGATACGATGACGATCGGGGTGGGCACTTCAGACATGATTTGCCTGGTGGCTTCGAGACCGTTCATGACGGGCATATTGACGTCCATGACCACGACGTCCGGCTTCTTTTTCCGCGTCAGTGCCAACGCCTCACTGCCATCGCAGGCAATCCCCACCACCTCGATGCCGGAATCCGCCTCGAGAAGGCTGCGTAAAAGCTCCTGCAAGGTCGGCGAATCCTCGGCCAGCACCACCCTTATCATCCGTACCTCACAGTATCTGGCCGATGGCCTCTATCAACTCCGACTGGTCGAAGGTGCTCTTCTGAAGATAGGCATCGGCACCCGCAGAAAGCCCGCGCATGCGGTCCTCTTCGCTCTCCAGCGCCGTAACGAGTATCACCGGCAGTTCCCGATGCGCCTTTGATCCGCGGATCGCTTCCAAAAGCTGAAAGCCGTCCATGCGGGGCATCTCGATGTCGCTGACGACCAGATCAAACTTTGAGTCCTTCAAAATTCCCCAGGCATCCTGGCCGTCGACGGCGGCGATGATGTCGAATCCGGACGATTCGAGGATAGTGGTAATCAATATTCTTGTAGTGGCCGTATCCTCGACGACCAGCAAGCGCTTGCGCCGCTTGGCTGCACGACCAGGCTGTTGTCCCCCGCGCCCGGCGCTACTGCCCCTTGCCAGGGCGGTTTGCATTAGTTCCGCCGGGTTCAGGATCAGGGCAATCTCGCCGCCGGCGAGCACGGCGCTGCCGCTGATATGCCGGACGTAACGGAGCCGCGAACCCAGGTCCTTTATCACCACTTCCTGCACGGAAAGAAGCTCGTCAACGGCAAAGGCGGTTTGCGCCGTATCGGAACCAAGTAGCACCAGCGGCACCTTACCTGCCGGCCTGTCGTAGCCACTAATGCCCAAAACTTCGGCCAGTGAAAAGACGGGCGCGGGAGAAGCCTCGAGCTTCTTCACTTGCCGCCCGCCTACATCGGCGAATTCTTCCGGAGCGACTCGCATCAAGGCCCGGACCGCGGTGCTGTCGATTACATAAACCTGGCCGCCCAGCCGGATCAGCAAGGCGGTCAGCCTGGTCAGACTCACCGGCATCCTTATAGTGATTCGCGAACCTTTCCTGGCTTCCGAATCGAGACGGACCGCGCCTCGAGAACGCTCCACAGTTGCCTTCACCACATCGAGCCCTACACCGCGGCCGGAAATGGCCGTGATGCTGGAGCTTGTCGAGAAACCGGATTGGAATGCGAGGGTCAGCAGTTTGCCATCATCGTCAGGAGCCTGCATGCCACGTTTGGCCGCCTGCTCGCGGATCGCCGGCAGATCGAACCCGCGCCCGTCGTCCGAGAGAGCGATCTCGATCATGCCATTCACGAGCGCTGCCGACAGCACGAGCCGGCCCCGCTCCGGTTTGCCGGCGGCTTTTCGCTCCTCAGGCACTTCGATGGCGTGCCCTACTGCATTGCGAAGCAAATGATGCAGAGGGTCCTTGATGGCTTCCGCTACCGACCGATCCATCTGTAATTCCCGACCCTGCACTTGCAGTTCCACCTGGACGTTTACCTCCCTGGCGAGATCGCGAACCATTCTGTCAAACCCTTGACAGACTTCCCCAAAGGGCAGCATCCGCGCGCTCATGACTTCCGACTCGAGCGACTCCGCCACCTGGTCGATCGCGAGACGATCGGCATTAAGCTGACCGCGGAATTTGTCAAACTGACGGGACAACCAGAAGTCGTCATCCGCCCCGGCGCTGCGAGCGGTCGGCCGACGTCTGCCGGCGTTCTGCAGCGCTTCGATATCATCGATGCGGGCATCGATGCGGCGGCGCGCGACCAGCAGCTCACCGCCAAGTGCAATCATGCGGTCCAGCCGCTCCGCGGGCATCCGCACATGCCCTTCCTCGCGCCCGGCCGGGGCCCAACGGGCCGGCGCCTCCTCCGTGGCGGCTTGGGGGGAAGTCTTGCGTTCCGGGGCAACGAGTCCGGGCGCACGCAGCAGCGTTTCGAGTACACTGCCTTCCAGCGTTCGGCCCGCGCGCAGCAGGCTCAGCGCCTGCGACAATGCGTCAACGGCGGCAAAAAGGCTCTGAAATTGCGCTTCATCGAGAGCCGCGGGATCGTCGCGTGCCGCGGCAAAAACCGACTCCATCCGGTGCGCGGCCTTCTCTATGACCTCTACGTTCACTGCACGGGCTGCGCCTTTCATGCTGTGAGCAGTGCGAAACAGATTCTCGGCAGCTGCACCCCCGCCCTGCCCGCTGTCGCGCTCGAATGCCAGTAAATCTCGCTCCAGCGATTCGACGTGGCCCTCGAGTTCTCCGAGGAACGTCTTCATCAGCCGGCGCATGAGGGCTTCTTCGTTCATCGGCGGATCGTCAGCTTCCTACCAGGGCCCTGAGGCTGTCTCCCCGCGAATTCAGGTCCTGTGCGGCGCTCTCAACCTGTCTCGTTGCGGCCGTGGTCTGGGTCGTGGCTTCGTTGATGTCCCTCATCGCCTGCTGGATCTGCCCCATGCCCGTCGCCTGTTGCTGTGCGGACGCCGTGATCTGGCTGGCGGCCGTCGCGGCGCGATCTACCGCTTCCGCCAGCGCGTGAATCGTCTCGCCGGCGCTGCTGACGGTCCTCATCGTCGCCTCGACTGCCTTGCCGCCTTCCTCCGTCACCATCACCGAACTGTTGGTCGCTTTCTGTATATCGCCGAGAATATCGCGTACTCGACTCGTCTCTTTTTTCGCCTGGTCCGCCAGTTCCTTGATCTCGCGCGCGACCACCGTAAAACCGGCACCGTGCTCGCCCGCTCGTGCCGCTTCTATCCCGGCATTGAGCGCCAGGAGATTCGTTTGCTCGGCAATCTCGTTGACCGCGGCGATGATCTCCCCGATCGCCTGCGCACGTTCGGCGAGTGTCAGGATGTTCTCGGCCATGCGACCTGTCTGGCGCTGGACGCTTTCCATCCGTTCGATCGACTGCTCGATCGCCTCTCGTCCCGTTTGTCCCGTTGCCGCAGCGTTTTGTGACTCTTCAGCAAGTTTGCGCGCCCACTGGGCCGTCTGCTCGGAGGTTTGCATCACCTCGTTGACGGTCGTCACCGTCTCCGACACCGAGGCCGCCTGCTCGTGCGCGCTGGCCGCCTGCTGCTTGGTACCGGCCAGCAGTTCAGCGGAAGCCGATGCCAGGGTCGTGGTCGTTTCCTTGAGCGCGCGGATCACCCCGGCGAGAATCAACGACACCACCGCCAGCATCACAAGGACCACCGCGAGAAAAACGAATTGCAGATTGCTGGTATCGGAGATGCGGTCGTTCAGATTGGCGCGTTCGACTTCGACAGCGTCATCGACAAAATCAGCGAGCTCGTCGAGAAGGCGGTCCAGCTGGCTGACATCCGGCAGGTCATCGCCAGGGGACGCCGCGGCCAAAAGATTGACGAGTACCGGTTTAACCTGCTGAACCCACTGCTGCTGACTCCTGCCAATAGCCTGTAGCGATACCGGGTCAATGACTGGCGTAATTCCCCTGGACGGATCCCCCTGCATGAGAGCCTGGTAGCGCTCGTCCGCAAGGGCGATGAGCGATCGCATCTCCGCCCTGAGGCTGGCGTCATTGGCCGCCCCGCTTTCGCGCAGCTGCCGAACGAGCAGCTTGAGTTCGGCGACGTAAGTGCGGCCGGCCGAAAGGCTGTTCATCTTCGCCGGCACACCTTCTATCGCCTGAAGGGTCAGCACATTGGCGGCGGTCAAGCCGACCGACAACAATGTGATGACGAGGATGACGGCTGTAAGCTTCGCTCCCAGCGATCGCAGCCAGCCTGACCCTTTATCGTTGTTCATAACTCCTCCACGTCTTCCGTCTGACGACCCGCGCCGTCCCTCATGTCGATCGTCAGGCGCGGGTCGGCAAGGAATGCCGCCCCGTCCAGGACGATCAGCGCATCCTTCGTGATGCCGCGAATCCATTTGTTGCGCACCTTGTCGGCCACTCCCCCGCTTGGGTCGAGGATATGCGCCTGAATAATCGTCTCGTGCTCATGGGCCTCGTCCACCAGGATGGCCAACTCCTCGCGTTCCTGGCCCAAGACCAGCAGTCGCGGGGACGCGCCCTCTGTTTCCGCCGCCGAACCGAACAGGCCGGAAAGATCGAAGACGGCCAGCACCTTGCCACGCCGGATGGTTACACCGGTCAGAAACTCCGGGGTTCCCGGGACTGCAGCAAGTGGACCGAGGCCCGTGACTTCCCGAACGAATCTCACCTCGACGCCGAACCACTCGCTGCCGCGCCTGAACTTGAGCAGAGTGACTGTGCCGTCTTCTTGCGGAGCGTCGGGCAGCTGCGCCAGTTTGCGGGCGCGCGCGGACAAGAGCGCCGCAGCGCGTTCCGGCGAGGGATCAAAAGCCTCTTCCGCAGCAGCCGCCGCGTCTTCGAGCTGACGCCGCACGTTTGCCCAGTCAATGCCGGATTGCTCCCCCATCAGGTCAACGCCTCCACACGCAAAGCAGCGGCCATCGCAAAACGCCCGGCCTGCTCACCGTCCGATAACGGCAGCACATGGTCCTCCGGCAAGCCTGCCGCGATGTCGTGTGCCTTACCGAACGCACGTAACGCAGCGGCAAACTTTCTTTCACGTTGCAGCGCAGTGCCCAATACGAAATGAGCTACCGCCAGCGTGCGGTCGAGGTACAGCAAGCCCTTGAGTGTTGTTATGGCCTCACGGGGGCGGTCGGCGCTCAGCAAAAGGACTCCGTAAAGATAGGCGACCTCCAGGGAACCGGCATGCGCGGCCGCGGCACTCGCCGCTTCCGCGACAGCCTTTTCGATGTCACCGCTGCCTGCCAGCGCTCTGACACGTGTCGCGGCCGCAGCAGCGTTTTCCCGTTCGTCTTGCAGCGCGGGTATGTGCCCGGACTTCGGCCGCCGGGTGCGAGGCTCCGGCGCACCAGAGGAGCGAACTAC
The DNA here is from genome assembly GCA_040904985.1 of Woeseia sp. Taxonomy (GTDB): domain Bacteria; phylum Pseudomonadota; class Gammaproteobacteria; order Steroidobacterales; family Woeseiaceae; genus IDS-8. Next base: position 2,363 of record JBBDSK010000110.1, on the reverse strand, counting down.
GCCGGGGGAAAGCGATGGCTTTGCATTTTTTTTGGGCGCGCTTCGAAGGGCTTTGAAGCGCAGCTGCTCACCCGCTTTTCGATAGATAATGCCCGCTTTCGTCGTGACCGATTCCAGCTCGACCCAGCGCGTGAGCAATGGATCGGTCGGTGCTGTGATAAGGTACCCGCCCGTCGCGAGCGCCTGCACAAGGCGTTTCGCTACTGCGCCGATCGTTTCCCGTCCCATGTATATCAGCACGTTGCGGCAAAGGACGAGATCCAGGCCCCAGACATTGCCAGACAGGACCGGGTATGCATCCCTGACGAGGTTCAGGTAATTGAATTCAACCCGGCTCCTGATCGTGTCTTTCAATTCATACCTTCTTCCCGTCTTTTCCAGCCACGGCCCGGCCCGCAGCGCGCCGTCTCCGCGCAACGACCATTTGCTGTAACTGGCGGCCCGTGCACGTGCAAGCGCCTGTCGCGAAACGTCTGTGCCCAGAACACGCGTTTGAGCGCCCAGGCCAAGCTCCTCGAAAAGAATCGCCAGCGAATACGGTTCTTCCCCGCTGGCACATCCCGCGCTCCAAACGCGTAAGGTGTGCTGCGGATCGCGCAACCTTCGGAGTTCGGGAATGATCCTGTCGCGAATCTCCGCGAATTGTGCAGCGTCCCGGAAAAACCACGTTTCGCCGACCGTCACTTCCGAGAGGAGCGCATCGAACAGCCGCTGATCGTGGTCAAGGCGTTCCAGGCACTTGCTGGCGGAGCCGATGCCGTGGCAGCGCATTAATTTGCGCAACGCTGAATCCACGTCACGGTACCGTTCCGGCGGGAACTCGAGGCCGGCGCGCTCGCCGACTAACCTGGCTATTTCCGCGGCACTCATTGCTTGTTCTGCAGCGCCCTGTCCAGATCGGCGGATTCGGAGCGGGAGAGAAAGGTATCCAGGTCGTGGATCAGTATCAGCCCGTCGGCCAGCCGTGCTACCCCGGAAATGTGTTCTACCCGCGAACTGATGGCTGACGAATCGGTGATCGCGGTTTTCGGAATGTCGTACAGGCCATTGAGCCGGTCGACTCGCAGAGCCACGTTCCGATGTCCGGCAATGCCGACGACAAAGTGATCGCGCGGGTGAAGCGGTTTCTCCGGCAGCCCGAACCGCTTGCGAATATCCAATACCGGCAGGACTTCGCCGCGAACGTCGATGATACCCTCGATTACCTCGGGGGCCTTGGGCAACGAAACAATGCTTACAGCGCGCAGGAACTCCCGCGTACTGTGTAGCGGCAGTCCGAAACGCTGTAAATCAAGCTCGAAGACACTGACTAAATCGTTAACCACCGACCGCCCCCCCCAAAGAGCGCCCGATTGTTCGGAATCGGTGTCGCTCTGTCAAAGAAACAGGTCGCAGTTTTCGCTCAGCCCCCGAGGGCTCCTGGCGCCATCGAACGCCGGATGGTGGCGACCATTGCCCGCAGGTGATCGTCTCGCACAACACCATCGCAAGCGAATAAGGCTCGTCCCCGGATAAGCAACCTGCAGGAAGGACGCGCAGACGCCGGGAGCGTCGCCTCCTGTCACTCGGCCAAGGCCTCGTCACTTCCTTCACGTGGGGAGAATTTGCCATTTTTGTGACTTTGATCATTTTTTCCGGCTCGATGTTGGGGCAGCATAGGCTCCCGTAGAAACTCATCAACCACCAGGAATGAACAATGCGTACGAAAAATTTTCAGGGAAGGAGAGCCGCCGTGGCATTTGCGGTCGGTTCGCTGCTTATCATGAGCAACGCCGGCGCTGCAAACCCGGAGTCTGTGACAGCAGAAGTCGAATTTGTCGATCCGATCACCATTACTGAAGTCAACGCCCTGCAATTCGGGCTGCTGGATCAGAACCTGGCGGATCTCGAAACGGTTGTCATCGGCACCAACAGCGCGGTTACCGACGCCGCAGGCCGTGTGCAGGGCGGGACCCAAAGCGCCGCCAATCTCACCGTTGGCGCCACCGATGCGCAGGCCATTACGATTCTCGTCGACAACGTCTCCAACGGCACCGGTTACGCGCTCAGCGCCTTCAAGTGCGATTACAACACCGCAGCATCCAGCGGCGCCTGTGACGGCTCAGGCTTGAGTGCGACGTCGGGAGCCACCGCTACGCTGTTGATTGGCGCGACACTGACTGGCGATGGTCTGGCCGCTATAGGCGCGGCAAACGGCAGCTTCGACGTTACCGTTACCTACCAGTAGCCGCTTAACGCCGGAAGTTGTTCTCGGATGAGCTTGCCGGCGACACGGACGTGCCGCACCGGCATAGCGAGGTGCGGCACGTTCATCCTTTGCCGGGAATCGTCAATCACCACCGAGCCCTCCATCATCTGATAAG
>JBBDSK010000109.1:0-7681 GCA_040904985.1 Woeseia sp. | reverse complement strand
AGGCGCGGCGACGAGTAATAGCAAGCTATTGCGAGGAGCCGCAACGCCGCCAGACGCGCCGCGAGAATGGGAAGGGGTACACTAGGAATCTCTTATCAGTCGCTAACGCGATTGTCGCGGCGGGGCATCCTTGCCCCGCAGGCAAGCTCCGCACACTTGTGCAGAGCTTCCTAGCTGTGGTTGCCGTTGTGCAAGCCGGCGATGCGCATGGCGATTTCCATCGCCTGCTCATAGTTCAGCCGCGGGTCTACCGTTGACCGATAAGCCCTGGCGAGATCGTTGTCGGTCAGCCCACGGGCGCCCCCGGTGCATTCGGTAACGTTTTCCCCGGTCAGCTCGAGGTGCACCCCACCGAGATAACTTCCGTGAGCGCGGTGGATGCGAAACGCGGCCTCGAGCTCTGCGACTATGTTGTCGAAGCGGCGGGTCTTGGTGCCGTTGGCTGTACTTTCCGTATTGCCGTGCATCGGATCGCAGATCCACAAAACGGGAGATCCGGTCTCGCGGACCGCGCGGATGAGAACCGGCAGTCCTTCTTCAATCGCCTTTGCGCCGAAGCGATGAATGAGCGTGAGCCGTCCCGGCTCATTGTTCGGATTCAGCACCCGGATCAGGTGCTGCAGCCATTCATCGGTCATGCCGGCGCCGACTTTCACGCCAATGGGGTTGGCGATGCCGCGGAAATACTCCACATGCGCGCCATCGACGGCCGCCGTACGCATACCGATCCAGGGGAAATGCGTCGTCAGGTTGTACCAGCGGTCGCGCCGTTCCAGAAACCGTGTCTGCGCCTGCTCATATAAAAGGTGCAGGCCCTCGTGGGCGGCATAAATATCGGCTCGTTCCGTCTGGTAAAGCGCACGGCCGGAAATGGATTCGAGGAAATCCAGGGAGTTCGAAATAGAGCGGACGATTTCGTGGTAGTCGTCGGCCATTTTCGAATGGCCCACCCAGTCCAGGTCCCAGTTCTCCGGGTGATGAAGGTCGGCGAACCCGCCGTCGATCAGCGAGCGTACGAAATTCAGCGTCAGCGCGGCACGTTCGTAGCCACGCAGGATCAGCTGCGGGTCGGCGATGCGATCGTCGGCGCTGAAAGGGTTGCGGTTCACAAGGTCGCCGCGAAAGCTCGGCAGCGAGGTGCCGTTGCGGGTCTCGGTGTCGGTAGAGCGCGGCTTCGCGTACTGCCCCGCCATCCGGCCGACCCGAACGACGGGCTTTTTGAGCCCGTACAGCATCACCAGGCTCATTTGTAGCAAAATCTTCAGCTTGGCGACGATACTGTCCGACGTGCAGTCATCGAAGCGCTCGGCACAGTCGCCGCCCTGCAGGACGAAGGCCTCGCCGCGCTGCGCCTTTGCGAGCAGGTCCTTCAGTCCTTCTATTTCCCAGGAGGTGACCAGCGGCGGCAAACGGCTCAGATCGGCGACGGCGCGTTCCAGCGCCGCCTGGTCCGGATAGGTGGGCTGCTGCGCGGCGTCCAGCCGCTGCCAGCTGGCGGGGTGCCAGTCGGTTTTGCCAATAGCTCGCGTCACAAAGTGCTCCCGTCCTGATACTGTAATAGTCGCCGTCCGGCGACTCGATTATCTGCCAAAAAGCGGCGGCAGCCGTGCACTATGCCATGCGCTGTCGAGAAGGCGCAAAAGTTACCACCGCAATCAGGGGCTTATCCACCCGGTTGGCAACGGCTTCCTCGCGAACTCCGGCGCCTGACTACGAGCGCCCCGCCCGCGTTCGATGTTCACCCATTGAAACGCCTGTGGAAAGCCCGGAGCCGGGTTGGCACAATGCGCCGCGGCCGCTTGTTGCGAATGCGCGGACGGGCCCTGCCGTCAAAAGCTTACCCGTTGTGGCAATCGCCCCATTGCGGGCTCCGGCAAGTCGTTGTGGCGGTTATTCGGGAGTTTCCATGCGGGACATTCTGGTACTCGGCGCCGGCAAGATCGGGTCGCTGATCACGGCCCTGTTGGCCGAAAGCGGTGATTATCGCGTGCAACTGGCCGACAGCGCTGAAGGAGCTGCCGCCGGAGTGGTCAATGCGCACGGTCTCGATCCCTCCTGCGCCTTTACCTTCGACGCCAGCGACGAGGCCCAGCTTGCGGAGCATGTAAAAAAGCACTCGCCGGCAGCCGTCATTTCGGGATTGCCTTACTACTGCAACGTGGCGGTCGCGAAAGTCGCTCGCGCTCAGAATCTTCATTATTTCGACCTGACCGAAGACGTCGCCGTCACCCGGTCCGTGCGCGCGCTGGCACAAGGCGCAACTACAGCCTTCGTGCCGCAATGCGGGCTTGCCCCCGGCTTTATCAGCATCGCCGCCAACGAGTTGATCAAGCACTTCGATCAGCTCCGGTCCGTGAAACTTCGGGTAGGGGCCCTGCCCCAGCACCCCAATAACGTGCTCAAGTACTCGCTGACATGGTCCACCGACGGTTTGATCAACGAGTACGGCAATCCCTGCCAGAGCATCGTCGAGGGCAGGGAAATCAACGTCCTGCCGCTCGAGGGTCTGGAGGAGATCGAGATCGACGGTACGCTGTACGAGGCTTTCAACACGTCTGGCGGCCTTGGCTCGCTGGGCGAGACTTACGGTACTCGTGTTAATACGATGAACTACAAAACGATCCGCTATCCCGGCCACTGCGACCAGATGCGCCTGCTGATGAACGGGCTCAAGCTCAACCGTGACCGCGGTACGCTTAAGCGCATTCTGGAGAACTCGGTACCGCAGACCCTGCAGGATGTCGTGATCGTTTATGCTGCAGTGACCGGCATGCAGGATGGCGAATTCCGCGAAGAAAACTATGTCAACAAGGTGTACCCGGAAGTGGTTGCCGGCCGCCTTTGGTCGGCGATCCAGATAACGACCGCCGCGGGCGTCTGCAGCGTGATGGACATTGTCCTTGGCGGCACGCCGCGCAGCGGCTTTATTCCACAGGAGCAGTTCGGCTTGCAGGAAATCCTGAGCAACCGCTTTGGCGAGTATTATGAACACGGCGGCAGCAACAAGCTTTCCGCCGAACTCATCGCGCGCGGCGAGACTGGCCGGCAGCGAAGAAAGAAAGAAAGCAGCAAACCCGTGAACGAGGAGCAACAGTAATGAAGGACATCTTGAAAAAGCTCGACCTTGGCGACGTCAACCCGGGTTGCTGGTCTGGAGCACGTGCGGCGGAAACAAAGACTGCGCCACTGATCGAGTCGGTAAATCCCGCCAACAACGAGATCATTGCGAGCGTTCGTGCGACAACCGAAGCGGAGTACCACAGGCTGATCGAGGACGCCCGCGCTGCTTTCCTGGAATGGCGGAAAGTTCCCGCTCCGGCTCGTGGTAACGCCATACGACTGCTGGGCAACGCCTTACGCGACAACAAGGACGCCCTTGGCAGCCTGGTGAGCCTGGAAAACGGCAAAATCAAGGCCGAAGGCGATGGTGAGGTGCAGGAAATGATCGACATCGCGGACTTCGCGGTCGGTCAGTCACGAATGCTATACGGTAACACCATGCATTCAGAACGCCCGATGCATCGAATGTATGAACAGTGGCACCCGCTCGGCGTCGTAGGCACGATTTCGGCCTTTAATTTCCCGGTCGCGGTATGGTCCTGGAATGCCTGCATCGCGGCGATCTGCGGCAACGTTAACGTCTGGAAGCCTTCGCCGAAGACGGCGCTTTGCGGCGTTGCGGTGCAAAAGATCTGCAATGAAGCCCTCGCCGGCGCCGGTTTACCGGATCTCTTCTTTCTCTTCAATGACAGCGACAATCAGTTGGCGCAGAAGTTTGTGGACGATAGCCGTGTGGATCTCCTTTCTTTTACGGGTTCCACCGCCGTGGGCCGAAAAGTGGGCGAGCGAGTGGCGGCGCGCATGGGAAAAAGCCTGCTGGAACTCGGCGGCAACAACGCGATTATTGTGGACGAGTACGCGAACCTGGATCTCGCCGTTCCCGCCATTGTCTTCGGCGCGGTTGGCACCGCCGGGCAGCGCTGTACGTCCACGCGGCGCGTCATCGTGCACGAGTCACGGATGGGGGAACTGAAAGACCGGCTGGTAAGCGCCTATGCTCAGGTGCGGATCGGCGATCCTCTCGACCCGAAGACCCTGATGGGACCCCTGATCGATGAAGCCGCTGTCGCCCGCTTCGAAAACGCCCTGGACAACGTGCGTGAATCGGGTGGCGAGATTCTGTGTGGCGGCAAACGCCTCGACCGGTCCGGCAATTTCGTCGAACCGGCGATCGCCGTAGCGCAAAACGCTTGGGAGATCGTGCAGACGGAGACCTTCGGACCGATCCTGTATCTCCTTGCAACCAGCAGCCTCGAGGAAGCCGTGAAGATACATAACGACGTCGGGCAGGGCCTGTCGTCCGCGATCTTCACCGACAGACTGCAGCACGCGGAATATTACCTGTCCAGCCTGGGCTCGGATTGCGGTATAGCGAACGTCAATATCGGCACCTCAGGCGCCGAAATCGGCGGCGCGTTCGGCGGTGAGAAGGAAACAGGCGGCGGTCGCGAGTCCGGGTCGGACGCCTGGAAGGCTTACATGCGCCGCCAGACGAACACGATTAACTGGGGCAGCGACCTGCCGCTGGCACAGGGCATCAACTTCACCCTGTAGCTCGCGGGTCCTGGAGGCGGCGGGCAGCAAGGCTCGCGGAAGATCGTGTTTTCAAAGCTGTCCCGCTCGCCGTGTGGCGGCCTACCCGTCGATGCGTTCGAAGCGGTTACTGTCCCTGTTCTTGGCCGCTTCTCCTTCCCGGAACACCTCCCCGTTCATGGCGATGTAGACGCCGGGGGTTACGACCTGCACGGCCGCCACCGCCATGCCGATATTGAAGACGGCGTCGGTGCTTCTGAATCGGGCGGGGCTCAATGCGCCGGTCAGCACGATGGACTTGCCGGGGATCCCTTTCAGAGCGGCAGCTGTTCGCGTCATCGTATCGGTGCCGTGGGTTATGACGACAAGGCCAGCTTCGTCCTGCTCGATGCGCTCCCGGAGAAGTCGCCGGTCGTCGTCCGTCAGTTCGAGGCTGTCCTTGTGAAAAAGCGCAAGGATTTCATAGTCGAACCCGGCAAGACCGTCGGTCAGAATGTGTTTTAGCAGTGAGTCGCCCACTTCGAACTGGCTCATCGCGTCGAAGTAGATCTTGTCGATCGTACCGCCGGTCGTGATAAATCGAATGAACATCGTCTCTGGCCGCAGGAGGGAGCTGCGAGTGTGCCATTTCCGGCCGGGTGCAAAAAGGGCTGCCCCCGCACAGCCGCGCTTTATCCTACAGCCGCGAGCCCTGCTATCATTGGCGCCGTGAACCAATTAATGCGCAAAGACGGATTGTGGCGCAGGACAGGCATGCTGCGAACGCTGGCGATTGTTGCGGCTCTCTTGCTGGCCGCGGCTTCCCCCGTTCGAGCGCAGGGTACGGCGGTTCTGCTGGACCTCGAAGGGGCCCTGGGCGTCGCCACGGCTGAATACATCACCGGTGGCATAGAGGATGCGCAAGAGGCTGATGCCGCCCTCGTCATCATCCGCATGGATACGCCCGGCGGCCTGATGGAGCCGATGCGGGACATCGTGAGCACCATTCTTGCTTCCAGTGTTCCCGTCGTTACCTACGTCTCCCCTGCAGGCGCTCGCGCCGACAGCGCAGGCACCTTTATATTGCTCGCCAGTCACGTGGCCGCCATGGCGCCCACGACGCACGTCGGCGCCGCCACGCCCGTATCTCTTGGCGGTGGCGGCGGGCAGGAATCGCCGCCGGAGGAGGAACAACCCTCCAGCCGGCAAAATGGCGGGGAAGGCGAAAAAAGCCGCGAAGACAGCGAGACCGATGAAGCCAGGGATGCCCCGGTGCCCGGCAGCGCCATGGACCGGAAGGTGATGAACGACGCGATTGCCTATATCCGGGGGCTGGCCAATGCGCACGGAAGGAATGCCGACTGGGCGGAGAAGGCGGTGCGCGAAGCGGCAACACTGACGGCCGAGGGTGCGCTCGAACTGAACGTAATCGACCTGATCGCCATAAGCCAGTCCGAGCTGCTGAGCGCCATTGACGGTCGTGAAGTAACAGTGAACAACGAGACGGTAACCCTGGAGACGGAAGGTCTGGCAATCCAGCACATCGAGCCCAGCTGGCGAATCAAGATACTGACCACCATCTCCAACCCGGAAATTGCCCTTTTGCTTGTACTGATCGGTATCTACGGATTGCTGTTCGAGGGCTATAATCCGGGAGCGATAGTCCCGGGTGTGGTTGGCGTCATCGCGCTCCTGCTCGCGGCCTATGCCCTTCAGGTCATCCCGGTGAACTACGCGGGGCTGGCGCTGATTATCGTCGGTATAGGACTTATTGCCGCCGAGGCGTTCGTGCCGAGCTTCGGAGCGCTCGGCCTCGGCGGCATCGCCGCTTTTATCTTCGGCGCCATCATGATGTTCGACAGCGGTGTACCGGGATTTGAAATCTCGCTGGCCTTCGTGTTCGTGTTCGCTGCCGTGATGGGCGCCACGGTTCTCCTGACAGTCACCTACATTCTCAAACTGCATCGCAGGGGCGCCGTCAGCGGGTCCGGCTCGATTGTCGGAGGGACCGGCACCGCGATGCAGGATTTCACGGGCGAAGGCAAAGTGTGGCTGGAGGGGGAGTCCTGGCACGCCGTAAGCAGCGAACCCGTGAGAAAGGATCAGCCGGTCGTCGTTCGCTCGATAGAGGGGCTGACCCTGCACGTCGAGCCGCTGCACCGCGATAATCCGAAAAAAGCAGAAATACAAACCTGATAGCCAATTCGAGGAATTCTCATGGCATTACCGACAATAGGACTGATCGCCGCGATCGTCATCATCCTTCTGTACAACACGATCAAGATACTGAAGGAGTACGAACGCGGCGTCGTGTTTTTCCTTGGTCGCTTTCAGCGCGTCAAGGGACCGGGACTGATCCTGCTGTTCCCTGTCATCCAGACGATGACGAAGGTGGATCTCCGCGTAATCGTACTCGACGTGCCGACCCAGGATGTGATCTCGCGGGACAACGTCTCGGTGAGGGTGAACGCCGTCATCTACTTCCGCATCGTCGATCCCGAGAAGGCTGTTATCCGTGTCGCCAACGTGTTCGAGGCAACGAGCCAGCTGTCGCAGACCACCCTTCGCTCAGTGCTCGGCCAGCACGACCTGGACGACATGCTTGCCGAGCGGGACAAGCTGAATGCCGATATCCAGGCAATTCTCGACCAGCGCACCGACAACTGGGGCATCAAGGTTGCCAACGTCGAAATCAAGCATGTCGACCTGGACGAAAGCATGATACGGGCGATCGCCCAGCAGGCCGAGGCGGAAAGAGCAAGGCGTGCGAAGGTCATCAATGCCGAGGGCGAAAAGCAGGCGGCCGACCGGCTGGCGGATGCGGCGCGCATCCTGGGCGGCGAAAAGCAGGCGCTGCAGCTTCGTTACCTTCAGACGCTGAAGGAAGTGGCGGGTGAAAAAACCAATACGATCATTTTTCCGCTGCCGCTCGATTTGATCGAACCGCTCATGGAACTGGGCCGTAAAGTGACGAAAGAAGAACCGCGGCAGCCATAGGCGGCGAATTCGCCCCGTTAGCGGATCGCTCCCACGTTCGAATTTCTGACTCAGAACGCTAGTGTACCCCGTCGCAAATAATGAACCATTCTCGCGGCGCCGCATCAAGTCT
>JBBDSK010000108.1:0-7724 GCA_040904985.1 Woeseia sp. | reverse complement strand
CTCTTCGATGTGCATGCGCGCCGCGGCTTCGCGGCTGGTCCGTTTTGCCCGCTCGTCCCGCATTCTCTGCAGCGCCCGGGCCCTGCCTTCGTTTCGCGTCCGGCGCGCCTTGATGCCCTGGCGTATCCAGATCTCTTCCTGCTGGACTTTCTGATCGAAGCGTGCCTGTTCGACCGCCTCGTCTTCCAGCGCTTTTTCCTTGCGCCTGACGTAGTTCGCAAAATCGCCCGGCCAGCTGGTCAGTATCCCGCGGTCGATCTCGACGATGCGGGTGGCAAGCCGTTGCAAAAATTCGCGGTCGTGAGTGATAAAAAGAACGGAACCCTCAAAGCCCTTCACCACATCTTCCAGCCATTCGATGGTGACGAGATCGAGATGGTTAGTGGGCTCGTCCAGCAGTAAAAGATCGGGCTTCTGCACCAGTGCGGCGGCGAGGGCGACGCGCCGGCGCCAGCCGCCCGAAAGTTGTTTCATTTTCTTTGCCGCAGGAAGGTGCAACTCGTCCAGGATCGAGTCCACGCGCTGGTCCAGCATCCAGCCGTCGTGGGCATCGATCAGGTGGTGCAATGCCTCCAGCCGTCGTAAATCGCTCGCATTTGCTTGTCGATTCGATAGCGCCATGTAGTCGTCGAGCATGCTACCTATGCCGGACAGGCCGGACGACACAACCTCGCGCACATTGCGCTCCGGTGCATTGGGGAGCGATTGCGCCAGTTCGCTGACGAGCAGGCCGCTTTTGCGCACGATCTCGCCGGAATCCGGCTCCAGTTCGCCGCCGATCAGTTTCAGTGTAGTCGACTTGCCGGCGCCGTTTCTGCCGATGAGGCATACGCGCTCCCCCCTTTCGACGGCGAAGCTCGCGTGCGTCAGAATGGCCTGGTCGCCGAAGTCCAGCGACACGTTGTCGAAGCGGATCAGGGTCATTATGTTCGGGGCGGCTCCGGGCCGCAGGGCGAAATGAGGCGGACCCGCTGAGGAATCTCTGTACAGGTCCCCCTGGACCTGTACAGCCAGGAATTAACAGCAAGGATACAGCAGCACGGTGCCGAGTGGTTGGCCGACAGCTTCGTTGCAGATTTGCCGGAGGCGACGTAATGTCGCCGCAGCAAATGCAGGGTGAATTATGAGCGTGGATGAGAAACGGCTGATGGAGATCGAGGAGAAAGTCGCCTACCAGGAGCAGGCGCTGGACGAAGTGAGCCAGGTGCTGACGGACCAGCAGGAACAGCTTGATCGACTGCAACAGGTTTGCCGGTCGCTGGCCGAGAGGCTGAGAGCCATTTCGGAGCCGGGCCCGGGTCGGAGCGAAGAAACTCCGCCCCATTATTGAACGCGCAGGCGCCGAATGATGCAAAAGCCAAGTCTGCATGAAAGCGGGACCGCCAGCTCGCCCGGAGTCGGAACGGGTAAAACCCTGATCCCATGACGTCCCCGAAGCGCCAGCGAGCGGAGCAATACAAAATTGTCCCCGCCACAAGACAGCACGTTCGTGCCATCCCGGGACTGGAGCAGGCCGCAGCGGCGCTCTTTCCGGCCGAGGACCTGCCGGCGGAGCTCCGATATCGCGTGACCGACAACGACGTACTCCGGCAGGCACAAAGACAGGGGCGGCTCTGGGTGGCGCTGGACCCAAGTGGGAGAGCTGTCGGTTTTGCGCTGGCGGAGGTGCAGGAGGATGAGGCTCGTCTCGATGAAGTCGATGTGCATCCGCTGCACGCGCGTCGCGGCATTGGCACGCGGCTCGTCGAAACGGTGATTGCGTGGGCGGAGGGCCGGAATTTCCCGAGCCTGTCGCTGCTGACCTTTCGGCATTTGCCGTGGAACGCACCTTTCTACGAACGACTCGGTTTCGAAATTCTCGAGAAGCACGAACTCAGCCCGGGGCTCGCTGATATCCTCGGGGAAGAAGCGCTGGCCGGCATCAACATCGACAAACGCGTGGGCATGCGTCGCATGCTGCGATAACCCGGCACAGCTCAGGATCCGGGATGAAGCCGAAGCGTTGCGCTTTTCTGACCAGGCAGAGCACGGACGGCTGGTCGATCGATGCCCATCTCGCCATTCCACCGACGAAGGCGTGCATGTGGAACGTAGCATCGGTGCCCTGGCGGGCAGGCGGGACCGACCGGGGATTTTGCGGAGCGACCCGATTTGTTGCATGCTCATGCCACCCCGAAACCCGGGATAGGGACGCGTAACCAATGGGGGTAAAACCATGTCGCTCCTGGTCCTTCTGAATCTGCTGGTATTTGCCGCCCTTGTCGGTTTGCTGACGAGGCTTCGCGTACCGCGCTACTCACTCGCGCAGAGAATTCTGGCGGGCCTCGTTGCCGGTGTTGCGTTTGGCCTGGCACTGCAGTTGACACAGGGGAGCCGCCCGGAGGTGATCGAGGGGACTCTGCTGTGGACCAACGTCGTCGGCACCGGCTACGTGAACTTGCTGAAAATGATCATCATGCCGCTGGTGCTCGTGATGATGATTGCAGCCGTGGTTCGCCTGCGCGAGCTTGCCACGCTCGGCAAGATCGGCGGGCTGGTCATCGGAATCCTCGTTGCGACCACCGTCGTGGCGGCGCTCGCCGGAATCGCGATCGTCAATCTGTTCGGCCTGACGGCGGAAGGTCTAACGGAAGGCGCGCGGGAGCTTGCGCGTGCCGAAGCGCTCGCCGCGAGGCAGGAAACTCTGGCGGGCCTCACATTCGCCGACATGCTTCTTCGCTTCATACCATCGAACGTCTTCCATGACCTGACGGGCGCCCGGCCGACTTCGATAATTGCCGTTGTCATCTTCGGTATTCTTTTCGGCATCGCTGCGCTGCAGGTCGCGAAGGAAGATCCGGAGCGCGGCCAGTCGATCAGCCGCTTCGTCGAGACCGCACAGGCAATCATCATGAAGCTGGTGCGGCTGGTGATGTCGCTGACGCCTTACGGCATTCTTGCACTGATGACGAAAGTCGTAGCCGAATCGAACGCGGCGGATATCCTGAAACTGCTGACTTTCGTTGTCGCGTCCTACATTGCCATCGCCGCCATGTTCGTCGTGCACAGCCTGCTTCTGCGCCTGAACGGCGTAGATGTGCTGGACTACTTCAAAAAGGTCTGGCCGGTTCTCACCTTCGCATTCACCTCGCGAAGCTCTGCTGCAACGATCCCACTCAATGTCGAAACGCAGATCGACGAGCTGAAGGTTCCGCGCCCGGTGGCAAACCTCGCGGCAACATTCGGTGCCACCATCGGACAGAACGGCTGTGCCGGCATATACCCTGCCATGCTGGCGACCATGATTGCGCCGACGATGGGCATCGATCCGCTGGACCCGGGTTTCATCGCGCTGCTCGTAGGAGTGATTGCGGTCAGTTCATTCGGCGTCGCCGGTGTCGGCGGCGGCGCAACGTTCGCGGCACTCATCGTGCTGCCCGCCATGGGGTTTCCGGTAACCCTCGCCGCATTGCTGATATCGATAGAGCCGCTTATCGACATGGCGCGCACGGCGCTGAACGTAAACGGGGCCATAACCTCCGGTGTCATCACGGGCCGGGTGTTGAAGAATCTTTCAACCGAGCTGGCGGAACCGGAACTGGCGCAGCAGCAGGCGCACACCATTTCCTGATAACCGGGTGACTCTATTGCGACGCCCGCTTCTTCCGCCGCGGCCTGGAAAGAAGCGGCTGCAGGTACTGCCCGGTGAATGAATCAGCGTTGTCGGCCACCGTCTCCGGCGTGCCGGTGGCGATGATGTAACCGCCTCCGTCCCCGCCTTCGGGCCCGAGATCGATCACCCAGTCGGCGGTCTTGATCACGTCCAGGTTGTGCTCGATGACGACGACGGTATTGCCCTTGTCCCGCAGCCGGTGCAGTACCGTCAGGAGTTGTTCGATATCGTGAAAGTGCAAACCGGTTGTAGGTTCGTCAAGGATGTAGAGCGTGCTGCCGGTATCCCGTTTTGACAGTTCCCTGGCCAGTTTGATTCTCTGCGCTTCACCGCCGGAAAGGGTTGTCGCATTCTGCCCGAGGCGTACGTAGGACAGGCCCACGTCCATGAGCGTCTGCAGTTTCTTGAACACGACCGGCACGTTGCGAAAGAACTCGGACGCGTCCTCGACAGTCATTTCCAGGACCTCGTGGATATTCTTGCCCTTGTAGCGAACCTCCAGCGTCTCACGGTTGTAGCGCTTGCCTCGACAGACGTCACAGGGCACGTAAACGTCCGGGAGAAAATGCATCTCGACCTTGATAACGCCGTCGCCCTGGCAGGATTCACAACGCCCGCCCTTGACGTTGAAGCTGAACCGTCCCGGCATATAGCCTCTCGAGCGGGCCTCGGGCGTACCGGCAAACAATTCGCGGACCGGCGTGAACAGGCCGCTGTAGGTCGCGGGGTTCGAGCGCGGCGTTCTGCCAATCGGGCTCTGGCTGATGTCGATGACGCGGTCAATCAGGTCGAGTCCCTCGATCTCATCGTAGGGTGACACGCTGCGACTGCTGCGGTGCAACACTTCCGCAACGGCCTTGTAAAGCGTGTCGTTGACCAGCGTGGACTTGCCGGAACCGGAGACTCCTGTAACGCAAGTCATGAGGCCCAGCGGGATCGAAACGTCCACCGACTTCAGGTTGTTGCCGCGGGCGCCGGTGATCGTGAGCTGGCGTTTGCGGTCGACCTGCCGGCGCTTCTCGGGCAAGGCGATGGAGCGCCTGCCGGACAAGTACTGTCCGGTGAGCGACTGAGCACTTCTTTTGATTTCCTCCGGCGTACCCGCCGCCACGATACGCCCGCCATGCACGCCGGCTCCCGGGCCGAGATCGACGACATGGTCAGCGGCGAGAATGGCCTCCTCGTCATGCTCCACCACGATGACGGTATTGCCGATGTCACGCAGGTGCAGCAGCGTGGCAAGAAGGCGCTTGTTGTCGCGCTGGTGCAGCCCGATCGACGGCTCGTCGAGTATGTACATCACACCGACGAGCCCGGAGCCGATCTGGCTGGCGAGCCGTATGCGCTGGGCTTCTCCGCCCGACAGCGTTTCGGCGCTGCGATTGAGAGACAGGTAGTCCAGACCGACGTCGCTGAGAAATCCAAGCCGCTCATTGATTTCCTTGACTATCCTGGCCGCTATGGTGGCGCGCCAGCCCTGAAGTTCCAGCGTCGAGAAGAGGACGCGCGCGTGTCCTACCGACAGATCGCTTACCTCGGGAAGCGAGAGATCGGCGACGAACACGTTGCGGGCAGCGCGGTTGAGGCGGGTGCTGTCACATTCCGGGCACGGCTGGCTGTTGAGGAATCGCGCGAGCTCGTCGCGGACTGCCGAAGATTCTGTTTCGTGGAAACGCCGTTCCAGATTCGGAATGACGCCTTCGAAGCGATGCCTGCGCCTGATCTCCACACCGTTGGAGTTTGCATACTGGAACGCGATTTTTTCCGTGCCGCTGCCGTACAGGACGATGTTGTGAATCTTCTCCGGTAATTCGCTGAAGGGGGTTTCGATATCGAAGTCGAAATGTTCCGCGAGACTCTGGATCAGCTGGAAATAGTAAGTAGTTCTGCGGTCCCAGCCGCGAATTGCGCCGCCGGCCAGCGACAGATCCTCATTCACGACAACCCTCGCCGGATCGAAGAATTGCTTTACGCCGAGACCGTCGCAGCTCGGGCATGCGCCCGTCGGGTTGTTGAACGAGAAAAGCCGCGGTTCGAGCTCGGTCAGGCTGTAGCCGCAGATATTGCAGGCGAAGCGATCCGAAAAAACGAGCTCTTCCCGGCTGCTGTCCTCCATGAACGCGATCCGCGCGACACCGTCCGCCATACGCAGAGCCGTTTCGAAGGATTCCGCGAGGCGAATGCCGATGTCCGGTTTCACCTTGAAGCGGTCGATAACGGCATCGACCGAATGCTTGCGCCGCAAGTCGAGTTTCGGCGGGTCGTCGAGTTCGTAGACTTCGCCGTCGATACGCGCCCGGATGAATCCTTGCGCCTGAAGGTCCTGCATGAGCTGGACGTGCTCCCCTTTGCGGTCCTGCACCACCGGGGCCAGCAGCATCAAACGCGTTCCCGCGGGCAAGGTCAGCACCTGGTCGACCATCTGGCTCACCGTCTGTGCTTCCAGGGTTACGCCGTGCTCCGGGCAGCGGGGCGTACCCACGCGCGCGTAAAGAAGGCGCAGATAGTCGTAAATTTCCGTGACGGTGCCGACGGTCGAGCGGGGATTATGAGAGGTCGATTTCTGCTCGATCGATATCGCGGGCGACAGCCCGTCGATATGGTCGACATCGGGTTTGTCCATCATCGAGAGAAACTGCCGCGCGTAGGCGGACAGCGATTCCACGTATCGCCGCTGCCCCTCGGCGTAAATAGTGTCGAAAGCGAGTGACGACTTGCCGGATCCCGAAAGCCCCGTAAGAACGATTAACTGGTCGCGCGGCAGACTCAGATCAAGGTTCTTGAGGTTATGAGTTCGCGCTCCGCGGATATCGATGTATTTCATAGAGGAAATGCGGTGACCGCAGGACAACCTGCTAATATACGCCGCCGCTCGAGCATGGCGCAAAGGCGAAATCATCCGGCAATCGGCCGGACACGCAACTCCCGACCGGTCGCGAAGCGGACCTGCCTGGAAGTCATTCCGTGAAGTGCTGACGAATCAGCGCGTTACCCCTGCGGCTGCGGCTGCCGCCACTTCGTCAACAGACCGATCGCCAAGGCATGAGAAAGCAACGAGAAAAATTCTTCGAGGCCATGCAGCCTCGCGAAGTTCGCGCAACTGCGGTTCTTACGACCATCGCAATGCTGCGTTTGTTCGCTCTTTTTGCGTTATTGCCCGTGATGGCGCTCTTTGCCAGCAGCCTGCCCGGAGCAACGCCCACGTTGATCGGATTTGCCGTCGGCGGCTATGGGCTCACGCAGGCTTTGCTGCAGATACCGCTGGGTGCACTGTCCGACCGCCTCGGCCGGATACCGGTGATATTGCTGGGCCTTGCCATATTTGCGGCAGGCAGCGTTCTTGCCGCCACCAGCGCGACCATTTACGGTGTGATCGCGGGACGACTGCTACAGGGCGCCGGCGCGGTCTCCGCGACCCTCACGGCACTGCTGGCCGACGCAACGCGAGCGCGAATCAGAACCCGGACCATGGCGCTGCTCGGCATCGGCATCGGCAGCACTTTCCTGCTGGCGCTCGTGATCGGTCCCGCGATCGCGGCGTTCAGCGGAGTGCGGTCCCTGTTCTGGCTGGGCGCGATACTGGCGGTCGCGGCGGCGCTTATGCTCCGCTTGCTGCCGAGCGGGATTGCCCGAAGGACGCGCGCGCCTGCGGCACCGCTGACCGCGGCTTTGAAAGCGCCGCTCATCCGGCTGGATGCGTACATTTTCCTGCTGCACGCGCTGCTGTCGGCAAGCTTCGTGGCGCTGCCCTTTCTTCTGCACGACCAGGCGGGTGTTCCCCTTGGCTCGCACTGGAAGATCTATGCCGTCGCACTCGTGGCCTCTCTCGCCGGCACTGTGCCGCTCATCGTCGCTGACGAGCGCCGCGGTAAGGCGTACACGATGACCATTGCCGTGCTTCTTCTTCTGCTCGGGCAGTTGTTGCTCGCGTTTCAGGGTTTTACCGCTGCGATGGTCGTTGCCGGGCTGGCGCTTTTTTTTGCCGGCTTCAATTTCCTCGAAGCCGGGCTGCCGGCCCGCCTGTCGGTCCTCGCCGACGACCGCGTCCGCGGGGCTTCTCTGGGGGTGTTTT
>JBBDSK010000107.1:6144-7738 GCA_040904985.1 Woeseia sp. | reverse complement strand
GGAAACATTGCGTTCCTACCAGGTCTTCCGTCACACGCTCGGCAGTAGCGAAAAAGACGTACTGGTGTACGAAGAAAGTAACGAGACGAACTCCGTTTTCCTCGAGCGCTCCCTCACTGGCAAGTTTATCTTCCTGACCAGCGCGGAGACCGTGTCAACCGAGGTGAGGTACCTGCCCGCGTCCGATCCCTCTGCCGAGTTCCGCGTGTTCCTGCCGCGGCAGGAAGGTCACGAATATTACGTGACGGACGGCGACGATCGGTTCTACATCCTGAGCAACTTGGGCGCCACGAATTTCCAGGTGCTCGAGGCGCCGCTGGACCAGGCGTCGGTGGAGGACTGGAGCGTGGTCGTACCCCACCGCGACGACGTCCTTGTCGAGGGCTTCGACGTGCTGAAAAACCATCTCGTTATCGAAGTGATGCAGGGCGGCCTGACTCAGATCGAGGTGATCGATCGGCAGAGCGGTGAGGGCTTTCGGCTCGACTTCGATGAGCCCGTTTACACCGCTTACGCGGATGACAACTACAATTACGATGCAACCTGGCTTCGCTATGTTTACGAGTCGATGACGACCCCGGAATCGACCTACGACTTCAATCTGGAGACAAGAGAGCACAAGCTCATACACGAGCAGGAAGTGCTCGGCGGGTTCGATCGAAGCAACTATCGCTCCGAACGTGTATCCGCGACAGCGAGGGACGGTACAGCGGTTCCGGTGTCCCTCGTGTACCGGAAAGGCATGAATAAAGACGGACAGAACCCGTTGCTGCAGTACGGGTACGGGTCCTACGGTGCGACCATTGATCCCGACTTTGACCCGGACGTACTGAGTCTTTTGGACCGCGGGTTCATATTTGCCATAGCCCATATCCGCGGCGGTTCCCTTCTTGGCCGGGAGTGGTACTACGGCGGGCGGCAGCTGAACAAGATGAATACCTTCACCGACTTCATCGACGTCAGCCGGCATCTTGTCGAGCAAGGGTACACATCTCCGGAGCATCTTTACGCGAACGGCGGCAGTGCCGGAGGATTGCTGATGGGAGCGGTGGCCAACATGGCGCCAGAGCTGTACCACGGCATCGTAACCCGGGTGCCGTTTGTCGACGTCGTCACCACGATGCTTGATTCAAGCATCCCCCTGACGACCGGGGAGTGGAACGAATGGGGTAACCCTGCGGACAAGGAGTATTACGAATACATGATGTCGTACTCGCCGTACGACAACGTCAGCGAGCAGAATTACCCTCACATGCTCGTAACGACCGGTTTGCACGATTCGCAAGTGCAATACTGGGAGCCGGCAAAATGGGTAGCGAAGCTTCGTGAGCTCAAAACAGACGATAACCTGTTGCTGCTGAAGACCGACATGCAGGCGGGGCATAGCGGCAAGACCGGGCGCTTTCGCAGTATTGAGGATACCGCGCTTTCTTACTCATTCTTTCTTGCGCTGGAGGGCATCCTCGAGTAGCACAGCAGTCGCGTAAGCAAGCTCGGCACACTTGTGCCGAGCTTCCCCGGACGGAATGGAACTTGAGTTGAGTTAAGCATTACGTCTCGGACAACGGCGAGGCAGGCATGCCCAGGGGGGGGG
>JBBDSK010000107.1:0-6134 GCA_040904985.1 Woeseia sp. | reverse complement strand
GGACCGAAGGGAGCCATTCCGCCAAAGGACCTCCCGCAGGGCATGCCGGAACCGCAGCAGAACCGGCCATGGCCTTAACTGCTGCCCTTGCCGGATACTGCCCTCACGACCAAAATGTCGCAGGGCAGGTGATCCATAACGTTCTCCGCCGTACTGCCGACGACGGCGCGTTGCAGGCTCCAGCGTGCTATCGATCCCATCACAATCAGGTCGGCGTTGCGGTCCCTGGTGAACCAGGGCAGGACCTCCCCCGGGCTGCCCGCCAGCTGATGCACTCGCTCGCCAGCGATGCCCATCGTCTCCGCCAGCAGTTCCAGTTTCTGCCTGTGGTCTTGCTCCATTTTCTTGCTCAAAT
This sequence comes from Woeseia sp., assembly GCA_040904985.1. Classification (GTDB taxonomy): domain Bacteria; phylum Pseudomonadota; class Gammaproteobacteria; order Steroidobacterales; family Woeseiaceae; genus IDS-8. Next base: position 5,779 of record JBBDSK010000107.1, on the reverse strand, counting down.
CTTCGATCGGTATGCGAATCGGTTTGAAAGTCCGCGTGGCTTCGGCCCCGATTCCTCTCAGCGGTTGATAGGTGTGCAGAAGATGCACTTCGCCATGCGTTTTACGAGCGACGGCCAGGGCTTCCTTCACAATCAGTCGATCCACGTGCGCGGGTTCGTCGTCCCCGTGGGTCGGGTCGACTGCAGCGATGATGCAAGGCTCCTCGGAGATGTCCTGCGGCTTGACCAGCCACAGCGGATAGGGGCAGACCCGGACGAGGTGCCAGTCCGTATCCACGAAAATGGACCGCTGCGCTTCGCTGTGGTACCGGGTTCCCTTGAGGACGTAGTCGGGCTCCATGTCGAGCGCCCGGGCAATTATCCCCTCTGCCACCGGCCGTTCATCCAGAACTTCGAGCCTGGGCTTGATGCCTCGCTCCCGCACCGGTTCCGCCAGGTCCTCGAGGATCTCGCGCTGTGCGAGCCGCATCTCGTCGGCGATCGATTTTGTCTCGGCCGAAACGAAGAACCCGCTGGCAAGCGCGGTCACGTCGGCGTCACACAGCAAAAGGGTCAGATTCTTCCCTGTCCGTTCCGCGAGCCACGTCGCTCGCTCCACAACGCGCTGGGGATGGATCTGGGGTTCGACGATGGTAAGAATGCCGCCATTTGCCATAGGTGCTTTCCTTGCTGTCTGGAGAGAGAACCGCAGCCGCTCGATGTCGAAGTTGTGAAACTTCGCAGCTGAGACACAATACGGAACGGACGGCTCGGGACGGGAGCTTGTGCAACTGCCGTCTGTGCTTTTTCCGGCGTCCGCCGGAGTTAAAATACTGCAGTGAACGCCTTATCAGGTCAAACCGCCGCATCGAATTGCCAGTTATCAGGGTTAGCGGTTATTCTATAAAGGAATAAATTTATCATGGGGGCTGTATGAGACACATCGCGCGAAAGGCAGCGTTCGGTTGCGCGCTGATACTGACATCCGCGCTGGGAATGGCTCAGGAGGCCGACCTGGTGCTGCGCAGCGGCGTTGTCTGGACAGTCGATGACGCCCACGAGCGCGCAGAAGCGATCGCGTCGCTCGGCGACAGGATCATCTATGTCGGGGACGATGCCGGCGTCCAAAAGCACGTTGGCAGCAACACACGCGTCGTGGATCTGCAAGGCCGGCTGGTCGTGCCCGGCTTCAATGACAACCATGTCCATTTCGAAGGCACCGGGCGTCTCCTGTACGGCCTCAATTTGCTGGACGTGTCCGACGAGCAGGCGCTGAGGAAGCGAATCCGCGAGGTGCACGATCGCTACGCGCCCGGCACCTGGATCGTCGGCGGCGACTGGTCGGCGTACGAGACCTGGGCTGAAGGCGAGGTGGCCGAGGCGGGCATGGAAGTCAATCCCGACGACCTGTACGGCAATCTTTTTTTACCGCACAAAGGCATGATTGACGGTATCACCGGCGAGCGTCCCGTACTCGCACGGCGTTTCGACCGCAAGGTCTACCTGGCCAACTCCGCAGCCCTGGAAATTGCCGGGATACGCGCGAACACGCCCGACCCGGCAGGCATCGCGGTGGAACGAGGCGCCGACGGCGAGCCGACCGGGGCGTTGTTCAATCCCGTCGCGGGCAGCGTCGAATCGACCGTGCTGATCCAGGACAACGTACAGGCGCTTTTTGCGCCGTTGATACCGGAGCCATCGCGCCAGCAAAGAATCCAGGAGACGCTCAGGGCCTGGGATCAGATGCGCCGCGTCGGTGTGACCAGCTATTCCGATGTCACTTCGGCTCCCGTGCAGGTCGACATCTACAGGGAACTGCGGGAAAAGGATCTCATGACGGCGAGAGTGCGTTATCGCCCGCCGCTGGACAAATGGGAGTATCTGGCCGGCCTCGGTATCGGAATCGGTTTCGGCGATGAGTGGATACGCTTCGGCGCGGTCAAGGCCTGGATCGATGGCATCATGGGCAACAGTTCGGCCCGTTTTTACGAACCGTACACGCACAATCCGTCGAGCCGCGGTATATGGCGCGACATCATGTTTCCCTTCGAGCGCAGTCCCGACAACCCCGAAGGCATGCAAAGCCGCCTGGAGCGCCTGGCGCTGCAGGCGGATGCGGCCGGACTGCAGCTGACAGTGCATGCAATTGGTGACGAAGCTAACGGTTACCTGATGGACATGCTGGAGCGCATCATCGAAAAGAACGGTGAGAAAGACCGGCGTTTTCGCCTCGTGCATTCGCAGGTGATGACGGACCGCGATATCGAACGCGGCGGTTCAATGCGAATTGTCGCCGAAGTGCAGCCGTTCCACGTTTCCGACGATATGCGCTGGATGGAGGAACGTATCGGACGCGAGCGTTCGCGCGGCGCGTACGCTTTCCGCCGGTTGTGGGATGCCGGCGCCACGGTCAGCTTCGGCTCCGACTCTCCCGGTACCAACGCTTCCAGATATTACCTGAATCCGATGCTGGGACTTTACGCGGCGGTCACGAGAAAAACACTGTCCGGGCAGCCGGAAGGCGGCTGGTTTCCGCAGGAGAAATTGTCGATCGAAGAGGCCATCCGCGCCTATACCCTTAATACGGCTTATGCAGCCTTCGAGGAAGACATCAAGGGTTCGATAACGGTAGGCAAGCTGGCTGACTTTGTCATTCTGTCCGACAATCTGCTGACGATCGATCCGGATGGGATAAAGGATGTAACGGTTCTGGCGACGGTAGTTGGCGGAAGGGTGGTCTACGAGGCGATATGATGCCGCCAGCGGCACGCTGTCCGTGCTAATGCGCTGATGTCATGCGCAAGACCATCGCAATTGCAGGCAATATGGGCAGCGGGAAGTCGACGCTGGTCGAGTTCCTGAGCCGCGCCTACGGCATCCAGCCGTTTTACGAGCCCAACGAAGAAAATCCGTATCTGCCCGATTTCTATCGTGACATGCCGCGCTGGGCGTTCCATTCGCAGCTTTATTTCCTCAGCAGCAAGTTCCGGTTGCACCAGCAACTGGACCGCACGCCCGGCGTGTCGATCCTGGACCGCTCGATCTTCGAAGATGCCGAGGTGTTCGCCACTGCACTCCACGACATGCGCTACATCGATGCACGTGACTGGGAAACCTATCGCAGCTTTTACCTGGCGATACTGGAGGCCATCCAGCCTCCGCATCTGTTGATTTACCTACGCTGCTCGATGCGTACCTTGCGCAAGCGCATTCGTTTGCGCGGGCTGGCTATGGAACAGGATCTGCCGTTGCCGTATTTACGCCGCCTGCAGCGCCTTTATGAGCAGTGGATCGCGAACTACGGGATGAGCGATGTCCTGGTGCTGGAAACCGACAAGCTGGACTATGTGAACGACCTGATGCACCGCCTGGACGTCATGGAACGAATCGAAGGCGTTTTGCCCGCCGATGTCGGTCGCCCTGGCTGCCGCTAGGGAAGCTCTGCGCAAGTGTGCGGAGCTTGCCTGCGGGGCATGGATGCCCCGCCGCGACAATCGCGTTAGCGATTGATAACGCGGGAGAAAGGGCGAAGCTTTGCTTTGCCCTTTCGACTCTGCAGAAGTCCAGGATGGACTTGTGCAGAGATTCCCTAGGGGTAAAAGCAGGATGTCTCAGTTGCCAAACGGCTCGACGTAGGTAGACGGGACCGGTTCTCCGTCCGCCAGGGCGGGGAAGAAGAAACTGGCGCCCACGGAATCGAGAATTGCCTGCTGGCATCGTGGCGTCGGATTAAGACCGCTGCCATGGGTCAGGCTGAGATTGCTCCGGGTGCCGTCGGCGGCGACGTGTCCCTTGAGCCACACGAGATATCGGGTGCGTGCCGGGCACTCCTTCTGCCACTGCTCCGTGCCGATCTCCCGTTGCGCTGCGACATGGCCGGGCCCATAGGCGTCGATATTTTCCTGCACACCGGGGTTGGGGTAGACGTTAATCGTCTCGTCATCGCCCTTCTTGATGAATTCCACCCGGTACTGAAAATAAATTTCCCTTTCCCGGTCATCGGCAACGGCCGGCAACAGGCGCGCCTTCCGGGCCGCTTTGGTAACGGGGACGGCAAAAATCTGGTCGGCGGGAGAGCTCGCCGCGCAGCCATTGTCTTTCATCCTGCCATTTTTCTGTATGCGCGCGGCGCAGCGAATGACAGCGGTCGTATCGCCCTTCAGTTCGGGGAACTCGATCAGTGCGGGTAATGCTTCTTCACCGCTGCCAATCCGGGCAGCGGTCCGTTCCGCGGCACTGTCGCCGGCCGCCAGAATGAAAGCGACAAAAGTTACCAGGGAAAGCTGACGGGTCATTGTGCCACTCCTTCCTGGAACGTCGTTCCCCACGATGTCACTGCTTCGTACCGCGCCCGTGAGGCGCAAGGAAGTCGATGTCCGGCCCGACCGGTACAATCCCGGTCGGATTGATGGTTTTGTGGCTGCCATAGTAGTGACCCTTGATGTGCCGGAAATTAACAGTCCCGGCGACGCCGGGCTGCTGGTACAGATCACGCAGGTAAGGCCACAGATTCCTATAGTCGAGTATTCTTCTGCAGTTCGCTTTGAAGTGACTGTAGTACACCGAATCGAAGCGCAAAAGCGTCGTGAAAAGCCGCCAGTCGGCTTCGGTGATCGAGTCGCCCGTCAGGTAGCGTCGCTGCCCCAGCCGCTCGTCCAGCCAGTCGAGTGTTTCGAACAGCGGCCACACAGCTTCCTCGTAAGCTTCCTGGGTTGTCGCGAAACCGCAACGGTAAACGCCGTTGTTTACGGCGGTATAAATTCGCTCGTTGAGCGCATCGATCTCAGGGCGTAGCTCTTCCGGATAAAAGTCGAGCTGTGTGACGCCCTCGAGCCCGTCGAACGCGCTGTTCAACATGCGGATGATCTCGGCGGACTCGTTGTTGACGATCGTCTCGCTTTTTCGGTCCCAGAGAACGGGCACCGTCACTCGGCCCGAGTAGCTGGGGTTCGCGGCGGTATAGACCTCGTAAAGCGCAGCAGCATGGTTGAAGGGATCCGGAACAACGCCTTCGCCCTCGTCGAAGGTCCAGCCGCGGTCCAGCATCAGCCAGTGAACGACCGAGAGCGAAATTTTGTCTTCGAGGTTCTTCAATTTGCGGAAAATAAGCGTGCGATGCGCCCAGGGACAGGCAAGCGATACGTAAAGGTGATATCGCCCGGCCTCGGCACGGAAACCGCTGTCGCCGCTCGGGCCGGCGGAGCCGTCAAGGGTGACCCAGTGATGAAATGCGCTCCTGGAACGAACGAAACGTCCTTCTGTCTTGTCGGTGTTGTACCACTGATCTACCCATTTGCCCTCGACCAAGCGTCCCATTTTCAAACCTCCTTATCTGTACTGTGGGACCCGCCTGTGCGGCGGACGTTCGCAGAGAATGGCAGGCCTCCTGGCCGCCGCCTCTGTAGCGCCTGACAGCAGCTGCAGCGTAATTCCTCCGCAAGAGCGATTGGAATCGATCGGCGAGCCGCCGGCGGGGTGACGTGGGCCGAAGAAGGGGTCAGCTTTGTTCTGCTTGCAGCAGGCGGTCCGTAATCGCGAGGCTGGTCTGGTTGCGACCGCAGCGTTTTGACTCGTAAAGCGCGAGATCCGCGCGCCGCAACCAGTCGTCCGGTGATTCGCCTTGAGCGAGTTCGGCGACTCCCAACGAAATCGTGACAGAGCGTCCAGGTGCCAGGACGTGTTCTTCGACCAGGGTCCGCAACTGCTCCGCCATGCGACGTGCCTTGTCTTTGGTCTGGCCTTCTATAACGACGACAAATTCTTCGCCGCCGATGCGGTAGAGCGTGTCGGTGACGCGGAT
>JBBDSK010000106.1:0-7813 GCA_040904985.1 Woeseia sp. | reverse complement strand
GCCACGAAAGATCGCGCGCGACAATGATCCATTATGGACGACGGGGTACACTAGAACCTCCGGGAAGGCGCCACTACAGCGGAACCGACAAGCTTTGACGTCTGCAGCCTTCGCATCAGCGTGTAGCTTGCAAGAAGCCCTATCGCGGCGAAGGTAGCCAGGAACCAGAAGAAGTGCTGGTGCCCGGCGAGACCCGGTGAACGGTCGAGAAGTACTCCGCCCACGTAGGTGACGAAAATGTCGGGCGTAAAGCCGAGGACGGAAACGATGCCCACGGCGGTTCCAGTGACGGCCGCGGGGACTTTCGCTTCCTCGAACAGTGCGAAGTAAAGACCGCGCAGACCGAAGATAGCGGAGCAGGCCAGAAGCGTGTTGACGAGCAGCACCCAGGCCGTTGCCGGCAATGGTGAATTGACGGCGAAAAAGAGGTCGGAGATCAACAGGAGGGCGAACGCAATCACGGTCATGCGAGAAATGCTGAAGCGGTCGCCCAGGAAGCCGGCGCCGACCGCAGCCACAGGGCGCATCCAGGAACCGATCGCCACTATTCGTGCGGCCTCTACTTCATCCAGGCCGTACCCCTCTACGGCAAAGAGCGCGTAGTTGTCGAAGCCCTTGTAGCCCACGTACGCGCACATGACGATCACCGCCTGCAGCCATACAGCCGGCATACGCAGCACGCGCACGATGTGCAGCCACACGTTCTCCTGAGAGGGATTCCAGGATTCGGCCTGTTCGTCCTTTCCGGGGTGGCCTTCCGGAATGGCATACCAGACCAGCACTCCGATTGCAGCAGTCACGAACGTGTAGCCGTAAATCACGGCGGCCACGGCTTCCTTCTTTTGATCGAAGCTCGCGGCTGCATAGCCCTCCGGAAAAAGAAGGCCGAAGAAGACCACGGCTATCGATGCCAGTACCGCAGCCAGCAGTCCGCGCCCGCCGTCGAGAAGGCCGTAGGCACGTCCCTGCTCATCGTCGCCGCCCCAGTCACGGGTGGCTCGAATCAATGCTGCCCAGAAGAGCAGTATGGTAGTTATGCCGAAAAAGCCCCACAGCAGTAGCGCACCGACAAAGCCCGGGAAGGTAGCCATGTAAAGGCCACCCGCCGCGGTCGACCAGAGTGAAAGCGCGAGCAGCTTCCGGGCGCTGAAACGGTCCGCCAGCGGTCCCCCGGGAAAGTAAGCCAGCATCGCCAGAATGCCGTAGATGCCCTGCGCTGCACCGAGCTCCGTGTTGCTGAGTCCGAAGACTTCCAATACGGTGGGCCTGAAAAAGCGCGCGACGTGAAAGGGCAACGCGAAAACGGCCTCTCCCGCCAGTATGAGGCCGAGCATGAACATGAATCGTTGTACGGCAGTGAACTTCGCGGACATGCGGCAGGCAGTGGCAAACGCCTCCAAGCCGATCAGTCGGTCCACCGTAGCACAGCTTCTCCGCAGCCGGGACCCGCGGCTTCGGCATCCTCGAGCTGCGCCACCGCCACGCAGCGCCTCAGGCGGTGGCGATTGTCAGGAGCATTTGCTTAACCTGGCGGTCTAAACGGCCGGTGCTGCGCTGGGAGCGTACCCCTTTTTCACTAGCGTCGGAATGCCGGGCTACGCTTGAACAAGCGTTGAGCTTGACGTAGCGCTCCGAATTTTCAACCAAAGGTTGCACAATAAAATGCAATTATCCGCGTTCGTCGAATCCAACAAGGATGCAATCATCGAGCAGTGGCAGCAGTTTGCGGTGGCTCGCCTGTCCCTCGGTCCCGATCTCGAAAAATCGCAGCTGCTGAACGATCTGCCGGAGTTCATCGACGAGGTCGTCAGGGCGTTGCACAGCCGCGAAAATGAGTGGCCGCACATCAAAAGCGCCAGGGATCACGGAAAGCAGCGGATGCGCATTGGGGTCGACGTGGGAAGCCTCGTTGAGGAAATGACCATGGTCGGCGATGCGATCGCCGAGCTGGCCACGGAGCAGGGAACAGAGTTCGAGAACGACGACCTGCTCCGGATGATGAGCATTATCGGGCGCGGCGCCGCGGCCTCCGTACGCGCCTATGCGGCACTTCGCGACCGGGAACTCGCTGACCAGGCTGCGCAACACTTTTCGTTCATTGCGCACGAGATCAGGAATCCTCTGCATTCGGCCCGCCTGTCCGCAGAGACGCTCGCGGTGGTACCGGAGGAGAGACGGCAGGTTCAGCTCGAGCGGCTCGAGCAAGCCTTGTTGCAGCTTGCCGAACTCGTTGACGATTCGCTCCTGGAGGCGCGGCTTTACGGAGACCCGCATCTTGACGTACAAGCCATCGGCTCGCGAATGCTGATCGAGCAAATTTATGAAGACCTCGAATCGCAGATCGTCCGCCGGCGTCTCAAGGCGGAATTGGCGGCGGAAGACTTTACCCTCGACGCGGACCGCACCCTGCTTTACTCGGCGCTTAGCAATTTGCTAAGCAATGCCATCAAGTTCACGCCTGAGGGAGGCCGGATCGCGGTTCGTGCGCGTTCCATGGACGGCCGTGCCGTCTTTACGGTCGACGACCAGTGCGGGGGGATTCCCGATGACATCGAACAGCGCCTGTTCGAGCCTTTTGTACAGGCGCAAACATCAAAGGGCGGCTCGGGACTGGGGCTGCTCATCGTCAAGCAGGCGATTGAAGCTCACGACGGTCACGTGCAGGTGGAGAACAACCCCGGCGTGGGCTGTTGCTTCACCGTCAACCTGCCGCAAAAGCAGGAAGCGCGCGAGTGATATCCGCGGGCGTTGCGCCTCCTGTGCGACGCCATCAGCCTCGGAGGCGATTGTTTTCCGGGTCGTACGGGCTATCTGCCAGCACGGTTGCCGGATACCGCTTCCCCAAAATCTCGATTTGCACTTCGGTTCCCGGCTCGGCCAGGTCCGGCCGCAGCATCGCAAGCGCCAGCGATTTTCCAAGCCTGAATCCGTAGTTGCCGCTGGTCGAACGTCCCGCGACAGTTCCGTTCACATAAATCGGGTTATTGCCCAGTGGATCGGCGTCTTCGGCGCCATCGACCTCCAGGGTCGCAAATGCGTTGGCGAAGCCTTGCTCCTGCCACGCCAGAAGGCCGTCGCGCCCGATGAAGCCTCCCTTGTCCGGATGCAAAAAGCGACCCAGGCCGGATTCATAGGCAGCGTACTCTATGGACATCTCCGTGCCCACCAGACGATAGGACTTCTCAACCCGCATCGAGTCCATGGCGCGAATGCCGAAGGGCTGCAGCCCCGCCTTTCCTCCCGCCTCCATCAACGTGTCGAAAATATGGTTCTGGTATTCCAGACCGTGGTGTATCTCCCACCCGAGTTCACCGACGAAGTTCACCCGCATGAGCCTCGCCGGCGCCATGCCGAGGGTGGTGTCCCGGGCTGTCAACCAGGGGAAATCTTCGTTCGACAACGACGTGCCGCTGATCGGCGCCAGTATGTCTCTCGCCTTCGGGCCGGCTACCACCAGCACGCCCATCGCCCCGGTCAGGTTTTCGACCACGACGGAGCCGTCGCGCGGCAGATTGCGAAAGATCCAGTCGTGATCGAGGCGCTGGAAGGCGCCGGCCGAGACCAGGTAGAACGAATCGCCGCGCTCGCGCAGGATCGTAAATTCCGAATGAACGCCGCCGCGCGGGGCAAGCGCATGGCACAATGCGACACGTCCTTCTTTCTTCGGCAGGCGATTCGCGACGAGGTGATCGAGGAAAGCTTCGGCACCAGGGCCTGACACTCGGGCTTTCGCGAACGCGGTCATGTCCAGGACACCGGCATTTTCAGCCACGTTGCGGCACTCGTTACCGACGTGTTCGAACCACTTCGAACGACGAAATGACCAGTGGTCCACTTGCGGCACAGCTTCCGGCGCGAACCAGTTCGGCCTCTCCCAGCCGAATTTCTGCCCGAACACCGCACCCCGTTCCTTCATGCGCCCATAACAGGGCGCCGTGCGCAATGGACGGCCCGCTTCGCGCTCCTCGTCCGGATAATGAATGGTAAAGACGTTGGCGTAGGCTTCCTCGTTCTTCTTTTTCAGGTAGGCCTTGCTTGCATAATCCCCGAACCGTCGCGGATCGACCCCCAGCATGTCAATTGTCGGCTCGCCCTCAACGATCCACTCGGCAAGCTGCCAGCCGGCACCGCCGGCTGCGGTGATGCCGAAACTGTGGCCTTCGTTCAGCCAGAAATTTCTTTTGCCCCAGGCCGGCCCCACTATCGGGCTGCCGTCGGGCGTATAGGCAATCGCGCCGTTATAGACCTCCTTGACACCTGCCTCGGCAAAAATCGGCACACGGCGGATCGCGGACTCGATGTGCGGCATCAGCCGCTCGATGTCCTCCTGGAAAAGTTCGTACTCGGAGTCCGCCGAAGGGCCGTCCTCGTAGCAGACCGGAGCGCCGTGCTCGTAAGGCCCCAGCAGCAGGCCGCCGCGCTCTTCACGCATGTACCAGGAACCGTCCGACTCGCGCAGGACGCCCATCTCCGCCAGCCCCTGTTCACGGCGTGCAACGATATCCGGGTGCGGCTCCGTAACAATGAACTGGTGCTCCACCGGCATCACCGGAACGTCGATGCCGATCATTGCTCCGGTGCGCCTGGCGAAATTCCCGGTCGCCGACACAACATGCTCGCAGGTGATGTTTCCCTTGTCCGTCTTCACGACCCATTCATCGTTCGGCTTCTGCTCGATGCCGAGCACGGTCGTCTGGCGATAGATCTTACCGCCACCCTCGCGTGCGCCCCTGGCCAGCGCCTGCGACAGGTCCGCCGGCTGGACATAGCCGTCGTCGGGATGATGTATCGCTCCAATCAGCTCGTCGGTGACCGCGAGGGGCCATAGCTCCTGTACCTCGTCCGGCGTCAGGAATTCGACATTGACGCCGATAGTCTTCGCAACTCCGGCATATTGCCGGTACTCGTCCATGCGGTCTTCACTGGTGGCAAGGCGAATATTGCCGACCTGGCGCAAGCCGACGTCCTGTCCCGTCTCTTCCTGCAGCCTTTTGTAAAGTGCAACGGAATATTTGTGAATCTGCCCGACCGAATAGCTCATGTTGAACAAGGGCAGAAGCCCCGCTGCATGCCAGGTCGATCCGGATGTGAGCTCCCTGCGCTCCAGGAGCACAACATCCTTCCAGCCCTTTTTCACAAGGTGGTAGAGCGTGGAAATGCCTACGATGCCGCCGCCGATGACAACGACCCGTGCGTTATTCTCCATTCTTATTGCCTCGTAAAGAAGTCGATGGACTCGAGAAGCCCCCCGAAGGGAAACACATGAACGCCTTCGATCGGCAGTTCCGAAGAAGCTCCGGAATGCGGCGCCAGCGTGTGCAGCATCTCATCCGGCGACCAGCGGCCCAGCAGGCGCGATACGGCGCCCGGCCGCCTGGCAAGCATGTGCGACGAAGCGCCGACACCGCACTGCACTGCATACCGAATCAGTGTCTGCACCTTCGCCGGGCCGGGCATGCCAATGCGAACCGGCAGGTAGACGCCCTCGTCGCCCAGGCGGCGCAGCCACGTTAACACCGGATCGGCGGCGAATGCGAACTGGGTGACGACCCACATCGTGCTGCCCGTTTCGCGCGCATACGCGCTCTTCTCCCGCAACGCGGCAAACAGGACATCGTCACCGGCGGCGCGATGCCCCTCGGGGTGCCCGGCTACGGCAATGTGCCGAAACCCGTAGTGCTGCAACAACCCGCTATCGAAGATGCCGAGCGTACTTTTGTACGGACCCGCGGCCCGGCGCCGGTCACCGGCGATCAGAAGAAGCGAATCGGCACCGGCCTCCGCAAGCTGTGACAAGGACTCCGCCAGCCGCGTCCGGCTCGGCATGGCACGCGCCGTGAGATGCGGCACCGGGCGCAGGCCCGCATTGCTCAGGCGCAGGCATGCGCGGGCGGTATCCGACATGATGGCTCGCGGCAGGAACGGGACGAAGACGCTCGTTCCCGCAGGCAATCGCGTCTCCAGCGCGCCAACGCGCTCCAGCTGCTTCGGCGTTGCCTCGATCGAGAAGCCGGCAACGAAGTCCGCCACCGGCGGGCCGGTGATCGGCAAAGGCCCGAATCCCCCGGTCGAACCGGTGATGCCAATGGGGTCCCGAACAGTCATGAGCAAAGAGTCATGAACGAATGGTCATGAGCAAAGGCAGCACAGAGAACGTGGCCGCAGCGGTCTGCGGCCACCCATTCTCAGTATGCGAAATCGCGCCCGCTTTTCCTCGCCACTTCGCGCGAATTCGGGTTCACCGATGGCCGGAAGGGAACTTCAACCACCTCCGCCGCGACCGGCACACCCGGAACCTCAGCATATTCATCGGGCAGCATGACATTAAGTCGCGTGCCGATTTTCGACAGGGCAACGGGCACATGGCACAACGCGATGTTGGTCTGCAACTCCGGCGAGTACCAGGGTGAGGTAATGTAACCGACCGGTTCCACCTGCTCCGGCCCGGATATGAGCCAGAAGTCCGGCGCGTAGTCGGTAATCGGCCGCCCCCCCAGCTTGATTCCGGCCAGCGTCAGCTTGTACGGATACCGGCCGGCCTCGAGCTCGGCCCGAACCGCTTCCAGACGCTGCTTGCCGATGTAGTCCGCCGCTTTTTCCCGCGGCACCTGGTAGGACAGGTTGCACTGAAACGGCAGCATTTCCTGATCCAGGTCCTGGCCCCAGGAAAGGATGCCGGCGGCTATGCGCCGGTGATGGGCCGGCGCAATGACCATCAGGTTGTGCCGCGCGCCCGTTTCGAGAACCGTGTTCCACATGTCTTCAGCATGGAGTGTGGCGTCGATGAGATATATCTCGTATCCCTTTTCGCCTGTGAAGCCGGTTTGCGAGATGATGACGTCATGTCCCGCAACTTTGCCCTTCATCAGGCCATAGAACGGAATATTGCGCACCTCGTCACCGAACAGGTCGACCATCAGCGCCTCGGACTTCGGCCCCTGAATCTGTACCGGGCACACATCGATCTCACCGATCGTGACACGGAAGCCGTGACCGGTATTGACGCCACGAAGCCACCACTCGAGATCGCTGTCAGACAAGGAGAACCAGAACTCGTCCTCGGAGATGCGCAGTAGCACCGGGTCGTTCAATACCCCGCCGTCCTCGTTGCAGAGGATTACGTACTTGGCGTGCATCGGCTTGATTCGCGTGGCGTCCCGGGTGATGACGTAGTTGACGAACGCTTCCGCGTCCGGACCCTTGACCCGTATCTGCCGCTCGACAGCAACGTTCCACATCGTCACGTGATTGACCAGTGCGTCGTATTCGACCATGGCGCCGCCGTCTTCCGGCCGCACATAACCGCGGGGATGATAGGTCCGGTTGTAAATCGTTGCGCGCCAGCACCCTGCCTCGTGCGAGAGGTGCCAGTACGGTGACTTCCGTACGCGCGTGGAGATGAGCATCTCGACAGGCGTGCGGCCGGACTGGCGCAGGTTGATGGGAACCTTGCGGTCCGACTGGTCGACTGTAGGGCAGTGTCCTGTCACTTCTGCCGCAGCAATGTTACCGGACGCCCCTCCGTCGAGCCGTTGGTCGGACGTTCCCTGATCCAGAAAAGTCATTTACGCACCTCTTGAAGTTCGTGTAAGCCTCGGACAGCGCGAAATTGCCGGAATCGACTTGCGGGCGCTTTCCCAATCACGACATAAACTAGTCGGGATTCGTCACGGCCCATCCGGCGGCGACGGCGCGTGTTCCAACAGCGACATCGGGTGCGGATTTCTTTGGCTGGCTAGCAGCCTGTCGGACTTAGGCGATCGTAGCGAGACGGTGGGAAATCGAGTCCAGTTTGGAGATCGTTTGAGGAGAA
>JBBDSK010000105.1:0-7884 GCA_040904985.1 Woeseia sp. | reverse complement strand
AAGACAGACGGCCGTCGGCCTCAACTTCATCGATACCTACCAGCGCAGCGGCCTCTACCCGGTCGAGCTTCCCGCCGGTCTCGGCAGCGAGGCGGCGGGCATCGTGGAAGCCGTCGGAGACGGAGTGTCCCAGCTCGGGCCTGGCGATCGCGTGGTGTACACCGGGCGGCGCCCCGCGGGCGCCTATGCCGAGGCACGCAATTATCCGGCCGACCAGCTGGTGCCAATCCCGGAGGGAGTATCCGACGAGCAGGCGGCCGCCGTGTTCCTCAAGGGGCTCACGGCCTGGTACCTGCTACGGCGAAGCTATCCGGTGCAAAAGGGCGATGCAGTACTGCTGCACGCGGCCGCCGGCGGCGTCGGATCGCTGGCGAGCCAGTGGGCCCGGCATCTGGGGGCCACGGTGATCGGCGTCGTCAGCTCGGAGGAGAAGGCTCAGCTGGCGCGTTCGCAGGGCTGCCGTCACATTGTCATGGCCGACACCAAAGACACAGCGGTGGCGGTAAGAAAACTGACCGACGGTGAAGGGGTGGCGGCCGTGTACGATTCCGTGGGCCGCGATACTTTTTTCGCTTCGCTCGATTCGCTGCGGCCGCACGGGGTGATGGTCACCTTCGGCAACGCCTCCGGGCCGGTCGAGCCCTTCGCGCCGTCCGAACTGGCGAAGAGGCATTCCCTCTACGTCACGCGGCCGGTGTTGTTCGACTTCATCGACACGCGGGAACGCCTGCTCGCGGCCGCCGCCGAGCTGTTCGAGCTGATGGCGAAGGGCGTGCTGAAGATACACATCGGCCAGCGGTATGCATTGAAGGACGCCGCGACCGCCCACCGCGACCTCGAAGGGCGCAAAACGACCGGTTCGACAGTTCTGCTGCCCTGAATCGAGCGACTGCCGGGATCAGAGCGGCTGCAGCGGCCAGATGACGGGCAGCAGCAGTGCCGCGACGACCGCGACCACGAGCATGAGCGGCACGCCGACCTTGATGTAATCGGTGAAGCGGTAACCGCCCGGTCCCATGACCAGGATGTTCGCCGGATGCGAAATCGGACTCATGAAGCTTGCCCCTGCTGCAATGGCGATCGCCATCATCGCCGACTCCGGGCGCAGCCCGAGATCCGCCATGCTGGTGAGTACGATGGGTGACATCAGCACTACCAGCACCGGCGACGGAATCACGAGCGTGCCCAGGGCTGCGATCGCGTAAAGGCTCATGATCACCGTCCACGGCCCCGCGTCGCTCAGCATCCCCAGCACGTGCGACGCGAGGAAGGAGGCGGTGCCGGTCTCGTGCATGGCGGTGCCGAGTGGCAGCATGCCGGCGATGAGAAAGATGGAGCGCCACTCGATCGCGCGGTAGGCATGCTCCATGGTGAGGCAACCCGTCAGTACCATGACGCTGCCGCCGATGACGGCGGCAACGGAGATCGGCACGTTTCCCGTCATCACGCTCACCACCACGCCGATCATGATGAGCCCGGCGAGCGGCGCGCGGCGAGTGTCCGGCGGTTCGCGGCCCAGCGGGGTGAGAATGAGGAAATCCGAATCGTTCGACAGCAGCTGCAGGCGGTCGCGCGGACCCAGCAGCAACAGGGCGTCGCCGACCTTCAGCCGCTCCTCCGCCAGGTTGCCGCCCAGCGTTTCCCCTTCCCGCCAGATGCCGGCGAGTTCGATGCCATAGCGCTCGCGGAAGTTGAGCTCGCCGATGGTCTTGCCGGCGAGGCTGCTGCGCGGGTCGAGCGTCGCGTCCAGCAGCGTCAGCCGCTCGGAATCGAAGGAGGCGAGCTTCGGCGCCTTCGTTTCGATCTCCAGTTCCTGGAACCCGCGCAGGACGTCGAGATCCTCGTGCTGTCCCTCGATCAGCAGCAGGTCGCCGCCCATCAGCACCTCGTCGCCGCTCGGCATGATGTTGAGCTTGCCCTCGCGAAAGATCGCCAGCACGCGAAAGTCGAACACGTCGGCGAGCCGGCTCTTGCCGAGCGTCGCATCGGCGAGGTCGCTGTACTTCGGCACCCTCACGACGAACATGCGCTCGTCCGCCTTGTATTGCGCGCTCAGCTGCTCCTCCGTCTTCAGCTCCACTTCGCTGAACTCGGAGAATTTGTCCAGTTGCGCGATCGCTTCCGCCTCGCCCTGCACCAGCACGCGCACGCCGGCGCGCAGCGGTACGTACGCGAGGTTCGTCAGGCGGTAGCGATCGTTGCGGTGGATGCCGACGACGCTGACGTTGAAGCGCGTGCGAAAGCCTGCGTCGCGGATCAGCTCGCCGACCAGCGCCGAACCTTCCGCTACCTGCACCTCCGCGTAGGCCACCTTGCTGGCGACCATTGACTTCAGCACGGGCGCCTCGCGCTCGATGACGAGGTCGCTCCAGCGTTGCAGTTCGCGGAATTGGTCCAGACGCCCCTGCACCAGCAGGCTGTCGCCCGCGCGCAGCACCGTCTGCCGGCCCGGGAGCGTTTCGCTGCGCCCGAAGCGGAACAGCGCGAGGATGATCAGGCCGGTGGCGGCTCCGATGCGGCTCTGCCCCAGCGTCTTGCCCACCAGCACGGAGTCGACCGGAATCCGCAGCATGAATGTCTGTTCCTGCAGTTTGTAGCGCGCGCGCAGGCTGCGCTGGCTGCGGTAGCGGCCGCGTTCCCGCCTCGAGCGCTTGGGCAGCATCAGCCGGCCGACAAAGGCCACGAACAGGACGCCGGCTACGGCGATGGTGCCGCCGACCGGCGTGAAGTCGAACACGGCGAAGGGGCCGAAGCCGCTTTGCACGAGCGCCTCGCTCGCCAGCAGGTTGTGCGAGGTAAAGAGCGTGGTCTGGCCGCCCAGCAGCGTGCCGTAGGCGAGCGGGATCAGTAACAGGGAGGCGGGAATCCGCGTGCGGCGCGATACCTCGATCACCACCGGCAGCATCAGCGCGGCGACGCCGATGTTGTTCATGAAGGCGGACAGGAAAACCGCGGTGCCCATGATGACCGCGATGACGGCTACTCGCCGCCGCCCGGCAATGCGCAGGACCTGGCGGCTGATGATGTCGGCGATGCCGGTGCGGGCCAGTCCCTCGCTCAGGATGAACATGGCCCATATGGTGATGACGGCGCCGTTGCTGAAGCCGGCGAAGGCCTGGTCGGCGGTGACCAGGCCCGTCACGGCAAGCGCGCCGAGCACCAGCAGGGCAACAAGGTCCATGCGGACGAGGTCGCTGACGAACAGGGTCAGCGCGCTCGCCAGGATGACGATGACAAGGGCGATTTGGAGGGTCATGAACGCGCGGAGGGGGCTTTTTCCTGTTCTTCCGGTGAATGGAATGGTGTAGCCGGGCGAGCCGCGACAACCGCGGCCTCAACGGTTGCGAAGTGTACGCAATATAGGGGCTGGAATGCGCGCCTCCTGTGGCTTTCCGGCTGCGGCTTGTAAATCTGTCCAGTGCTGGATAAAAATACAGCCTTGTGCGGCAGGAGGAAGCGAATGGTCAATGTTGTGAAGCTTCAGGGGGCAGCGGGGGATTACCTCGAGCCGCTCAATGCGGCGCAGCGGCAGGCGGCCTCCTATGGCCAGGCCGCCGACGGCGGGTTCCGGGCCGGCCCGCTTCTGGTCATCGCCGGTGCCGGCACCGGCAAGACGATGACCCTTGCGCACCGGGTGGCGCACCTGATCGTCCAGGGGGTGAGCCCGGAGCGGATTCTTCTTCTCACGTTCACTCGCCGCGCCGCCGAGGAAATGGGGCGCCGTGTCGAGGCGATCGTGCGCAAGGTTCTGGCCGGGCGGGACGACGCGCGCGTCGTCCGGTTTGCCGGTCTGGCTTCCGGTTTAACGTGGTGCGGCACCTTCCATTCTGTCGCCAACCGGCTGTTGCGGCGCTACGCGCGAAACCTCGGCCTCGATCCCGGCTTCTCCGTGCTCGACCGCGGCGATGCCGCCGACTTGATGGACCTGGTGCGGCACGAGCTGGAGCTTTCGGCGACGTCGCGGCGCTTCCCGAAAAAAGACACCTGCCTCGCCATTTATTCCCGCTGCGTCAACGGCGGCAAGGTGCTTGACCAGGCGCTGAACGAGACCTTTCCCTGGTGCGCGGAATGGGAAGCGGAACTGCGCGGGCTTTTTCGCCGCTACGTCGAGCAGAAGCAGCAGAACCAGGCGCTCGACTACGACGACCTTCTTCTCTACTGGAGCCACCTGGTGTCGGAGGCGGAACTGGCGACGGAGATCGGATCCTTTTTCGACCACGTGCTCGTGGACGAATACCAGGACACGAACCTGCTGCAGGCGGGCATCCTGCATGCGCTCAAGCCGGCCGGGGATGGGCTTACCGTAGTGGGCGATGACGCCCAGTCCATCTACTCGTTTCGTGCCGCCGAGGTGGAAAACATCCTGTCGTTCGCCGATCGCTACCTGCCGCCCGCGGCCATCGTAAGCCTGGAACAGAATTACCGCTCGACGCAGCCGATCCTCGACAGCGCCAATTGCCTCATCGCGGAGAGCCGGCGGCAATACCGGAAGGATCTGTTCACGCTGCGCGAAGGCGGCGCTGCGCCGCGCTACGTTACCGTGGAAGACGTTGACGCCGAAGCCGACTTTGTTATCGAGGCGATACTGGCGAACCGCGAAGCGGGCATGCAGTTGCGGCAGCAGGCGGTTCTTTTTCGCAGCACGCATCACAGCGATCGGCTCGAACTGGAACTGCTGCGGCGCAACATACCCTACGTGAAATACGGCGGCCTCAAATTTCTCGAAGCAGCCCATGTGAAAGACCTGCTGTCCATACTGAAATGGGCGGAAAACCCGCGTAACCGGGTGGCGGCATTCCGCGTGCTGAAGCTGTTGCCCGGGATGGGACCGGCCGCCGCTTCGCGCGCCTTCGAACATGTCGCACTTGCGGATTATCAGCTGGCGGCGTTGAGTGCTTTCGCCGCGCCCTCTGCCGCGCGCGCGGACTGGACATCTTTTTCGGAGCTGATGGCATTTCTGTCGGCGATAGAGCCCGCGGATGCCGGCTGGCAGGCGCAGTTGCAGCAGGCGCGGCATTGGTACCAGCCCCAGCTCGAGCGCCTTTACGATGGCCTGGAAACGCGTGAAGCCGATCTGGAACAGCTGCAGCAGATCTCCGGCAAGTACCCGACGCGCGAGCGCTTCCTCACGGAGCTCACCCTGGATCCGCCGGCGGCCGCGGGCGATCTCGCAGGCGATCCGTTACTGGACGAGGACTACCTCGTTCTGTCGACGGTGCACTCGGCCAAGGGGCAGGAGTGGGAGTCGGTGTTCGTTCTCAATTTTTCGGATGGCAACTTCCCCTCGGAATTTGCCACCGGCAAGCCGGAACTCGTCGAGGAAGAGCGGCGGCTTCTTTACGTGGCGATGACCCGGGCGAAGCAGTCGCTGCAACTGGTGGCGCCGCTGCGTTTTCACGTCACCCAGCAACGCCGTGACGGCGACCGGCACGTCTACGGCGCGCGCAGCCGCTTCATGACGGAGAGCCTGATGCAAACGATGGAACAGCGCTTCCACGGCAGGGCCGAAAGGGATTCGCAGCATGGGCAGCCGCGCAGCAAGCAGACAGTCGACGTCGCCGCGCGGCTTCGCGAGATGTGGTAGGCGAAGCTTTGCTTTGCCCTTACTCTGCAGAAGTCCAGGCTGGACTTGTGCAGAGATTGCCTAGTTCATCGCGCCAATGATGGTTCCCATCACCGCAAAGAGCACGAGGTAATAACCGGCGTTGATCAGGTAAAGCCGCAGGGAGCGTTGCTCGAAAAAGTAGGTAATGCCATAGGCAGTTGCGATCCAGCACACGGCCACCAGGAGGCCAGCCTGCAAGCCGATCAGCCAGTCGCTGCCGGAGCCAAGAAAAAACGCAAGTGCCGTGGCGGCCACCAGCTGCAGTGCAAAGGTTCCGCCGAAGGTAAGCGCCATATTGGCGCGTTTGATTGTTTTATCCGTCAGGCCCACTTCCAGCATCCAGGCGTTGCCGAACACTTTTTTGGAATACCAGAAGCCGCCGATAACGAACGCGGTAACGGCGGCAAGAACTACCGCCAGCCAGTTCAAGCCAGCGATCGCTGCTGTGAGATCCATGGCTTTCTCCCTGATTGCTGTTTTTTTTGGAACGGAGAGTCTACCAGAGCCGGCTGCTAAAGCTTTGCCAGCCCGGACTATTTGTCAGTATTCTTCAGGAGGAACAGCTTCTGTTACATATGTGCAACAGCAGGAACTCGATGGAACTGTTCGTGAACCTTGTCACAAAGCCGACACTCTAAATCGTATATATGTGTTGTGTCTTTCGCGCAAAACTGGACGTGTAAAGATTGTGGTGCGGGAACTCGCTGGTGAAACGTTGAGTTAGCGCGCTGCTGAATGGACTCAGCAATGCATCGACGCTTGCCTGCCGCCAGTGAGTCACCGTTGTCGTGGAGACTGCGAGTGTTGTGACATTGTGAGGTAGTAAAGAGATGACGCACCGTGAAGCTGTTGAGTATGTTGTACCGGTAGAAAACCTTCGCGACTATTTTCGCGAGTCCATGGACGCGGCGATCGACAAGCAGGGCGCTAAAGTCGACCCGCATGCGACACATTACGTCGTCAATCTCCTGACACTTTTTGCGAGGTCAGAGGATCTTTACGAAGATCATGAGCAGGCCTATGGACTGAAACCCCTGGCGCTCATGATGGCCGATGCGGTAGAGGCGCCCACTGCCGAACAGCGTAACTTCGCGTTGCAGCGCCTTGGCGACGTTTCCCTCTTCATCGCGGGCTTTTTCGCCGATAGCCTGGCCCACAAGCTGGTGGATCTCGACTACTACATCCACATGGGTGGTAATGCCTACGGGTCGCTGTCGGACGAGATCCGCGGGACCATGCGCGGCCGCGTACTTGCAAGCGTGTACGCGGAACTCGCCCGCAAATTCCAGATCGTTGTCGACATCCTCAATGAGGTGCGCGACGGAGCGCGGCAGTCGTCGGACATCGACCTTCTGCGTACCTACGAGGTCTGGTTGCGAACCGGCAGCAAGCGCGCGGAGGCGCTGCTGCGGCAAAACGGCGTGGTGCCGATGCCCAACGCCACCAGCCGCAAGAGTCACTAGCCGTGCCTGTAGAAGGAGGGACAGAGAGCACGTCGGTCACCCGCCGCAGTCCTGCGTCGGTCTGCTCCGGCGGGCGGGCCATGCAGCACGATGAAAAGGCCAGACGATGTTAGCCGGGCTGCAAAAATACCTGACCGACATCTACCAGGTGGACCAGGGCGTCGAGGTGACGGATTTTCTGATCACGGACCCGGCGCTGGCGAAGCTGCTCGGCTATGGTTCGCTGGTGCCGAATACAGACGAATCGGTCTTGCTGAGTCAGGACGAAGAAGGGCTGGCACTGAGCCTTTATCTCGACGGAAAGATGCTGTCGCGGCTCGTGGACGACAACCCGATGGAGCAGTTGAGGACGGATCACCTCGACGATTTCTGCAAGGTCATCGAGGGCATCAGTCATTTCAATTACATCGTGTGGCGAGCGTCGCAGGACAAGTGCGTGACGCTCCTCGAGCTGGAAATGCAGGCCGAAGTCGACAAATTCGTCGGCACCTGGCTCATGGCGCTCGACCAGGAGGAGTACGAGCTGGCGCGCTGCCTGCACGGTCTTCTTTTCGACCGGGTGAGCTACAACCCGAATCTCGATCGCGACCAGCTGGAGCGATACCGGGCGGCGAACGACTACGCGGCCCGTTTCTGCCACGGTCTGCGCCGCCGGCTGAATCACGATGGCAACCGCAGCCTGCACGAATTGCGGCATTTCTACCGCCTGTCGCAAACGGCCAAGATCAGCCACATCCGGTCACAGGCCTACAACCCGAGCTGAGCAAAAAAAGGGCGGTGGCAATGCCCCCCCCCGAGTCACGCCAAACCGAAAAA
>JBBDSK010000104.1:0-7892 GCA_040904985.1 Woeseia sp. | reverse complement strand
GCGGCAGCAGCGCCACTTGCTGATATGAGCTCCCGAAAGGAAACCATGAGCTCGCAAAGCCCGGACATAGCAAGGCTCAAGCCGTACCTCGTGAGCGTTATCCGGGGAAAAAGCTACTTCTGGTGCGCCTGCGGGCGCAGCAAGAATCAGCCGTTTTGCGATGGCTCGCACAAGGGTACGGATTTCCTGCCGACCCGGTGGGTGGCCGAGAAGACGGAAGACAAGCTGTTCTGCGCCTGCAAGCACACGATGTCGGGCCCGTTCTGCGACGGTACTCACAACCGGCTGTCCGACACTTACGCTGAAGCCGGTCCGGACGACGGTGCCAACGCGCGCCTGGTGGAGTACGTACCGGTCGATGCCGGCGCCCTCAAAGCCAGCCTCGACAATGGTTGTTACGTCCTGCGGGTGCCGCAGGACGCCATGCACGACGTCGGCGGGATGCTGAATTACCCGGTGATCGGATTGCGGGACGGTGCGAAGCATCTAACCCAGTACCTCGCGACAGTGAAACCGGGTTCGTCACCGATCCTGAAGTTTCCCGGCAGTGACGTGGTGCTTTTTGTCCATGCGGGGGGCGGAATCGTCAGGATAGGGGACAGATCGTTCTCAGTCGCCCCGGAAACGGGGGCCTGCATCAAGCCCGGGGAAGCGTTCCAGCTCGTCAACGACAACCCCGGGCCCCTGTCGCTGAGCATATCGGTCTGCCCGCCCTGTTCCGACCCCGAATATCCGGACAGCATGCCTGAGGCGTTCGACGACACCGTGCCGGAGCGCGTCCAGGGCATCGATGCAAGCAAGCAGGAAGCAATGGGGGATCGGTTCTTCCAGGTATTGATCGGTGATGAGAGCCATAGAACGCCGGTCACGCAATTCATCGGCGAAATACCACGCTCCAGGGCGGCTCATCATCGCCATCTCTACGAGGAAACCATCACCGTGCTTTCGGGCGAAGGATTCATGTGGACCGACGAAACAAAGACGCGGATCCGGCAGGGTGACACGATTTTTTTGCCGCTTAAACAGGCCCACTCGCTCGAATGCACGTCTCCCGAGGGCATGCGCCTGCTCGGCCTCTTCTATCCCTCGATGTCGCCGGCAATAAACTACTGAATCTGCCGGCGCTCAACCGGGTGCACGACCAGGTCTCGCACCCTCCGGAAGGCCTGCCCCTGCTGCTCGCTCGAGCCGTGCAAAGGTTTCATCGATGTCCTGGCGATTCGTGCCGGGGTGGATGGGGCAGAGGCGCAATACTGTACGGCCTCCAAGCTCTGTGGTCGCCACATAAGCGTAGCCCGAGCGGCTAACGCTGCCGGCAATGCGCGCATTAAGCTGATCGCTGTCAGCCTCGCTTCCCTTCGTGCGCCAGCGGAAGGTAAGAACCCCCAGCGTTGCCGGTGTCACCAGTTCCCAGTCGGCGTGAGTTTCAACATATCGCTGCGCGTAGCGCGCCAGCGCCAGACCCTGTTCGATGGCACCGCGGAAAGTGTCCAGTCCATAGACCTGCAACGACAACCAGAGCTTGAAAGCCTTGAATGACCGCGTAACCTGCAGGCTCATATCGCGGTAATTGAACTGATCCCCTGTAGCGTCCGTATCGCGCATGTAGGCCGGTAAACGGCGAAAGGTATCGCGGAACCACTCCCGGTCGCGGCCAAGAACGCAGGCACATTCGAACGGCTGGAAAAGCCATTTATGCGGATCGATCGCGATTGTGTGGGCGCGCTCGGCCCCGTCGAACAGTGGCTTTACCTCCTGCGACAGTACGGCGCCTCCGCCATAGGCGGCATCGATGTGAAACCAGAGGTTTTCGCGCTCGCAGATGTCCGCCAGTTCCTGCAGCGGATCGATTGCGCCGGTGTTTGTGGTGCCGCCGTTGCCAACGACGCAAAAGGGACGTCTGCCTGCTGCCCGGTCGTTTTCGATAGCGGCGGCCAGCGCAGTGCCGCTAAGCCGATAATCCGAGTCCGGTTCTATCAGCTGCAGTTGCGCCGCCTTGAATCCCAGCAGAAACAACGCCCGCTCTATGCAGGAGTGAGCCTGGGACGAGCAGTAAACCACGGCGTTTTCGATATCGTCCTTCAGATGCACGTGCCGGGCTATAGCGAGGGCCGTGAAACTGGCGGCGGAGCCCCCGCTAACGAAAACCCCGCTGCTTGGGAAGTGCCAGCCGAATTCATTCCCGAGCCAGTCGACCGTTGCTCGCTCCACCTCGAATGCGCCCACGTTATGCGGAGCCGTGCCCGCAAATACATTGAAGCCCGAAGCCATGAAATCCGCCAGAGAGCTGACGAAATTTCCCGGGCTCGGTATATAGGCAAAAAAGCGAGGGTGCGCGACGTGCATGATGTTGCCGAACACCTGCCCAAGTGCCTGGTCGACCGTCGCGACAGCGTCCGCTGGTCGTTCGGGGAAACCCCTTTGCAGATTCTGGACACCATCGCGTTCCTGCGCCCACTTGGCGACGGGCAGCTCGGGAAGGCTCTGCGTATGCTCGACGAGCGCGTCGACGATGCGGTAGCCGAGCTGTCGCATCAGTTCGGGTTCCAGGTCGAAAGGATTGTCCCGGGTACCGCCTGAGTCTTTATCCATAATCAGTTTCGTCGTCTGTCGCTTGCCGCAGCGCTTCGGTTGTCGAGCGTATTAGTATATACATACGAATGTAATTCTCGTCGCTGCATTTGCCGTTTTAACGTTTCAGGAAGGTTCTGGCCGCCCGACAATCGGCCTTACACCGGCTGCCGATTTAAAATATTGCAGAAAGCGGCCTGATCGATGTTACCTCCGGTAACAACGCATACTGTCTTGCCGGTATCACTCGTTTCGCTCAGGGCGGCGGCGACGGAGATCGCGCCGGCACCTTCCGCGACGACCCGATTGTGCAGAAACAGCAGGCGCACCGCGTTCGCCACTTCGGCCACCGGCACGGTCACGCTGCGCCGCACGAGGCGGCTGATGAGAGGCCACATGTCCTCCAGAACAGCAGGCGCACCTGCGCCCGAGATGAAAGACGGGCTTACCGCCACCCGCACCGGGCTTCCCCGGCGAAAGGCGGCGGCGACCGGTGCTGCCGCTTCGCTCTCTGCAATAACGACTCTGGCGTCCGGCTTCAACACCGCAATCGCCGATCCGATACCCGAGACGATGCCGCCGCCGCCAAACGGGACGACAACGGTATCGACATCGGGTAGCTGTCGGGCAATCTCGAGGCCGATTGTGCCGTTTCCGGCCATGGCTGATCGGTTTCTGACGCCATCCACGTAGTAGCCGGGGTCCGCTGCATGGCCACTGTTCAGGACAATCTCCCACCATTGATCCTCGCTCACCAGGGAAACAGTCGCCCCGAGCGCACGGATCGCGTCGAGCTTGGCAGTCGGCCCGTTATCCGGCGCATAAACGGTGGCGGAGATGCCGAGCTGACGCGCCGTCCAGGCCATGGCAACACCGGCATTGCCGGAACTGGCGGTATAAACCCCTTTTTGCAAAGCGCCGGGTTCGGCGCACAGCAATGCGTTTGCCACGGGCCGGACCTTGAAGGAGCCAACGGGCTGCAAGTTCTCCAGTTTCAGATAAAGCGGATTTTGCCTGTCGTGAAGATAGAGACGCAGCAGTGGCGTGCAGACGATATACGGCTTCAGTCTTGCTGCGGCAAGACGGATCTCGTCGATGGTGGGAAGTTTCAGAGCTGCTGCGCGCATATGTCAAATCCGGGGGAAAGCGGAAGCTCAAGTTAGACGCTTTGGCAGCATCGGGCAACCTGGGGACTTTCGGAATGCCAGCCGCCACCGGATCACGAAGGCTGGCGCATTCTATGGTCAAGCAGGCGATGGTCCTCTACGATGGTGCTTTGGCGCAGCACCGCACGACTGGATAGCAGAAGCCACGGAGTGCCTGCAAAAGCATTCCGGGAATTGAGTCCACGCCCGCGACGGGCAGAAAAATAACGAGAGCTGACCTATGACCGGCCCTGCCGCTGCCGAATTCGAACACGAAACCTGGTCGTCACGTCGCGCTTTTCTGCTCGCCGCGATCGGCAGTGCGGTCGGGCTGGGAAATATCTGGCGCTTTCCGTACATCACGGGCATCAACGGCGGCGGGGCGTTCGTCATTGTCTACTGCCTGTGCATTCTTGTTATCGCCATCCCGTTGCTTATGGCGGAGCTGGCGATCGGCCGTCGTGGCGGACAGAGCCCCATCCGCAGCATGCAACGTCTCACAGCGGAAAGCGGGCGCAGCAGAGCCTGGCACAGCCTCGGCTGGCTTTCGATCATTACGCCCACCGTGGGGCTCATGTATTACAGCGTTGTTGCCGGCTGGACCCTGGATTATGCTATCAGCGCGGCCAGCGGCACCTTCTCGGGCTACGATGCGAAGCTCTCCGGCGAAGGTTTCTCTGCCATGGCCGGCAACCCGGTGCGCATGATGGTATCGCAGGCGGGTTTCGTCCTGTTGATCATCGCCATTGTCCTCGGAGGGGTGCGACGGGGACTGGAGAGGGCCGTAAAGTACCTGATGCCGGGACTGGCCCTGATTCTGGTTGTGCTCGTAATCTTCGCCGCCGTGACGGCGGATTTTTCACGCGCGCTGAAATTCATGTTCGAGCCGGACTTCAGCAAACTGACCTCCTCCGCGATCCTGATGGCGATTGGCCAGGCCTTCTTCTCCGTTAATGTGGCCGTTGGGGCGCTGATCACCTATGGCGCCTATATGCCAAGGGAGGTCTCCATTCCGAGGGTGTCAGCGGTCATTGCGTTTGCCGATACCGGCGTCGCGCTGATGATGGGCCTGGTGATATTTCCGCTTGTTTTCAGCTACGGATTGCAGCCGGGAGAGGGTCCTGGATTGGTGTTTGTGACATTGCCGATTGCCTTCGGACAAATGCCTTTCGGCGCGGTTTTCGGTACGCTGTTTTTTCTGTTGATGGCCATTGCGGCGATTACTTCAGGCATTGGAATGCTGGAACCGTCCGTTTCGCGGCTCGAGGAGCTCAAGGGCTTTCGCCGGGTACCTGCTACCATCTTGATGGGCGGGTGCGTATGGCTATTCGGGCTTCTTGCCTTGTTCTCATTCAACGTTCTGGCCGGTTTTACGCCACTCGATCATTTTCCGCTGTTCGAGGGCAAGGGCATTTTCGATCTTTTCGATTTTGTTACCGCGAATGTTCTGATTCCTGCGGGAGGTTTGCTGATAGCCTTGTTCGCCGGATGGATGATGACCCGTGAGTCGGTGCAAACGGAACTGGGTCTTAAAAGTGCGGCGGCGCTGTGGCTTTGGCGTTCGCTGGTGCGCATTGTCGCGCCGGTCGCGAAACTCGCGATTTTCGCCGCGAATTTGTTCGGCAGCTGAAGTCGCCGCGCAAGCGGCAATGGGGGGAGGATGTCAGGTAATTTCATCGGACTGGCAGGGATCGTCGCGATCCTCGCCATCGCTTTGCTTTTTTCGTCGAACCGGAAGGGCATCAGTTTACGCGTCGTGAGTGCGGCCTTTGCTCTGCAAGTGGCCGTTGCGGCATTTGTTCTCTATTTCGACTGGGGCAAACGATCGATCGAAGCGATGAGCAACGGCGTGCTGGCCATTATCGGCTACTCGCGCGTCGGCATCGACATGGTGTTCGGCGGTCTGGCGTCCGAGAACGTCGGCTTCAGTTTCGCGGTTTACGTGCTGCCGGTCATCGTTTTCTTTGCCTCGCTGATGGCCGTTCTTTATCACCTCAAGGTCATGCAGTGGGTCGTCAAGCTTGTCGGCGGGGCTTTGCGCCGCATTATCGGCACCGGGCCGGTCGAGTCGCTCAACGCCGCCGCCAATATCTTTGTGGGGCAGACCGAAGCGCCGCTGGTCGTGCGACCTTATCTCAAGGGCTTGACCGAGCCGCAGATGTTCACCGTCATGGTGTCGGGGCTGGCCTCGGTGGCCGGCACCGTCCTGGCTGCCTACGTCCTGATGGGCGCCGAAATGAAATACTTGCTCGCGGCCAGCTTCATGGCGGCGCCGGGCGGCCTTCTGATGGCGAAAATCCTGATGCCGGACGATGAGACAGGAGTCGACGTCACCGACAAAAAGGGGCTGCAGGTCGAGGAAAGCCGGCACGAAAATGTCATTCTCGCCGCCGCCGTCGGCGCTGGCGACGGTGTAAGGCTCGCGGTCAACATCGGTGCAATGCTGATCGCCTTCGTCGCGCTGATCGCGTTGTTCAATGGCATTGTCGGCGGGCTCGCCGGCCTGGTGGGCATCGAGGACCTGACGCTGCAGAAAATTCTCGGGTGGGTTTTCGCGCCCTTGATGTTCTTGCTCAGCGTGCCCTGGGCAGAAGCGGAAATGGCCGGCGCTCTTTTCGGTGAGAAGCTGATCCTGAACGAGTTCGTCGCCTTCAGTCACATGGGCGATTACCTGGCGGACGCCAGCGAGCGCACCCGGGCCATCGTGACGTTTTCCCTCTGCGGATTCGCCAATCTTTCCTCGATCGCCATACTGCTGGGCGGCCTCGGCAGCCTCGTGCCCGAAAAGCGCGAACTTATCGCCCGCTTCGGCCTGAAAGCGGTTGCAGCCGGGTCGCTTTCCAATCTCATGAGTGCCGCGCTCGCGGGACTTCTTCTGACGTTCTGAACCGCGGCGGTCGACCCGCGCCGGCAGCCTTCAGTCCGGCAGGCGAAAGGAGGCGGGCAGAAGCTCCTCGATGCGGTAGCTCGTTGTCGTATCGTTTTCCCCGACCAGCAGGATGCGGGTGTGCCGGTCGGCAAACTCGCAGATTCTCTGCCGGCAGGCGCCGCAGGGCATGCAGGTGATGGGCTCCTCCGTGCCCCCGATGACGGCGATGGCGACGATACGCTTGCCGCCGGCCGCCACCATGGCGCCGATCGCATTCTGCTCGGCGCAGGTGCCTTGCGGAAAGGCGGTGTTTTCCACGTTGCAGCCGGCGTGCACTCGACCCGCTTCATCGAGTACCGCGGCGCCGACGAAATAGCCGGAGTAAGGCACGTAGGCGTTTTGACGGACGGCGCTCGCGGCCCGGATCAAGCTCTCGTCGTCCGTCTTCATGCCGGCACCGCGCTCAGAGCTTTCGCCGCATCGGGTTGTTGGGGTGCGTCGTCCAGTCCGCATGCTCGCTGCTGACAGCGCGGCCGGTGCGCGCGTCCATGCCCTCGGTCAACGGCTGCATTGTGATGCAGCCGTCGACCGGACAAACGCTGACGCAGAGGTTGCAGCCGACACACTCCGCGTCGATGACCTCGAAACGGCGCTGGCCGTTGACGCTTTGCGTAATGGCCTGGTGCGAGGTGTCCTCGCACACGACATGACAACGACCGCATTTGATACAGAGGTCCTGGTCGATGACTGCCTTCTCGACGTAATTGAGGTTCAGGTGCTGCCAGTCGGTGACGCTCGGTACGGCTCGGCCGACCAGTTCCGTCACCGACTTCATGCCCTTCTGGTCGAGAAAGTTGCTGAGACCGTCGGTGAGATCGTCGATGATTTTGAATCCGTAGACCATGGCCGCCGTGCATACCTGCACGTTCGAGGCGCCCAGCGCGAGAAAGTCCACGGCATCCCGCCAGTCCGTGATGCCGCCGATGCCGGAGACCGGCAATCCCCCTGCGTGCCGCGCAATCTCCGCGACCATGTGCAGCGCGATCGGCTTCACCGCCGGACCGCAATAGCCGCCGTGCGATCCCTTGCGGTCTGTGGAGGGATACATCGTCAGCGTGTCGTAATCGACCCGCATGATGGAGTTCACGGTATTGATGAGCGACACGGCGTGAGCACCGCCGGCCTGCGCCGCTTTGGCGGGCGGCAGTATGCTGGTGACGTTCGGCGTCAGTTTGACGATGACCGGGACGCGTGCGTACTTCCTGCACCACTCCGTTGCCATCTGTATGTACTCGGGCACCTGGCCG
>JBBDSK010000103.1:0-7893 GCA_040904985.1 Woeseia sp. | reverse complement strand
AAGCCAGTACGAAGCTGCCGCTGGGCGTGTCGTCAAACTTTCGCTATTGGGGCGACGAGAAGACGATTTACGTGAAGCGGGGTAAAGGTGGGCGGATCTGGGACATTGACGGCAATGAATATATCGATTACCGGCTGGCCTATGGGCCGGCAATACTCGGCTACGCTGACCCGCGCGTAGATCAGGCGGCGCGCGAGGGAATGGAAACGGGTGGCGTCTTCGCCCTGGCAACCGAAATGGAATTCGAGGTCGCCAGCCGTATCAGCCGGATGGTGCCGGCGGCGGAACGGGTCCGCTTCTCGAATTCCGGTACCGAAGCCGTCATGGCGGCGCTGCGCATCGCCAGGGCTTACAACGGCAAGGACGGGCACCTGGTGGTGGAAGGCGGCTATCACGGAGTCTTCAATGAAGTGCTGTGGTACACCGACGTCGAGGAATGGACGCCAAAAGACGGTGAGCCGGACGTACTACCCTACAGCGACGGCGTTCCAGCCGTCGTAAAACCGCTTTTTCACACGGTCCCGCTAAATGACACAAACGCGGTTGAAGACCTGCTGCGCAAGCAGCACAACGATATCGGCGCCTTCCTGATAGAGCCCATCATGGGAAACTGCTGCGGGTTGAACGCCACGCGACAGTACCTGCAGGACGTCCGCTATCTCTGCGACAAGTACGACGTTGTGCTGATCATCGACGAAGTGAAAACGGGGTTCCGCGTTGCCAGGGGCGGCGTGCAGGAGTTGCTCGATGTGAAAGCGGACCTTTGCACCTTTGCCAAGGCGATGGCGAACGGCTACCCCATCTCTGTTGTCGCCGGCCGCGAAGAGCTCATGCGGAAAGTCGGCGAAGGAGTCGTGCATGGCGGCACCTTCACGGCGCACTCGGTATCGCTCGCCGCCGCCAACCGGACCTTGCAGATTCTTGACGAAACCGACGCGCTGGAGTCGATTGCCCGCTACGGCACAAAGCTTCAGGCCGGATTAAAGGGGATCTTGTCCTCCCGGGGTATTCCCCACTGCTTCACCGGGCATCCGTCGATGACCGGGCTGTTTTTCAACGAACACGCGCCGCGGAATTACCGGGACTGGAAAAATACCGACTATGCTTTTTACGACGCGATGGCGCCAGAGTTGCACGAGCTCGGGATTCTGGTAGAACCCGACTCCCGGGAGCCGTGGTTCATGTGCGAGGCACACGATATGAAATGCCTCTCTGAAACGCTGGACAAATTTGAGCAGGCAGTAGACATTACGTTGAAGAAGCTGCCCGCACACAGCGGCCGCGTTCACACTGCATAATGACAAGCAGACCAGCCGCAGCAGCCGCCAAGGCTGCTGCGCTCTATCTGTATACCAGCGCCTGATGTTGGCGCTGCCAATGTTCCAGGCAGACAGGGCCGACCAATATAAGATGAAAACCTATGATGCCATCGTCGTCGGGGCCGGACACAACGGGTTGACGAATGCCGCGTTTCTGGCAAAAGCAGGTCTCGACGTTCTTTGCGTGGAAAAGAACGACTACATCGGCGGCGCCACTGTCAGCCGGAACCTGTACAAGGACTGGATTTATTCCAATTGTTCCTATGTCTGTTCGCTGCTGCGACCGGAGATTTTCCGGGCGCTCGAACTGCACCGTCACGGACTGCAGATCACGCCCTACGGCGGCGGCGTGACGTTCCTGCAAAACGGCGGCTACTTCGGCTCCTACTGGGACTCGGAAGTGGCGCACCGCGAGTATGCCCGCTTCTCCAAGCATGACGCCGACGCCTACGAGCGTTACTCCGCGGATGTCATGCGACAGTGCCGGTTTATCCGCGACTCACTGTTGCGCACGCCGCCGGACCCCACCTCATTCAAGCCGCGCGACCTGAAGGAACTGGCGCATCTGGGCAGCCGCTTCCTCGAGATGGGCGAAGACCGAATGCTGGACACGATTCGCTTCTGGACCATGAGCGTCGCCGAGTATCTGGATGAGTACTTCGAGACCGACGTGATCAAGACCGCCCATTCCGGCAGCGGCATCATCGGCACCGCGCTGGGCATTCACTCACCGGGCACGGCTTATGTTCTGTTGCATCATTACATGGGCGAGGTCGACGGCAACGTCGGCTCATGGGGCTATGCGCGCGGCGGCATGGGCGCGGTATCCAAGGCCATGGCCGGCGCGTTCCAGGCCTACGGCGGCGAACTGAGGACCGACGCGGGCGTCGAGCAGATCACCGTCAGAAACGGCAGGGTCAAGGGCGTCGCTCTGACCAGCGGCGAGGAGATCGATGCGAAAATAGTCGTTTCGGGGATGGACGTAAAATGCACCTTCCTGAAATGCATGGATAAGAATGACCTGCCGGCGGAGTTTTACCAGCGCGTCAACAACTTCAAAATTCGCGGCTCTTCGGGCAAGCTGAACATCGCACTTGACGGCATGCCCACCTTCCCTGCCCTGCCCGGCAAAAGTCCTTTACTGGACGGCGACATGCATTTCATCGATTCCATGGAGCGCATGGAGCGAGCTTATGACGACTGGAAGGAAGGCCGGTGGTCGAAGGACCCGTATATCGACATGGTCATACCCACCGTCACCGATCCCACGATGGCACCGCCCGGGAAGCACTTCATGAGCTGCTTTGTTCAGTATTGTCCGTACATGATCGAGGGCCGCACATGGACAGCGCCTGAACGGGAAGCTTTCGGGCAGACCGTGATCAACCAGATCGCAAATTACAGCCCCGATTTCAAGGACCTCATACTGCATGTCGAGATCCGGACACCGGAAGACATCGAGCGCGAAGCCGGCCTGTCGGAGGGTAATATTTTTCACGGTGAACTGACGATGGACCAACTTTTGTTCAATCGGCCGGTACCCGGCTACGCTCAATATCGCGGACCGGTTGGCGGCCTTTATATGTGCGGCTCGAGCGCGCATCCGGGAGGCGGTGTCATGGCCGCGCCAGGTGCAAACGCGGCCAGGGAAATTCTGCTCGATCTCAAGCGGAAAAGCACGATACCCGGGAACTTCGGCGATGACTGATCGCTTCGATGCCATTGTAATAGGAGCCGGTCACAACGGCCTGGTCTGCGCCGCATTACTCGGCAAGGCCGGAAAGTCGGTACTCGTCCTCGAAGCCGCCTCGGACGTCGGTGGCGCGGCGCGAACACGCGCCTTCGCAGATGGCTACTCGGTATCCTCCTGCGCTCATCTCCTGTCTCAGTTGCAGCCTGACGTGGTAAAGGATCTGAACGTCAAGTTCGATCTTGCGGCGAGGGAGATTGGAACGGTCGCACTGGCAGCGGACGGCAATCATGTGCGCTACGGCGGTAGCAAGGTGGAAGGCGTCAGCAGCGCCGATCAGTCGTCGCTGCAGGAGTTTCACCAGCGCATGACGCGCTTCGCAGATCTTCTGCAGAAATATCTGAACAAACCGCCTCCACGCCTCGCCAACGGAAGACCGCGTGACTTGATGACGCTTGCTCAACTCGGTTTCGACATCCGCCGGCTCGGCAAAACAGAGATGCGGGAGTTCCTGCGGCTGATCGGGATGAATATTTTCGATGAAGTCGAGGAACGCTTCGAAAGCGCTCTGCTTCGCGGCGCGTTGAGCCTGGACGCGGTACTGGGCACGCATCTGGGACCGCGCTCGCCCAATACGATTCTTACTTACCTGTACCGCCTGTGCGGCAGCCATGGCGCACTCAGCGTACCGGCGGGAGGCATGGGGGCCGTAAGTGAAGCTCTCGCGAATTCCGCGCGCGACCACGGTGTCGTTATTCGGACCGGGATGCCGGTCAAGAGAGTGATCGTCGAAAACGGCCGGGCGGCCGGCGTCGAAACGGAAAGCGGAGAGTCGTTTTCAAGCTGGACCGTAGTGTCAAACGCCGATCCCAAAACGACCATCATGTCGCTGGTCGGAGCCCGGCATGTGGAGACTGGCTTCGTGCGGCGCATACAGAATATCCGCATGCGCGGCAATGCCGCCAAACTGCATCTCGCGCTCGATGGCCTTCCGGCCATCCACGGGCTCGAGAAGAGGGAGTTCGGCGATCGCCTTCTCATCGCACCCGACCCGCACTATGTGGAGCGCGCCTTCAACCCCGCAAAGTACGGCGAAACCTCACCCGCTCCGGTGCTTGAAATCACCATCCCGAGCTTCCGCGATACGAGACTGGCCGAAACGGGTAAGCACGTTCTTTCGGCCATCGTGCAATACGCTCCCTACAAGCTGAAAAGCGGCTGGAACGATGAGGCGCGCAATGCTTTCCGCGAAGTTGCTATCGATACGATCGCTGCCTACGCACCGGATCTGCGGCAACGGATCGTCGCCTCGGAACTTTTGACGCCGGCGGATCTCGAGACAGAATTCCGCCTGACCGGCGGGCACTGGCATCACGGCGAGCTGACGCTGGACCAGTTCCTGTTCGTGCGCCCGGTGGCGGGCTTTGCCCAGTACCGAATGCCGCTGGAGGGACTCTGGCTTTGCGGAGCGGGAGCCCATCCCGGCGGTGGCATTTCCGGGGCAGCCGGACGCAACGCCGCGGGCATGATACTGGCCGGCCACAAGGCCGCCTGAGGACTTTCGTGGATACCAACGTCAACAGCATCGTCGAAGTCGAGCAACGCAGGCGCCGCTCTCCTTTCTGGTCGCGACTGTCGGAACTCGACCGCCTGAATAGCTGGCACGAGTGGAAAGGCTATACAAGTGCCGACGCGCTCTATGACGCGGATCTCGAATACTTCGCGATTCGCAACAGCACTGGCGTGTTCGATCTGACGCCGATGACCAAGTATCGAATAAAGGGCGCGGATGCCCTCGATTACGTGGACCGGCTGGTCACGCGCGACATGCGCAAAATCAAGCCTGGCCGCGTCGCCTACGCGGTCTGGTGCAATGACCAGGGACAGGTTATCGACGACGGCACCCTCTTTCACTTGCGGGAAGGAGAATACCGGCTGTGCTCGCAGGAGCGGCACCTGGCGTGGCTCACCGCCGCTGCGGTGGGACTCGACGTTCAAATCACGGAGGAAACGGACGAGATTGCCGCGCTTGCCGTGCAGGGGCCTACCTCGTTCAGCGTCATGAAGAATATGGGCTTCGATGCCCTGGAGTCGCTGAAGCCGTTCGGTCTCACGCATTTCGAGTTCGAGGGCAGTGAACTGATGATCTCCCGCACCGGCTTTACGGGAGATCTGGGTTATGAACTCTGGATCGACAAATCCCGTGCCGAGGCCTTGTGGGACGCCCTCTTCGATGCCGGCAAACTTCACGGCATCCGGGCGATTGGAACGCACGCGCTCGATCTCGCCCGCATCGAAGCCGGCTTCCTGGCCGCAGGCGTCGACTTTCTTCCCGCGGACACGACGGTACGCAGCGGCCGTTCGCGCTCGCCTTTCGAACTTGGCCTTGACTGGCTGGTGGATTTCAAGAAGCCGAACTTCAACGGCCGCAGGGCGCTGGCCGAGGAAAAGCGGCGAGGCTCGAACTGGCGGCTCGTGAAACTCGACATCGAGGGCAACAAGCCGGCCCACCACTCCTATGTCTACGCCAGGAAGAACGGGCGCAGAAAGCAGGCGGGCTTTATCACGTCCGCTTGCTGGTCCCCTGTCTGCAAGCAAAACGTGGCCCTTGGCACTGTTGCGACACCGTATGGCGAAGTCGGGGACGAGTTGCTGGTGGAAATCTACTACCAGCGCGAGATGCACTGGTCGCGCGTGATGGCGAAAGCCACCGTGGTGGACAAGCCGTTCTGGGACCCGCTCCGCCGGCGCGCGACACCGCCCGGTGCTTATTAGGATCCTACTACCCTGTTACCCGTACGATTTCCTGTGAATCGTCAGCATGAGACACCAGCTTGATCCCCTGCTCCGACCGCGATCGGTGGCCATTGTTGGCGCCTCGGCACGACCGGATTCAATGGGAGAGTGGTCACTCGAAAACCTGATCCGGGGCGGCTTCACCGGCAGCATCTATCCGGTAAACCCGAAGTACCGCGAGCTTCGCGGGAAGAAGTGCCACGCGTCGCTAAAGGACCTGCCCGAGGTGCCGGACCTGGTGATTTTCGCACTGAGCGATGCGCGGATGGAACAAGCGCTGGACGAGGCGATCGCCCGGCGCGTCCCGGCTGTACTGCTGATGTCGGCACTGGTGATGGACAACGACAGCAGGCCGACACTCAGGGAGAGGGTTCGGAAAAAGATCCATGGCGCCGGCATCCTCGCCTGCGGCGCCAACGGCATGGGGTTTTACAATGTCCGGGACCGGGTGTGGGCCTGTGGATTCGACAGCCGCCTGCACGTTCCGCCGGGAAACGTCAGCTATATCAGCCATTCCGGTGCCGGCATGTGCGGCATCGTCGACTGTGACGAGCGAATCCGTTTTAACTTTGCCGTTTCGACCGGCTTCGAGATCGGCGTGACGATGGACCAGTACCTCGACTTCGTACTCGGCCTGCCCGAGACGCGGGTGGTCGGGCTTTTTGTTGAAACGGCGCGCAATCCCGAGGGGTTCAGGGCCGCTCTGGAAAAGGCGCAGGCGCGAAGAATCCCCATCGTGGCGCTAAAGGTCGGCCGCACGGAA
This sequence comes from Woeseia sp., assembly GCA_040904985.1. Taxonomy (GTDB): domain Bacteria; phylum Pseudomonadota; class Gammaproteobacteria; order Steroidobacterales; family Woeseiaceae; genus IDS-8. Next base: position 1,325 of record JBBDSK010000103.1, on the reverse strand, counting down.
AAGTCCGCACAGCTCACCGTGTCGCACTCGGGCGCCATGGCAGGTGATGATGCCGCCTACGATTCACTTTTCGATCGCTACGGCGTGCAACGGGTCCGGGACATGGACGAGCTGGCGACCGCACTGATACTTTTTTCCGAGTGCCATCCCGTGGGGCCGGGCGGGCTTGCAACCTTGCATGACTCCGGCGGGGAGCGTCAGTTGCTGGTCGATCTGGCGGCTGACGCCGGCGTTTCCCTGACGGACCTGTCTGACGAGTCGGTCGATTCACTGGAAAAGATCCTCGACCCGGAGCTTCCGGCGGTGAATCCCCTGGATGCCTGGAGCCGCGGCGGCGAAGAAGCCGCCGACAGAATGGCAGCCGCCCTGGCGATCATGATGCAGGATCCCGGGGTAGCGATCGCCGCGGTGGTCCACGACCGCGGTCCCGAAGGCCACGTCTACCCCGGCTACGTTGAATACCTGCGCCGGGGGCGGTCGGTCTCCGGAAAGCCGGCGGTGCTCGTCGCCGCAAGACAGGGCAGTGGCTGTGACGGCAGAATTGTGAAGTGGACGCACGAGGGATTCCCGGTGCTCGACGGCGTTGCCCCGTTTCTCTGCGGCGTCCGCGCACTTTTGTCTTACCGCGACCATCTGGCGGCGCCGCCAATGCGTCCGCCGAAAGTTCCGGAAAACGCGGTTATCCGGTGGCGCGCGCAGCTTCGGGCACCTGGAGCGCTGGACGAGTCCCGGTCGCTTTCGATGCTCCGGGATTTCGGCATTCCGGCCAACTCAAGCGAGCTTGCGGACAACGAACAGGCGCTCATCGCAGCGGCGGAAGCGTTCCATTATCCACTCGTATTGAAGTCGGCCGTGCCGGGTCTCATGCACAAGACGGAACATGAAGCTGTCGCTCTCGATCTTGCGGACGAAAACGAACTGCGATCCGCTTACCGTCGGCTGGCGGCGCGTTTGGGTCCACGGGTGCTGGTTGCGCCCATGATTTCCGGCGGCATCGAAATGATTCTGGGGTCGCGTCGGGACCCGCAATTCGGGCCGGTCATCCTGCTCGGCTTTGGCGGCGTCCATGCCGAAGTATTTCAGGATGTCACGTTTATACTGCCCCCCTTCGACGCGGCGGAGGCGCGCAGGAAGCTCGACCGGCTGGCAATGCGAGCCCTTCTGGACGGGCAGCGGGGCGAGGCGCCCGCCGATGTCGCGGCGTTTTGCGATACCGCGGCACGCTTTTCTTCGATGGTGCACGCTCTCCGCGAGGAGGTGCAGGAGATCGACGTCAATCCACTGGTCGTGACCAGAAATCGTTGTATCGCGGTAGACGCGCTGGT
>JBBDSK010000102.1:0-7898 GCA_040904985.1 Woeseia sp. | reverse complement strand
CCGAGCAAGTTGCGTGCTTGTTAGGCGCGTTTGGCGGCGGCGTCACGAAGATCGCGCGGCAGCATGTGGGTGGCAGGTATGCTATTGCGGACTCGCGCCTCAATCAGGGCAAGGTCATGGAACCGCGCTGTTTCGTCGGCGAGTGACGACAAGTTCAAGTCGGCCCGCCAAACCGAATCCAGCGATTGAAGGACAGCGCGGGGCATCCCCGGTAACCCTGCGATAGCGTCGATGTCTTGAAAACCGCCCGCAGCAAGCGCCACCTGAATCGCTGGGTAAAGCACGTCGGTCCCAGCAGGTGTCGTGAACCCGCCGACAAGGCGAGCCGCGAGAATGGGCAGGGTAAGGATCTCGCGACCGATGGCTCCGCTCCTGGCGGCCGCGGCGCGGGCACTGCGCAGTGCCAGCAACCCATCGACGATGTGGGTGGAGCGAGTGATCATCGGGTACTTTTACTATATTGTTCGACCGAGTCGTCTCTATGATTGATTGCTGAAAATTGCGGGCAACTGAAACGCAAGACGACGAGTAAAAGTCTGCGATACCGGGGGATGTAATGCGTCTGAGCAATTTGAGCATAAGTAATTTCAGGAACTTTCAATCTATAAATATCCCCTTGGCTGGTAACGTCGTGCTGCTGGGGCAGAATAGGGTCGGAAAGAGCAATCTTCTCTTCGCAATCCAGCTCATTCTCGATCCGACGCTGCCCGACTCGGCCAGACAGCTGAAGCTAACTGACTTTTGGGATGGAGGGCCAGCGGATTACAGTGCGCCCATTGAGGTCCATCTGGAGCTTTCGGATTTTGCGACGGACATGGCCTTGACCGCGCTTTTGACCGATTTCCGCGCCCCACACGATCCGACGATCGCTCAACTCAGCTTCGTCTTTCGCAAGAAGTCCGACATCACTGGCGCGCCGCAATCGAGTGCCGATTGCGAGTTTCTGGTTTTTGGCGGCGGCGAAGAAACCCGCTCGCTTCCGAGCAGGGTACGCCGCCGCATCGCGATCGACTTGCTTGACGCCTTGCGCGATGCCGAAGGACAGTTGGGCAATTGGCGCAGTTCCCCGCTGCGCCCTCTGCTAGAGGATGCCGTTTCCGGGATCAGCCGCACGGACATCGATGCTGTTGCGGCCGAACTCGACAAAGCGACCAAGACGCTGGAAACTTTCCCCACCATAAAGACGCTTGAAGATGAACTGCGGGCAGGCATCGTCCACCTTTCCGGAAAAGCGCACGACATCGATGCTCGTCTGAGATTTGGGCCGACGGACCCACTTCGCGTGTTTAGGGCGATCGCAATGTTCATCGACAACGGCAAGCGCGGGATTGCGGACGCAAGCCTTGGCTCCGCAAACGTCGCGTTGCTCGCGTTGAAGCTCGCGGAATTCTCATGGCGCCGCAAGAAGAACGAACGAAATTTCTCGCTCCTTTGCATCGAGGAGCCCGAAGCGCACCTTCACCCACAACTCCAGCGATCCGTCTTCAAGAAGCTGCTTGGCAGTGTTGACGCATCGCAGGCCATGATAGTCACGAGCCATTCGCCGACTTTGGCCGCCGTCGCCCCGTTGCGATCAATCGTCCAGTTGAAGAATCAGGGAGGCGCGACCCAGGCACTCTCGCTGGCGAACCTACCAGTGACGCCGGACGAGATCGACGACCTTGAAAACTATCTCAATGCGACACGCGCCGAACTTTTATTCGCCAGAGGCGTCATTTTCATCGAAGGCGACGCGGAGGAGGCGCTTTTACCCATCTTCGCTTCATCACTCGGTCATTCGCTGGACGAGCTTGGAATCACAGTGTGCAATGTCGGCGGGGTCAACTTCCGCCCTTATGTCAAGCTCGCTGAAGCCCTGAAGCTTCCCTATTGCGTGATTACCGACTGGGATCCTCTCGACGGCAGCAAGCCTCCTCTGGGAAGGAAGCGGACGATTGATCTCTGGCAGGACATGCTCACGGTTCGAGGCCAGCCTCTCCTCACGCCCCCGCAACTGGCGAAATGGGAAGCAATGGATCATTCTGCGTTCAGCTTGGACGCGGCGAAGGCGCATGTGTTCCTCAACGATCAGACCTTCGAAGTGTCTGTCGCGAACACGCCTAGCCTGCTGCAGCCGCTGCTTGATATCCTGAGCGGCCAAGACTTCGGCTCGGTGCGGACGGCGCGCATCGCCGCATGGCGGGCCGGAGCGGCGGTTGATCCCGCGCAGCTACTTGCCATGATTGCCAACATCGGCAAGGGCCGGCTCGGCGCCCGACTGGCAAAGAAAGCCGCGGGCCTCAAGCCGCCGACCTATATCGAAAGCGCGATCGCCGCAGTCGTTGCCTCGGTCGCTCATGCCTAGCGACCGCGCGCTCATTCAGGCTCTGGCTGAGCTCAAGACGAACCCGGAACAGTCGGACGCCGTAGTTCAGACGGGGCATTGCGTCGTTCTGGCCGGTCCAGGAAGCGGGAAGACAAAAACCCTGACTACGGCTATGGCGCGGGTTCTCGTACAAGATGTCGTCGATCCGCGAGGGGTCGCCTGCATCACGTATAACAACGAATGCGCGATCGAACTCGAGACGCGCCTCGCGCGCCTCGGTGTCACGCGTGGAGATCGCGCGTTCATCGGCACCGTGCATGGCTTTGCGCTGAGCCAGGTGATCGGCCCTTATGCACGCTGTGTATCGGAGGGTCTTCCTCTCAACTTCGGGGTAGCGACGCGATTGGAAGCGAGAGCCGCCGTGGAGGTGGCGTACAGGAACGCCATTGCTGGCGCAGACGATCCCCACCGAAGATGGGAGTTCGCCACTGAGAAGCGCCGGCACGACGTCGATCGGACGCGCCCCGAGTGGCGAGGACGCAACCCCGAACTGGCTACTTTCATCGAGGCATATGAAGCGGAACTGCGACGGCAGGGCTTAGTCGATTTCGATGATATGCCGCTTCTCGCCTACCGCATGATCAAAGAGAACGTCTGGATTCGTGACGCACTTCGCGCGCGGTTCCCGGTGTTGTTTGTCGACGAGTACCAGGATCTCGGCCATGCGCTGCATGAGCTTGTCCTGCTCCTGTGCTTTGAGGGGGGAATCCGGCTCTTCGCCGTTGGCGATGCTGATCAATCAATCTATGCCTTTGCTGGGGCTAATCCCGAACTCCTCGAAAGCCTGACGCGCCGCCCCGAAGTGCGGACCATCAGGCTGCGGTTCAACTATCGTTCTGGCGGAAAAATCATTCGCGCGTCGCTGGGCGCGCTCGGCGAAGATCGCGACTACCGCGGTGTCGATGGCGCGCCAGAAGGGGATTTGAGCTTCTGGCACGTTCCGTATGGCCATGACTCGCAGGCGCAAGCCGTCGCCGAAACGATCATCCCAAAGCTGGTCGCACAGGGGTTCGAACTCGCCCAGATCGCCGTCCTCTATCGAGCGGCGTGGCTCGGCGACAAGGTCGCGGCCTCGCTGAAGAACGCCAACATTCCCTTCGTCCGAACCGACACGAACGCGCTCGTCAGGAGAAGCTCGCGTCTCGCGCGTTTCATCGAGGACTGTGCTCGCTGGACGACCGGCGGATGGCGCAACGCCGATCCATCCTATGCGCGGCTTCTGTCGCAGGCGATCACGCTCGTGTACGGACGCCATGCCAGCGATCGCGAGGAGCAGGATTTGTCCGCACAGCTAATGGCGTTCCTCAATGCCGCGATCGGAAGCACTGAGACGACGCATGCGTGGCTGCAGCGCTTCTCTCGAGAACTCATCACGCCATGGCGTCAAGTTGCGCGAAATTCGGAACAAGAGTGGGATATTTGCGGCGAAATGATTGCTAACACAGATCCCACGCGAGATCTCGATTTCCCGCTCGCTCACTTCGCGGGCCGCATCGAAGGTTCGGGTCGCGTAAACCTCAGCACATTGCATAGCGCCAAGGGCAGAGAATTCGACGCGGTCATCATGTATGGCGTCAATGCTAGCGATATCCCGAGCGAGCGCGACAAACGTTCCCCTGGAAGTCTTCGCGAGGCAAGACGCCTGTTTTACGTCGGTGTGACGCGCCCGAAAAAACACCTCAGTCTCGTCTATCAGGAACATCACCATTCCCCGTGGGTCGTCGAGCTTTATCAGAGAAGCCAACAGGATTAGCGCCGCCAATGCGCTCTTAAAAGCGTGACATCGTGGATTTTTGAATTGGGAATGAGTGTGAAGACGCCGCCGATCGAGGCGGCTGCTCTAGGGGGGCGAGCTTTCAACAAGTTCGAGCATGCCCTCGGCAACCATCAGATCGACGGCGAGGTTGAGGGCTTCGGTCTCGCTCTCGGTGAAGCGCGCGTTGTCATATCGACTGGCGAGGTCGACGCTTAACTCCTCGATCAGGCGCAGGATCATGTAGATGTGCAGCGCATAGGATCGTCGAGCGAGGCCTTCGTCGGTCTCGGGGAAGTAGCGGGTCAGGTTAGTCGGGCCGGGGAGATTGTCCATCTCGCCGTCCCACGCGGTTGCGCTCTGGACACACACTGGGTGTCGGGCTCGAAGCCCAGGATATAATCGGCCGCCTTCGACGCTGCGCTGGCGGCGCGCACGATCGCGCGGTCGTCCTCACGCAAGACGTCGAGCCAGGATCCGATATAGTCGGCATGGCGCACGGTCGGCGCGATGGAGAGCGACGCGCAGCAGAAAGCCGCCGTGACCTCGGCGATCAGTTCCTCGAAAGCGTATTTCTTCGAGCCGAACGAACCCGACAGATCGCGATCGAGACGGGACCGATGCCCGCTGGCATGGCCCAGCTCGTGCAGCGCGGTCCTGTGCCAGTTGATCGGCTCGAAATAAGCCTGCGGCGGCGGCACCTGCACATAGTCGGCTGACGGATCATAGAAGGCGCGGTTGCCACCGATCCGGAAATCTATGCCGGTCGCCGCGATCAACGCCTCGACCCGCGGCTCGAGCGTTCGGGGAGCGGGTGGCGGTGCGATGGCGGCGACCGCTTCGGGCAGGCCCTCGCACTGATCGGTGTTGAACACCGTGAAGCGCTTCAGAAACGGGATCGCACCCGGCGTCTCTCCGGTTTCCGCCGCGCGCCGGCGTTCGTCGTCCGGCGTGAAGCGATCGGCATAGACGACGGTCGTGCCGCGCTCGCCCTTGCGAACGTTTCCGCCGAGGCCGAGCGCCTGGCGGAAGGTCAGCCAGCTCTGGCCGGTGAAGCCGCGCTCGATGACGGCGCCCCAGAGAATCAGGACATTGATCCCGGAGTAGCGCCGCTGCGTCGACGCATTCTGCGGCATGGCGAGCGGCGCCTTGGCGGACGCGGTGCCCCAAGGCTGCACCCAGGGGACGCGGCCGACCTCCAGCTCGGCGATGATCTTATGGGTGATTTCCTGATAGAGGCTCGTCCGGTCGTTACCGGAACGGGCGCGAGCGGTGTTTCTAGACATCGCGGATCTCCGCGACGGGCGCCTGGAGCCTCTCTCCCGATCCTCAACCCGTCACGGAAAATCCGTCCGCACTCTCACTCTCAGGCCTCTGGTGGTACGGGTGCGGATCGCCGTCGCTGCATTCCCACCGGGGCGTTGCGGGGTGTCCCCGCAAGAGGGGTCGGCCGAGACCTCGGGCTCGGCCGCAGGGGAAGGCTTTCCCCTCTTCCTGCCGGGCAGACCATGCCTCGGCTTACGCGCCGGTCGAATTTTCCCGACGACGGTTTTCATCAAATACGCACCTCCGTATCGTCGGCTCTACGGAAGGATCGCTCTGCGGATGTACAATCTCTACTCTCTGACCAAAGGCCAGGACGCGATCCGTCAGCTCGCCCGCGCCATGCGCGACACCACGGGCAACCTGCCGCCGATTACCGGCATCTATCCCGACTATCCGGCACCGATCGTGCGGACCGGCGCGGACGGCGTGCGCGAGCTGGCGACGGCGCGATGGGGCATGCCGACACCGCCTAAGTTTCTCGAAGGCAAGAAGGTCGACAAGGGCGTCACCAACATCCGCAACGTCTCGAGTTCGCATTGGCGTCGCTGGACCGCGTCAGCGTCGCGCTGCGTCGTGCCGTTCACCAGCTTTTCCGAGCGCGACCGGCTGTCGGACGGCAAGTCCGATCCGGTCTGGTTCGCTTTTGACGAGACGAGACCTCTCGCCGTATTCGCCGGCGTGTGGACCGGCTGGACCTGTACGCGGAAGCTCGCCGAGGGCGAGATCACCTGCGACCTCTACGCCTTCCTCACCACCGACCCGAACCGCGACGTCGGAGCGGTCCATCCCAAAGCGATGCCGGTGATCCTGACCGAGCCCAACGACATCGAAATCTGGCTGACAGCGCCGTGGCTCGAAGCATGCAGGCTGCAGCGAGCGCTTGCTGATGACGCTCTTAGGATCGTGGCGCGGGGCACGAAGCAGGACGCGCCCACCGAGCATGTCGCGTCAACCTGACCAGCATCCCCGTACGCCGGACGGCCGCTACTTCTCGTGCGCGGTCGCCTTTGGCGGCTGAGCAATCCTGACCTCGATCCGAACGAGCGTGAACGCCAGGTCCGCGAGTTGATGGCGGCGCGCCGAGCGGTCCGCGACGCGAAGGGCGATCGCCCGGCGGTCGCTCAGGCCAGAGGCCAAGTCGACGCGGCAAAGCGCGCCTTGGGTGAACGTGGCCCCGTCTGGTGGGCGGACGGCGCGCCGGACCTCCCAATCGGCGGATGGCGGCGAACACGCCCTATGCGGAGTGGTTCGTGACGCTCGTCCCGGAATCACCGTCCGACTGACGCTCCCTCGCCGGCCGAAACCGCACGCCTGCCGCCTGACGGCGCCGAAGTTCGGCGGCGACCGCCAGTGCCGCCGCCGGCCCGTCGTCATAAGACGGGGCGCGATCGACGAGGCCCTGCGCCAGATATGCGCCGTACTTCCTGACGGTCAACAGCATCGTCGCGTTCGCGCCTACGCGTCGTCGTGGCTCAAATGCTGGCACCCGGACGTGTTCTGCGCCGCTTTGCTCAACGCGCAGCCGATGGGCTTCTATGCGCCGGCGCAGATCGTGTGCGACGCGCAGGAGCACGGCGTCGAGGTCCGCCCGGTGTGCGTCAACGCCTCGCGCTGGGACTGTACGATGGAGCCGACCGGCGACGATCGCTTCGCGGTCCGACTCGGGATGCAATGATCAAGGGCTTGGCCAATTCTGACGCCGCGCTCATCCTGTCCGGCCGCGCAGACAATCCGTTCGCCGGCGTCGCGTCGATGACCTGTGGCCACGTTGCGAGGCACCGGTGTCCAGCCTCGTCCGGCTCGCCGAGGCCGACGCCTTCCAGCCCGCGCTCGGCCTGGAGCGCCGCGAAGCGCTCTGGGGGCTGAAGGCGCTGCGCGACGAACCACTCCCTCTGTTCGCGGCCGCGTCGACACGCGAGCAGGCGGTCGTGCCCGAGGTCGATGAACCGGCGGCGGTGTCGCTGAAGGCGATGACCGCCGGCCGCAACGTGGTCGAGGACTGCGGTCATGTCGGCTTGACCTTGCGCGAGCATCCGGTGGCCTTCCTGCGCGCCGACCTGACGCGCCAGAAAGTGGTGACCTGCGCCGAGGCCGGAGCGATGCGCGACGGACGGCGCTTCAAAGTCGCCGGCCTGGTGCTCGTTCGGCAGAAGCCGGGCAGCGCCAAGGGCGTCATGTTCATCACCATCGAGGACGAGACGGGGGTTGCGAACCTCGTGGTCTGGCCGACTCTGTTCGAGAAGCAGCGTCGCGTCGTCCTCGCAGCGAGGCATGCTGATGATCGACGGCCGCGTCCAGCGCGGAGGCGAGGTCGTCCATATCATCGCCAACAGGCTGCACGATTTGTCGGACGCGCTGACCAGCGTCGGCGACCGAGACGCTGCGTTTCCGCTGCCGCACGGGAGACGCGACGAGTTCCATCATGTTGTAGCCAGTCGGGAAGCGCGCGATCTG
>JBBDSK010000101.1:0-7905 GCA_040904985.1 Woeseia sp. | reverse complement strand
GCTGCCTTACTACGAGCTGGTGGCCTCTCGATTGCGGTTCCTCGGCGGTACGACCAACCACTGGGCCGGTATCAGCCGGCCCCTGGATGAGCTGGACTTTCAAAAGCGGGACGCGGTGCCGCACAGCGGCTGGCCGATCGAGCGCGCCTCTCTCGACCCCTACTACGAACGTGCGCACGACTACTGCCGGCTCAGCCCTTGCAACTACGATCCCTCGCGCTGGTCGACGACGGACGCGCCGCTGCTCCCTCTTCAGGGGGGCCGCCTCGAGACTCGCATCAAACTCGAGAGACCGCTCCGCTTCGGCATTGAATACCGTCAACAGCTTGAACGTGCGCAAAACGTGCGCGTGTTCCTTTTTGCAAACGTCACCGAGATCGAGGCTGGCGACGACGGGAACGATATTCGCGGTGTGCGCGCCCGGAGCCTAGGAGGCAACGAGCTGAGCGTTACCGCAAGAGCCTTCGTCATCGCAGCCGGGGCCATCGAAAATGCCCGCCTGCTGCTGAACAGCCGCAAGGTGCACCCGGACGGCATCGGGAACGACCGTGGCCTCGTGGGGCGTTTTTTCATGGAACATCCGCTCATCCCGGCGATGGAGTTGCAACTCGCCAGTGAAAAAACACGGCTGGGTCTCTACACCGGCCAGACTCGCAATGGCATGGGTGTCACCGGCTACCTGGCGCTCCAGTCGGCCGCCATCCGCGAGGAAGGCCTGCTCAACGCCAGTGCATCGCTCGATATCGGCAGTGCTGACCAGCGCATCGCAAAGTCGCTGCAAGGAGTCGCGTCGGCCGTAACGATCTGGAATCATCTCAAGGAAGGACGCGCGCCCCCCACGTTCGGCAAGCATGTCGCCAACCTGCTGCGGGACATGAACCGGGTGGCCATCTACAGCTACGAGCGCGCGTTCCTGAGGTCTCCGCTGGCGGCCAGCCTGGTCCTGGAGCTCGAGCAGGCGCCGAACCCGTCGAGCCGGGTGACGCTGACGGACGAACGGGATGCGCTCGGGATGCAACGAGCCAACCTGCACTGGCAGATGGGAGAACTCGAGCGGATGACGGTGATGCGGACGAGCGAGATCATGGGCCTCGAAATGGGCCGGGCGGAAATCGGCAGGATCCGCGTGCTCGAGGCGGGCGACAGCGGCTGGTGGCCCGGGATGCGCGGCGCATGGCATCAGATGGGGACGACGCGCATGCACGCGCGACCGGCCGAAGGCGTAGTGGATGCGGACTGCCGGGTCCACGGGATCCGCAACCTCTACCTTGCCGGCGGCTCTGTCTTTACGACGTCCGGTTCCGCGAACCCGACACTTACGATCGTCGCGTTGGCGCTCCGGCTTGCGGATCATTTGAAGGAGCAGGGAATTTGAAGACGGGCATTGCCACCACCCGCCGCCAGGTCCTGCGGCAGCTTGCGGCCCTGCTGGGCGCGGCGTCCCTTCCCCTGCCGCTCGCGTCCGCCGGCACCTGCTGCCGGGCGACGGATCCGGAGCTGGCGGCGGCCGTTGCAGCCCTTCTGCCGAACGCCGGGAGTGCTGCGGCGATCGGCCGCGAGTATCTGCGCGAATGCCGGCAGGAACGTTCGGCGCAGGTGCTGCAGGCGGCTATCCGCGCCAGCCTTGCCGCGGAGCCGGTCAGCGCCGAAGCGCTTCGCGGGCGAATCGCCCTGGACTTCAGAACCGCGGATACAGTGACCCTTCGGGGATGGATTCTGTCGCGGACGGAAGCGCGGCTTTGCGCTCTTTACGCTCTTTACGCTCTTTAGCTGTTGTCAGCCTTGTTCAGAACCACGCCGACGATATTGGCGTTGCGCAGCAGCTCCAGCATGCTTCTGAAGTCGTCACGCGACGTTTCACCCTCGGCCGCGATCAGCAGCATACCGTCGACGAACGGCGCAATCGCGACTGCGTCGTCCGCGGTCAGTACCGGCGGCAGATCGAATATCACGATGGGATTGGGCGACGCTGCCTTGAGGGCCGATATAAGGTCCTGCATGCGCTTCGAGGTGATGCGCTCGGAGGAATCCGACATGCGGTCCCGGCTGGCGAGCACAACCAGGTTTTCGATCCCGATGTCCCACAGCATGTCGCGTACAGGCCTGCCGTCGTCAAGATAGGACGACAGTCCGGGAATGTCCTGCGGCAGGCCGAGATAGTCTGCGATGGAGGGATTGCGCAAATCCATGTCCACCAGGTAAACCTCGTGTCCGCCGTGCGAGGCCAGCGTGATGGCGAGGTTTAGCGCCGTAACCGTCTTGCCGGCTCCGTCGTGCGCCGCGGTGACCGCAAGAGTTCTCCAGTCGTTGCCGCTTAGCGCCTGCTGGATGCGGGTCCTGAGCATCTTGTAGCCGTTCAGCGCCGCTTCGGAAAACCCGGGGTGAATGATCCGGTTACGCTCGAGGTCCCGCTGCGTGGGCTCGAATCTGAGTCCCGCCTGCAGCCGGAAGAGCACCGGGGCCCGCCGATTCAAGGCAACGGCTTCCGTTTCCGTCGCTTCCGAGTCCCCGTTGAAACCGCGATACCTGCTCGCTTCGTGGTGCTGACTCGCCTTGCGAATGGCATCCTCTATTTTGCTCATGCCTTCTTCCCAGCCCGGCGCACTGCGGCGCTCTGTCGAAAATATTTAGAGATCGCAATCACGACGGGGCGCACTAAATCAGGGCCGCGACCAGAATGAGGCATGCCGTCGCCGCCCCGGCCGCCGTGGATCTCTTGATCCAGTTGAGCCGCCGGTCATGCGCGGTCTGCACATAGGGAATGACCCCGACCGGCTTCAGGGCGAACCCCGACTGCAGGTCGCGGGCGCCGCGAATTGACGAATCGAAAGCATCCACCAGGGCGGCAATCCCGACCCCGGCGCCCACTGCCAGCACGAAACCGAGAAAAATTATGGCGGTACGGTTCGGCTCGACCGGGTCTGCCGGCAAGCCGGCGCGCCGCAAAAGAGTGAAGCGCTCGCCTTTGTTTTCTTCCTCGAGACGTTCGGAAAGGCGGGCGCCGGTGATGCGGCGCTTGACCTCTTCATACTCCTGTCGGGCGCTGTTGTAGCCGCGGTTCAGCAGCAGCCATTCCTGCTCTATGCGAGGAGCGACCGACACGGCGTGTTCAAGATTCGAACGGCGCGCGACCAGATCCTGACGGCGCTGTTCCGCCGCGGCGATGCCTGACTCTACGGCCTCCAGGCGCGCCTTCGCCTCCAGATACGCAGGGTTGTTGGGAGAACGGGGTGCAGGAGCCTGCTGGCCGCCGTCGTCTTCCGGCAACGCGTCGATAGCGCGCTGCAGCCGTACCACGTCGGGATGCTCGGGCGAGTAGCGTTCCAGCAGGGCATCGCGCTGCATTTCGAGTTCCTCGCGTTGCGCGGCAACATTGCCCATCGAGTCACTGACGCCGCCGCCGCTCACGATGGCTTCGATCTCCCGCTTGGTGCGCACGACGTCCGGATGCTCCGGGCCATAGCGGGAACTGAACTGCAGGTACTGCTGCCGCAGGTCCCTCAGGCGCTGCTCCGCATTGAAGATCGGCTCGCCGGAGTCGGAAAAGATGGTGGCGTAGGGGTCCAGCGTTCGAAGCTCGGTCTGGTACAGCTGCTGCTCGCGCCGCAAATCGCGAAGCTGCTGATCGATATTGGTGAGCTCCTGCTCGGTGCGGGAAAGCATGTCGGCGCTGAAACGCACCTGGTCCGGCAATGCGGTCGAGTGCTGGTCCTTGAATTCGGCGAGCTTCACTTCGATTTCGGAAATCTCGCTGGCGAGGCGCTCGGCCTCCTCCTCCAGAAACCTTGTGGTCGTATTGGCTCTCTCCATGCGGGATTTCAGGTTTTCGTCGAGAAACCGCTGCGCGATTTCAGCGGCAACCTGTTGAGCAACCTCCGGCTGCCCGTAGTGAAAGCCGACGACGAAGGCGAACGTGGATGCAGCGCTCCTGCCGCGCACGTCGGTGACTTCCGCCGTAAGATTCTCCAGATACGTCGCCGCAATGAAACGCTCCACCGTCGTCGCTGGCGGCTCGGTCTTTCGCTCTTCCGGGTAAAGGTTGTATTCCTCGACGATCTCGGTAACGGATTCCGGGGTATAGACCCGCTGCGCGACAATCTGAATTTGCTCGTCTACATAGCTTCTGATCGTGCTCGGCACAATATCTTCGGGTATCGCCGGCTGTTCAATGAGAATCGTCGCGCGGGACAGGTACACGGGCGGCAGGCGGAACGCGAGAATAACCGCTGGCAAAAGGATCAGCGCCGCCACGAACAACGCAAGCCATTTGCGCCGGCGCAGGAAATTGAGCGCCTCCTTGACGGTGGTGGTATCCGCCCCGTGGCTGGACTGGCTCGACGGGTCTGAAGTCTGGATCAACATGGCGAATTATCGTCCCGAAAAAATGCTCAAGGCACCACAACGACGTCGCCGCTTTGCAGCACGACGTTCTGTTCCAGCGATCGCCCCCGTTCCACGTCCTTGTAGGCGAAACGGATTGCGCGCTGGCTACCATCACCGTTCCGGCGCAAGATCACGATGTCATTGAGGGCGGCAAACGCCGTCGTTCCGCCGGCCATACTGAGCGCCTGCATGACGTCGACCCGCGGGTTCACGACGAACTGGCCCGGGCTGTTGACCTGTCCCAGCACGTATATCTTGTTCCCGAGGATATCGCTGACCGTTACCGTTACTACGAGATCCGGAATATATTTTTGCAACTGGGCCGTTATTTCCTCCCGCAGTTGGGCAACGGTTTTTTCAGTAGCGTCGATATCTCCGACGAGGGGGAACGAAAAACGTCCGTCAGGACGGACCAGCACCTGACGCTGCAGATCTTCCTCCTTCCACACGGAAACCTCCAGGATGTCCCCAGGCTGAACGGTATACCCGCCGCCGGGCGGCTCCTGCGCCACGGCAAAAGCGGCAAATGTAAAACTCAACCCGGATAAGAGGATGAGTGAATAGGTTTTCTTCATCGTCAGCATCGCAATGGCCTTTTGGTCAGCCGTAAGTATCGGGAACGTGTAGAAGTGCTGCACAGGCTACGGCGCTGGTCGGGGGGCGACCCGGGAGCGCAGCAGCAGCTTTTAGCGTCTATCTCCGTCTCTGGTGGCAGCGCCTCGGTGCAGCACCGCCGCCAGACCCGGTTCTAGAGGGTCAGCCTTGTAACTCGGGCGCCGAAGGGGCCGGCGCGGAGCGTCTTTCTGACTGTAGAGTACAAGGCTTGTGTGATCTTTACAAAGACCTTGAGTTGAAAGTGCAAACCAGCGGCCTGCTACCGCGCTCCGTCGCCAGCGGCCGCGCTGCCGGCGTCGGTCACCTGCAGTTCACCCTCCGGCTGTACGTTGCTGTCTATCCGCCAGACCTCGATCAGCGGACTGCGCACCGAATTCTCCTCGGTAGGCACGAAGCGCTTGATCAGCTGAGCATCGGGGTCTGAGTGAAGCGCCTCCAAAAATTCCGGCCAGTCGTATTTTACGCGGGAACCGGGGTATTTGTTCGGCCTGAGCACGAGATACTGGATCCCCAGCTGCTTGTAGTAGTCGAGATCGCGAAGATCGCCGGACTGGACCCCCAGGAGGTCATAGGTGCGGTCGGGCATCACGTTGAGCGCCATGCGGAAGTACCTTGCCTTGCCGGGTGCGCGATCGCGCCAGTACTCGATGCTGTCCCTGAGATTTTGTTCCGTATTCTGTAGGGGAATCGTGGCATTGGAAACAACGGTGCGGGATCCTTCGATCAGAACCTTCGAGCCGGCCGGTATATTGTCGTCGAACCACGCCTTGGCTACCGCACGAGTATCCACCTTCAGCATGGAGTGATTTTTCTCTGCGATTTTTGCGACTGGCAGTGTGACAAGCGCTGCGAGCACGAGGGGTACGGCCGCCCGGCGACTGTCCCTCGGCAGGAAGCTGGCCAGGTTCGCCAGCAACCGGCCGCCCAGGAGTGCCATGACGGGGATGACGGGCAAAATGTACCGGGGAAAGAACTGATGCTGGTCGGTTGAGCTGGCCATTGCGGTGTACCAGACACCTGCGAATGCGACCAGCATCACGTCGACCGGCCGGTGCTTCCAGATCGCGTAGAGAACTCCCGCCGAACAAAGGATGAACACCGGCCAGCTCATGCTCTCCAATATCGCGTGGTAGTAAAAGACGAACAGGCTGGTGTTCGCCAGCTTCGATCGCTCGTCCAGTCCCTCGCCGCCCGCATCTGCAAAGTCCATGGCTCCGGCGAACTTGCCGAGGCCGTTCGCAACCACGGCGTCAAAATAAAACAGGATGCCTGGCGTCGTGATGACGTATGCGGCAACGAAAATGCCGGCCGCCTGCCACAGATTCCTGCTGAGGAAGTATTGCCGGATGGCGCCTCCCTGATTGCTCACGAAGTAGATGTGCGCGATGAGGAGCGGGATGACCAGCAGAACGGCTGGTATCTTGGTAGACATCGCGAAGGCGGCCATCAGTGCTGCCCACCAGTAGTTCCTGGCCGAGCCTCCCGTGATGAGCTTCGCCGCAAAGTAGAGCGCCGCAATCGTGAGGAACGTCAAGGGGACGTCGACTGTCGTCAGATGCGACAGGTAGGAATGCAGAATATTGAACGTCAGTAGCGCCGCGCCGAGAAGTCCCGCCGCTGGCGACCAGGCCAACCGCCCCAGTCGGTAAACGAGTAATACCGTAAAGGTCCCGATTACCGCCGTTGTGGCGCGACCGATGAGGTAAAACGCGGATGGGTCACGTATGTAGAGTTCGCCGAACTCGGCCGCGGAGCTGACCACGCCGGAAACAAGCAGCAGGACAAACAACAGGCCGTACTCGACGAATAACACGTAGAAGTAGCCGCCCTTGCTGATTCTGCTGAAATTGTAATCCCCGCTCCCGAGCTGCAGGGCGCGCAAAATCTCAAAGTCTTCGTCGTTATGAAAAACGTAGGGCAGGCCGAACCAGATGCCCCACACGCGAAGCCCCAGTGCTGCCGCCAGGAGGGCTATCAGCAGCAGTGTTGGCTGGTTCCAACGCCCTTGGCTGTCCCGTAGATACGTATTCATCGCGATTACCGGTTCCTCGTTGTTCTCCGATAGCAGTAGCTTTCAGGTCTGGTCTTGCCGGGCGACGCGTTTCTTCATTCTCTGCCGTGGAGCGAACCTGGCCGTAAAGTGGCGGCCACGCCCGTCATGCCCCGATCAAAGGCAACGGCTGTTTAATGCTGTAAGAAGTAATGCCGGTAAGTGCAAGAATATCCTGGATTTTCGACGCAGTGTCTCCGTCGATTTCCTGCATCCAGCGCGCGTACTGCCGGACCAGCCTCGCATCCTTCGCTTTCCCGCCCCAGGTCTGCTGTGACGGTTGGAGGATAAGCTCTTGATCCGGCAGAACAGAAAGTTCGAGCGCGGACAGTATCCGTTCCCACTCCGGCAATCCCTTCTGCACCAGAATTTCGTAATGCACGACCGGTATGCCAGATTGCTCAGCTTGCCGAAAAGCGATGCTGTTTTCAATACACCACGACAGCGTCAGGGCTTCGATATCCGTCAGGTTCGCAAAAAGCAATTGCTGCGTATCGCGGTCGAGGACCTCGAGAAGCCGCGGGTCCTGCCTGTACGCCTCGATCGTCCGCTGCGGCTTCCAGGCCCGCATGGATTTTGCTTGAGAAAGCACAACGGCAGCGGGATGTCGAACGACGAAGACGATGCGCGCATCAAAGTTCTTCTTGATCCATCCCAGCATCATGTTGGCCCGTACGCATTTGAGCAGCCGTTCGCTCCGCCGACGTTGCCCGATGTAACGCAGGACATTGGCTTTGGCGCGACCGCCCTGTCCCACGAAACGGGTCAAGCTGTTCAGCGAAGTGAAGGTCTCCAGGCGCGGGTAAAGCCGTCGCGGCACGATGCGATAGTCGGCCCAGAGGGAGTGAAAATCTTCG
>JBBDSK010000100.1:0-7927 GCA_040904985.1 Woeseia sp. | reverse complement strand
TGCCTGCTTACTGATCGCTTCCGCCACTTCAATACGTCCATAACCAATGTTTACGCAGTACAGGCCTGCGAAAGCATCAAGTAGCTCTGTGCCGTCGCTGCCACGAATTCGCGCTCCGCTGCCTGTCTCTACGACGAATGGCTCAATCTCGCCTGCATCGAATTCCCGCAACTGCGTAAACGGATGCAGCACATACCGACGATCAGCCTCCTTGACTGGATCGTTGCTTCCATTCATGACCGTCCTCCGGGTCTATTCGCCGGCGAAGCGCGCCGCACAGCATGATCCTGCCTGTCGTCATTATTCTCATTGATGCCCTTGCGCTTAATGAGCCGGGCGGCAATGCCGTTTAGCGTTTCACTCAATGCGGCGCGGCGCTTCGCGGTAACAGCGTCGCCATCGCCCGCATCGAGACCCTTTGCCAGTGATTGCAATCGTGTGGCGAGCCGCCGATCGCGCGCGCCGTCCTGAAGACTCGACGCCGCACGCGCCAACGCTTCGGTAATGTCGCTCACAACCGACGTTGACAGTGCATTGCTGCGCTTGAGCTGATCGAGGTACGCACGCGCCACCACCGGCTCGGCCGGCCAGGTAACGGGGAACTGTTGTTGCGGGTTGAACAACTCGCCCTGATCGGCGACCATCGCCGCGGCAATTTCGTTCTCTGTAAGGTGTTCGCTCGGCACCAGCGCCAGAACCTCCAGTCCGCGCATGGTCTCCGTACCGTAGATCTTGCCGCGGTACCAATAGGTGGACCAGTAACCGCCGAAGACCAGATCTTCGGCATCGATAGGGCCGCGGTCGAAATACGCGATCTCGATCGGATTTTTCGAGTCGGTGAAATCGATTACCGAGACGCCACCCTGATACCAGGCCTGCACAAAGATATCGCGACCCGGAACCGGCACGATCGAACCATTGTGTGCGACGCAGTTCTCCTGCTCGCCCTGCATGGCAGGCAATTTAAAATAGCTGCGGAACTCAAGTTCGTTGTCGACGATGTCGTAAAACGCGTTGGCACCCCAGGTCAGCGGATCGTAAGCACGGCAACGCGCCCGGCTGCCACCGCCCCACTCGTCGGTGAACAGTACTTTCGTGCCGTCGTTGTTAAACGTCGCCGAGTGCCAGTAGGCAAAACCGTTATCGACGACCTCGTCGATACGCGTCGGCTTCAGGGGATCCGAGATATCAAAAATGATGCCGTTGCCCGAGCATGCGCCGGCGGCAATCTGCAGCTCGGGAAACACGGTGATATCGTGACAATGGTCGGTAAGACGGGTTTCCTGCGTGTCGTCTCCGTGATCGCCACCGCGCCACAGGCCGGCCAGGACGCCCGTTTCGGGATCGGTGAAGACGGCGGGACTGTCGACGATGCGTGCACTGGCGGGGTCGTCGACCGATATCTCGATGACGTCGATGCGAAACAGTGCGGTCCGGTCATCGCCCGGCAGCTCCGGGATACAGCCCGCCAATTCTTTCTCGTCCCGCACCGTCGAGGTGCCTGAGTTGTAGACTATAATCCTGCCGTCCGCAGTCGGGCCGGCAACGACCGAGTACGTGTGCGAGCCGCGGCAGGTCTGCACCGCGCCAACTTGCATCGGCCGGGTCAGGTCGCTGATATCAAAAATGCGCAGCCCGAGGAACCGCTCCGCGCTGACGTCCTCGCTTACGCCTTGCAGGCCGCAGTCGAGCCGCCCGCGCAATTCTTCTGCCGACATGAGCAGGAGATCACCGACGATGGATACATCGCCCTGACCGCCGGGGCACACTACCGAGCTCAACAGCGTCGGCATCCCGTCGTCCTGCAAGCGATAGATATTGAAGCCGTGGTAGCTGCCGGCCACCATTACGTTGCCGGCGAAAGCGATGTCGGTGCTGGTAAAGCTGAGCAGCGGTCTGCGGCCGTCCTCGTCGTATTCTGGCTTCCCGGGCTCTTCACCGGCTTTCATTTCCGCGCCGGTTTCCTGCTTCGCATCGGGCTCATCCGCGCCGGCTGCAACAGGTGTTGCGGCAGTTGCGCCGGATTGCGCGGGTCGAAAAAGCCGGCCGGCCGGGGCAACGATGCCAGGAGCTGCATATCCTGCATTGCCTGACCCGCATCATGCAGGCCCGCCTTCAGCCCCGAACGCGGGTCAGTGGACAACCCGACCAGCAGTGCGTTCATGCGCTCGATCTCCGAGGTCTGGTCGTTGGTGACGTCCGTCGTGAATTCGTAGAGTACCGGGTCGTACGCCGTTCCAGGTTGCTCGAGCAGGTCCTCGACCATCCTGACCGCGCCTTCGTGATGAGCGATAATCAGCGTGAGGAACAGCCGGTCGAAGTCGGTACCTTCCGATCTGGCGAGTTCCGCCATCTGCTCCGCCGTGGCCATACCGGCCATAGCGTGACCGGTGTGCATACCGTGATGGGCAGCCGGTTCCGGGACGGTTTCGCCGCGCGCTCGCAACCATTGCTGCATGAATGCGATCTCGTCCTCCTGTGACGCATTGACGCGACCCGCCAGGTCGAGCAGCTCCGGCCGGTTCGTGCGCTCGCCTGCCAGTGCAGCCATCTGCAATGCCTGGTGATGATGCGGAATCATGTCCTGCATGAAGCGCACATCGGCCGGCGAGTAGCTCGTATTGGCAATTTCGACGGCTTCCTCGGCGCTCAGCAAACGCGACGTTTGCCCCGGCGCCCCGGGCTGGATTATGGGCACATCCTCGGCAACAGCGACCGCAAACCGGCCGGCCCGAATCACGCTTGTGAAAGCGCACACGAGCAATCGATTGAGAGAGGCAGGCGTTGTGGTCAACGTATTTGCTCCTTCGCAGAAATGCGCTGGTCTCGGTTGTTGGATTTCCTGGTGGTGGTAACCACGTTCTCGGGCAATAATTTAATCAGGTCTACGCTACCGCCTGGAAACGGTTCAACGGGAAGGTTCCGCGTTGCTCGATTTTCGCTCAGACGTTGCTTCCTCAGCGTCTGTGCTTATATCAATGGCAGCGATTATGTCGCTTACAAATTCTTCTTGACTCCAGTTGGAGTTGTCCGTTGGATTAAGCCCCGTACGTACGACCACTAATTGCGCACCTGGTACAACCGTTGCGTACTGGCCACGGAACCCACCTGTACTGAAGGCGCCCAGCTTGGCGAGCGCATCGTTTCGATTGTAGTGCCACCACTTCAGACTGTATCGACCATTGAGATCTGACGGCGTTCTGGTCAATTCAATCCATGAGGATGGCAAGACCTGCTCGTCGCCCCACCGTCCGCCGTTCAGGTACAGCAGGCCAAAACGCGCCAGGTCCCGGGCCGTGGTGTATACCTGGCTACTAAAAATATAGTTGTCCCACGCATCGGTCTCCGGCACGGTATGAAGCATGCCGATTTTTCGGAACAACTCTTCATGTGGAAACCGCAGATATTTGTCGTCGTTATCAATTTCCGAACGAAGCGCATACATCAGCAATAACGTATCGTAGTTTGCATACTGCCAGTGGCTACCTGGCGCGTGCGCAAGCTGCGATGCGGCTGCGTGTCGAGCAGTATCTATCCCAACCCAATAAGCGAGTGGTGTATTGCTCCCCGTACCCAACAGGCCGCTGGACATATTTAGCAAGTGACGCAATGTAATATTGCGCCGAGGATCGAGCGGGTGTGCCCATTCCGGAATCGGCACAGGCTGATCGAGTTCCAGAAGTCCTTTGTTGACAGCAACCCCGATAACTGCGCTTGCAATGCTCTTCGCCGTCGACCAGGTCCGATACTGCGTGTGCATATTCCACCCGGGAGCATAGCGTTCCGCGATGATCCGTCCCTGATAGACTACGACAACTGCCAGAGTCTTGTGAGGTTGATACTTCTCGCCCTCGAAAGCCATGGCCATCGCCTGTTCGAGCCTGCTTCCGCTTACTTCCCCCGGTAATTCATAGTCTTCCGTTCGGTCGCCATCAGGCCACGGAACATGAGCGCGATCCGCTGGTTCCGCCAAAGAAAACTCACTCAGCCTGGAACGATCTTCCAATGAAGATCCGGGCGGCAATAAAGTACAACCGAGGCCGCGTCGGTACACCGCGATTCTGGGTTCACCTCCAAAATACGGATCGTTCGCGTACGCCGGATAGGCCGATACTGCTTTCGCCTCTCGATTTACGACTAGACTGGTGGGGCGCACTCTCGGCGGAAAATTGTCTTCCCGGTATTCCGCACCACTAGGCCATGGATCGACCAACTCCTCACGACGGATACTGTCCAGTTCTCTCCCGGCAGTGAAAACACCGGAACATGAGAACAAAGACGCATAACCGGCACTGTACGAAGCGTGCAATGTGTCATTTGGCGTGACGGCTGTGACGCCCGCAGTTGCTGACGCTGAAATAGTACACAGCAAAAGTCCAAAGGAAATCCGCCATAGACTATTGGTACTGCCAATTGCTGAACCCATCAAACTGCTCGTCACTTAAAGCGTTAGGCGTACGCCGGCATAGACAGTCCGACCTCGAATATCAGCTATCAGTCGATCGTAACCGTCACTGGATGCCGCTATAAAATTCGGTTCCTGATCGAACATGTTCTTCAGACCCGCATAAAGCTCAAACTGGTTTAAAAAGCCTAGCGTGTCGCGCTGTCCATCTCCACCAAGGTTCATAGAAAAGAAAAGATCTGCGGTCGTATACGTGCCGGCATCCCGGGCTGCCGTGCTATTGGACTCCTCCGTGTAATCGCCGGTGTAATTCACGGCCAATGATGTCTCGAAGTTTTCGTATAACCACACGACTTGCGCCTGTGCCTGCAATTTCGGAATGGTCCCAATTGCGCCTTGGCTGAACTGGCCGAGCTGATCGAATCTATCTGTACCGACGACGTCCTCAAAATCCGTAAGGTAGGTACCAAAGATGTTTGCCGAGAACATTCCTACACGATCCGTTTGAAACTGATACGTGCCCGACACATCCACGCCCCGCACTTTCCGCTCACCGATGTTGTCAAACCTGATGTCAAGCGTCGGATAGAGCGTCGCAGGATCACGGGTTATCGAGCCGCCGGCATTTTCGCCATCGAAGATGGATTGTATGTCTGGGGTCCCAATTCGTTCGGAAATTTCAAGATCAAACCAATCTATGGAAAGCTTAGTATTTCTATCTGAGCTCTGAACTACGATACCAATATTTATACTCTCGCCCGCTTCTGGCTCCAAGTCGGGATTGCCTCCTGTGATCGTATCGAATGGCAATATGCCCATCCGCACCGGATCGAAGAAAAAGCCCTGAGTCAGCAACGTATTGGTAGTGATTGGGTCGTTTAATGCATCAACTGAAGGTGCTCGGAACGATTCAGAATAGGACAGACGAGTTAATAGGCGACCCTCGATGAAGCTTGCAAGTGCCGATATACTGCCGACAGTTGACGAACCGAAATCACTGTAGGACTCGTGCCGAACTGCAGCGGACATTTCGATCGGACCGACAACATCCGCCACCGAGGCCGGTTCGCGCAGAGGAACCCTGACCTCACCGTAGCCCGCGGAAACAGATCGATCACCAGACCCATTGCCGCCACCCCCTCTGCCGGTCTCCCAATAGTCGAAATTTCCGTAGCCGTCCTTAAAGTAGAACTCGACCCATCGCCGCTCGGCACCGAGAGCAAATTGAACTGTCCCGGGCCTCCACGTAAATAAGTCGCCAGTTAGCTTCGCATCTACAGATTGGACTCGGTTAACTTCCTCGGTAATAGCTGTCGGTGCAAAGCCTTGCAACTGCTCGGGCGAATTACACCAGTAACAAAAAGGATTAAACGCAGATTCGTCCTGACGATCAACCGACTCTCTCACTGCATTCAGATCAACGTCCGTCAGCACCGTTTCAAAGATCCTCTGGCGATAGTAGGAATAGCCAATATCATACTGGAACCTATCTAAATCTCCTTGAATGCCAAAAGCGCCTTGGAAGTTTGTAGTATCAAACTCGTACGTGATAGGAGGCAGCTCGTTCGGACCGAATAGATAGTTAACAAAGACATCCTGGCCGAACGGGTTGTGTGGATTCGTCGCTGGTACATTTACAGATGCGCCTGAGGCTTCAGTACTAACGAAGGTCTGAACCCGACGATCGGCAATACCACTTGTATACAATTCAGCGCCCGATTGTCCCAAATCGTATGTGGCCGACCAAAAGCCTGAGAACCTCTCCTGCTCGGGGACAACTGATACTTCGTTGAATGACAATGCCTGCGTTTCGCGGTCGTAGGGCACGTAATCATTGAGCGCATCACTCGAAGCACCAGGCTCTAATCTAGACACATCGATAGAAAGCACATCGTCGCCGCCCGAACCATCAGGCACAAAGATAAGATGTGGGAACCCAAAGCCGCCACTTCGTCGGTCAATACCGCCAAACGCTCGATAATCGCGGCTTGCGGTCAGAGTACGATCGAATTTCGATAACTCACCCTGCTCGTGATACGCCCCGCCCACAATCAAAGTAAATGGTTCCTCTTGAATGCCGACGAGCATTGCTGTCTTTAAACTAGATGCAGTGTCGCTCGCTGTGGTGTCGCCATAAGATGCATCCAGTCTAATACCACTGAAATTCTCTCGCAATTTCACATTGACGACACCTGCGACTGCATCGGAGCCATAAATGGATGAAGCACCGCCCTTCAGAATTTCAACCCGCTCAACAGCATCCGGCATAATCGACCCGATGTCGGGCACATTTTCACCTCCAAACCGACGACCATTCAACAAAACCAAAGTGTACTCATCACCGACGCCTCTTATGTTTATCGTAGAACGTCCGCCATTGTATTCATCCGTTGTCGGATTCAACACACTACCAGCAATGATAGGTAACTCCTGCAACACCTCCCCCAAAGACGCGCCCTGTGTCCGTTGCAGTGTTTCACTGGATACGGTGTCCACAGGTAGCGCCGGGAACTCTGATTCGGCTCGCCGAATGGAGCTGCCAGTTACCACTATCTCTTCTATTTCGTTGGAGTAATTCGACTGAATTTCCTGCGCTTCGACTGTTTCAGCAAGTGTAATTGTTAGCACGACAAGGCCTGCCAATGCTCCGAATACAAGTGTTCTTATGTGTACAAATAGCATATCCGCCCCCCGGCCTGTCGCCTGTCGCCTTAAATGTTCAATAAACGAAACAACTGCGCACATTCTGAGTGATATCCTTGTTCGTTGGTGCACCGTACGACTATCGGTTTTTATTATATAATTATATAATATTCACTGTCAACAAACGTTCCTTTTGCGTTTTTTGATACTTTTCAGCCCCGGAATCGGGCTCCAAGCACCCTTCGAGGTTTGCAATGATAAAATTATGCGCCGGACCCTCCGACACCTATCGTTACCGCGTGTACGAATCACTCTTTTCCATTACCGAAAAACAGCCAAGATCTCGCCCTGCGTTGGTTTGGGATGAAGAGACCATTACGTACCAAGAGCTGGTCGACCGAGCCGTGATCGTCGCGAGCGCCCTGGAACTGGCTGCAGTTGAACCAGGCGACCGAATTTGCGTACATATCGACAAGTCCCCCGAAGTGGTCGCGCTCTACCTGGCGTGTCTGCGC
The DNA here is from genome assembly GCA_040904985.1 of Woeseia sp. Classification (GTDB taxonomy): domain Bacteria; phylum Pseudomonadota; class Gammaproteobacteria; order Steroidobacterales; family Woeseiaceae; genus IDS-8. The sequence goes on along the minus strand of JBBDSK010000100.1, from coordinate 364 downwards.
TGCGGAGCCGTGTTTGTGCCATTGGGTGTGGATTACACCGAAGCGGAGCTTCAGTATCTGCTCGACGACTGCGATCCGGCACTGATCATCTGCCGACCGGAATCTGCCGATCAGCCGCCGTTTTCCGGTTCGTCAGCACCCCTCCGCACACTTGGCAGGAACGGTGGCGGCAGTCTGCTCAAGCAGGCAGCAGCTGTTTCGCCGCCCGCCGCGGAAACCACGGCGCCGGACGACATTGCCGCCATACTTTATACCTCCGGCACGACCGGGCGCCCGAAGGGCGCGATGCTAACCCACGAAAATCTTCTTTCAAACGCCCGAACTCTCATCGACGCCTGGCGCATTACGCCTGCTGATCGCCTGA
>JBBDSK010000099.1:0-7992 GCA_040904985.1 Woeseia sp. | reverse complement strand
CAACCGTTCCCGTTGCCTGGCACCAGGGCCTCTACCGCTCGATCATCCGCTACATGGGCGCGGATCTGTTCGTCGCCGGGTCCAAGGCGTCTTTAGCCGTCACGTCACTGCTCGGCATCCTGGTATACGCCGGCGCTCTCGTGTCGGTGCCGCTTCGCTGGGCCGTTGCTTTTTTCGCGCTGTCGCTGATTTACATGGTCGGTTGCCGCTTCCTCGCCCGGGTTTTCCTCAACCGGCGCAATCTGGATCGTGAACCGGTCCTGGTATATGGAGCAGGTGAGGGCGGCGCGCGTCTGATCTCGTCGCTCAAGGAGGGGGACGACTTTCTCCCCGTTGCCCTGATCGACGACAACGTCCTGCTGCATGGCAAGCGCGTCAACGGCGTTGAGGTTTATTCTCCTTCGAACATCGAAAAGCTCATTCACGACACCGATGCCACCCGCGTGCTGCTGGCGATGCCGAGCGCGTCACGCCGTACCCGGCGCATGGTGCTGGAGCGGTTGTCGGACTTTCCCGTGCACGTCCAGACCATTCCCGAAATCCGCGACCTGGTCACCGGCAAGGCACGCGTCGACGATATCCGCGACGTGGATGTGGAAGACCTGCTGGGCCGCGATGCCGTGCCGCCGGACCCGAAGCTGCTGCGCGCTTCCATCGCCGGCAAGACGGTCATGGTTACCGGCGCCGGCGGCTCCATCGGCTCGGAACTTTGCCGGCAGATTATCCACCTGCTGCCCAAGACGCTCGTGCTGTACGAGATATCCGAGATTGCGCTGTACAATATCGAGAAAGAGTTGCGCGGCATTGCGGATTCTCTCGAAATCGATTGTGAAATCGTCTCGCTGATCGGTTCCGTGCACCACATCGACCGGGTACGCGAAGTGCTCGAGATCTACCACATCAACACGGTTTATCATGCGGCTGCCTACAAGCATGTACCCGTGGTGGAGCACAATCTTCTCGAAGGCGTGCACAACAACGTTTTCGGTACTCTGCACGTCGCCAAGGCGGCAATCGAGGCCGGAACGGATACCTTCGTACTGATTTCCACCGACAAAGCCGTCAGCCCCACCAGCGTCATGGGGGCGACCAAGCGTTTCGCCGAGCTTATTCTGCAAGGCCTGCAGGACGAGCATCCCGAGATCCGTTTCAGCATGGTGCGCTTTGGCAACGTGCTGGCCTCGTCCGGCTCCGTCGTCCCTTTGTTCCGCGAGCAGATCCGCAAGGGCGGCCCGGTGACCGTGACCCACAGGGACATCATTCGCTATTTCATGACCATTCCCGAGGCCGCGCAGCTGGTCATCCAGGCCGGTGCGATGGCCAAGGGCGGCGACGTGTTCGTGCTGGACATGGGGCAGCCGGTCAAGATTCGCGATCTGGCCCGGCGGATGATCAATCTGATGGGCCTCACCGTCCGCGACGAAAACAATCCCGATGGCGATATCGCCATCAAGTACACCGGTCTCCGTCCCGCCGAAAAGCTGTACGAGGAACTGCTGATCGGCACCGACGTAACGGGCACCAGCCATCCCCGCATCATGCGCGCCAGCGAAGCCTACATGCCGTTCGACAGTTTGGTGCCGCTTCTTGAAGAATTGCGAATCGCATCCGTTCACCTCGACCGGCACCAGGCGCGGGAGACTTTAAAACGCGCCGTAGCAGGCTATAATCCCGACAACGGCATCGAAGACCTGGTCTGGGTGAAACGACACGCCCCCGCGGGCGCTGACGAATCCGACAAGGTCGTGCGATTCACTACCCGCCGCGCCTGACCACCCTTAAAATTCAAGGCTCGCTGCGCAACCTGCCGCCTTCGGCAGGTCTTTTGCGGCCTGTATAATTTCTCCCCAACAGCCAATAAAATGGGAATAACCCTATGCGACTGACAATCTTCGGCTCCGGCTACGTGGGCCTCGTCACCGGTGCTTGCATGGCCGAGATGGGCAATCACGTGGTATGCGTCGACATCGACGAGGAAAAGATCGCCCGTTTGAACGCGGGCGAGCTCCCCATCTATGAACCCGGCCTCGACGCCTACGTGAAGCGCAACCGCGAGGCAGGCCGACTGGTCTTTACCACTGACGTCCTCCAGGGCGTCGACCATGGCCTGTTCCAGTTCATCGCTGTGGGCACGCCCCCGGACGAGGACGGCTCTGCCGACCTGAAGCACGTGCTGGCCGTCGCGAAGTCCATCGGCGAAAACATAAACGAGTACCGCATCATCGTCGACAAGTCGACGGTGCCGGTGGGCACGGCGGATCGGGTTAAAAGCACCATTCAGGCCGCGCTCGCCGAACGCGGTGTCGCGCAGGAGTTCGACGTCGTGTCCAACCCCGAATTCCTCAAGGAAGGCGCGGCCATCGGCGACTTCATGAAGCCCGACCGCATCATCGTCGGCACCGACAACCCGCGCACCACCGAGCTTTTGCGCGCGCTTTATGAGCCCTTCAACCGCAACCACGACCGCCTGATCAGCATGGACATCCGCTCGGCGGAACTGACCAAGTACGCGGCCAACGCCATGCTGGCGCTGAAGATCAGCTTCATGAACGAGCTCGCGAACATCGCGGAACGATTCGGCGCCGACATCGAATACGTGCGCCTGGGCATCGGCTCGGATCCGCGCATTGGCTACGAATTCATTTATCCGGGGGTCGGCTACGGCGGCTCCTGCTTCCCCAAGGACGTGCGGGCTCTTACGCACTCCGCATCCGCGGCCGGCTACGATGCCGAGCTTCTGACGTCCGTCGAGGCCGTCAATAACCGGCAGAAGCAGCGGCTGTTCGACCGCATCCTTGGCCACTATAACGGCGATCTTGCAGGCAAGACCGTCGCGCTGTGGGGACTCTCGTTCAAGCCCAAGACCGACGACATGCGCGACGCCCCCAGCCGGGTGCTGATGGAGGCGCTGTGGGACGCCGGCGCCGCGGTTCGCGCCTACGACCCGGAAGCGCTCGAACAGACGCGCCAGCTCTACCCGAATGGGAAGGCCCTGACGCTTTGCAAAACCGCCCTGGAAGCCGTCACCGGCTCCCACGCGCTGGCGATCGTGACCGAATGGCAGGAGTTTCGCAGCCCCGATTTTTTTGCCCTGAAGGAGCAACTGGCCGACGGCGTCATCTTCGACGGCCGCAATCTTTACGACCCGAAGATGGTGGAGGCGCTGGGTATCGCCTACTACGGCATAGGCCGCGGCCGCTCGGTCAGCAACGGCGCCGACAGCCTTTAGCGGCCAGGTGGCCATCGGCGCAGGCCGCGCGGGCGAGTTAGCTGCCGGCGATCGAAATCCCCCGCGCGGCGGGCTACAGGCGTCTTTTCAGGTGCTCGACGGCGCGTCGCGCGGCTTTGCCGTCCCATAGCGGCGGACATACGCCGCTGCGCCACTTGCCGGCCACTACCTGCGCGACCTGGGCGGCGAGGGTGCTGGTGTCCGCCAGCTCGTTGGTGCCCTGCGTGACCGTGATGGGGCGCTCCGTATTGCTGCGCATCGTGAGGCAGGGGATATCGAGATACGTTGTCTCCTCCTGCAGGCCGCCGGAATCCGTGATCACCAGCCTGGCGCCCATCACCACGTTCATGAAATCCACATACGCCAGCGGTTCCAACAGCGTCACCTGCGGGGACGCGGTTATTCGCTTCAGCAGGTCGAGCTGCTTCAAATTCTTCAGGGTCCGCGGGTGCGCGACAAACGCCACCGGCAGCTGGCCTGCCGCGTCGATCAACTGGTCGACGATCGGCTCCAGCGTTTCCCGCTGGTCGACGTTCGACGGCCTGTGCAGGGTCGCGAGAATATAGCCGCTTTCCGCCAGCCCCAGGTCCGCCCGCGCCGTCGAGGCCTCGATACGCGGCCGCATCATTTCCAGCGAGTCGATCATCACGTTGCCGATCAGGTCGATGCGCTCTTCCGGCACGCCTTCGGCAAGAAGGTTTTCGTTGGCGTCCGCCGAGGGCGTCCACAGCACATCGGCGATCGAGTCGGTCACCATGCGATTGATTTCCTCCGGCATGCGGCGGTCGCGGCTGCGCAGCCCCGCCTCGAGATGGATCACCGGAATCCACAGCTTCGCCCCGACCAGCGAACAGGCGACGGTCGAGTTGACATCGCCCACCACGACGATCCAGTCGGGGCGGTCTTCCATGCAAATCTTCTCGTAGGCGATCATCACTCCGCCGGTCTGTTCGGCATGCGATCCGCTTCCGACGCCCAGGTGGTGGGCGGGCGTGGGCAGGCGCAGATCGCGGAAAAAGACGTCGGACATGTTGACGTCGTAATGTTGCCCCGTGTGTACTACCTGCGGCTCGCACCAGTCGGTGTCAGCAAGTGCGTGATACAATGGCGCAACCTTCATGAAGTTCGGACGGGCTGCCGCGATCAGATGTATTTTCAGGTAAGTTTTAATCAGTTTTCCCCCAGCCTGGGTCGGCGGTCGACGGGCGAAATTCTAACGGTTAATCTGCAGAATGTCGTCGATACAGGGTTCGGGGACGGTCCGGATACCGGCCGGGTCGGCTGAGGAACAGTCCGGCAAGGCCAGTCCCGGTCCTGCAACGGACGAAGCGTCGAACCAGTTCCGAGGAGCTTATGTCTGCCATTCAACCCGTCATTCTTTCCGGCGGATCCGGCACGCGTCTGTGGCCGGCGTCGCGGGCTCTCTTTCCGAAGCAGTTATTGCCGCTTACCGGCGAACGAACGATGCTGCAGGAGACGGCGCTGCGCCTCGCCGGCAAACCCGGCCTCCGTGACAGTACGCTGGTCGTGTGCAACGAGGCACATCGTTTCCTGGTCGCCGAGCAGATGCGGCAGGCCGGCGTGAAGGCCGGCATCATTCTGGAGCCGGAGGGCAGAAATACCGCCCCGGCCGTGGCACTCGCCGCCCTGCATGCCCTCAGGGAGCAGGGCAACGGCGCCGAGCCGCCCGTACTGCTGGTCATGCCGGCGGACCATGTGATCGAGGATCGCGCGGCATTCGTCGCGGCGGTGGAGACTGGCGAGGCGGCCGCAAGAGAGGGCAGTCTTGTCACGTTCGGCATCGTCCCCTCGCATGCTCACACCGGCTACGGCTACATCGAGGCCGACGTGCGCAGCCTCAAGGCGGTGCCGGTTCTGTCATTCGTCGAGAAGCCGGACAAGCAGACGGCGGTCAACCTGCTCGAGGCCAACCGTTTTTTCTGGAACAGCGGCATCTTCCTGTTCCGCGCGGACCGCTACCTCGAGGAGCTGGAGACGTTCGCGCCGGAAATCGTGGATGCCAGTCGACGGAGCATGGAAGGGGCCGTGATGCAGAACGGTTTCCTGAGTCCCGATAGCGAGGCATTCAGGCAATCGCCTTCGGATTCCATCGACTACGCTTTGATGGAGAAGACGCCGCGCGCGGCCATGGTGCCGCTAGCGGCTGGCTGGAGTGACGTGGGCTCCTGGGCCGCGTTGCACGATGTCAGTCAGAAAGACGCGGCGGGGAATTCACTGCACGGCGACGTCGTGGCGCAGAATTGCGAGCACAGCTACATCAGCGCGCAAAGCCGGCTCGTCACCGCGGTAGGGCTCAACGGTGTCGTCATTGTGGAAGACAAGGACAGCGTACTCGTCGTGCACCGGGACCATGCGCAGAATGTGAAGGAGCTCGTGGAGGAGCTGAAAGCGAATGGCCGCGAGGAAACCCGGCTGCATCGCCAGGTATTCCGTCCCTGGGGCAGTTACGACTCGGTCGACAGCGACGACGGGTTCCAGGTCAAGCGGCTCATTGTAAATCCCGGCGCCGTCCTGTCGCTGCAGAAACACGCGCGGCGGGCCGAGCACTGGGTCGTGGTCAGGGGGACGGCGCGCATCACTCGCGATCACGAGGTGTTCGATCTCGGCGTCAACGAATCGACCTACATCCCCATCGGGGCGGTGCACCGCATCGAAAACGCCGGCAATGAGCCCGTGCACATCATCGAAGTGCAGTGCGGCGACTACCTGGGCGAGGACGACATCGTGCGCCTCGAGGATAACTACGGCCGCGAGGGCACGAACACTTAAGCTTTCGACTGCTTCAACAGCAACCACGGGCGCAACATGAGCATCACCATCAGCAGCTTCAAGGCCTACGACATCCGTGGGCAAATCCCGAACGAACTGAATACCGACATCGCCTACCGGATCGGCAACGCCACGGTCGAATATCTGCAGGCGAAATCGATGGTACTGGGCCGTGACATCCGGTTGTCGAGCGCCGAGTTTGCCGACGCCGTCGCGGCCGGCATGCGCGAAGCCGGCGCCGACGTGATCGACATCGGAGTGGGCGGCACCGAGATGGTCTATTTTGCGACCGGCGACCTGCGGGCCGACGGCGGCATCATGGTGACGGCCAGCCACAATCCGGCCGACTACAATGGTTTCAAGCTGGTCCGGCAGCAGGCGCGGCCCATCAGTGGCGACACGGGCCTTGTCGACATCCGCGCTATTGCCGAACGCGACAAACGCCTGACCGCGGATGTACCGGGCTCGACGAAGAAAGTCGACATCAGCGAGCGCTACATCGAGCGGCTGTTGTCGTTTGTCGACCTGTCTTCGCTGTCGAAGCTGCGCATCGTGACGAACGCCGGCAATGGCGGTGCCGGTGCCGTCCTGGACCAGCTGGAGCCGCAGCTGCCGTTCGAATTCATCAAGGTGCACCACGAAGCGGACGGCCGCTTTCCAAATGGCGTGCCGAACCCGATGGTCGAGGAAAACCGCATCCCGACCATCGATGCGATAAAAAAGAACGAGGCGGACTTCGGTATTGCCTGGGACGGCGACTTCGACCGCTGCTTTTTCTTCGACGAGATGGGGCGTTTTATCGAAGGCTACTACATCGTCGGCCTGCTGGCGCAGACGCAGTTGCCGCACGATGCCGGCGCCGCTATCGTTTACGACCCGCGGCTGACCTGGAGCACCATCGAGATCGTGAACGAATTCGGCGGAAGGGCGGTGCAAAGCAAGTCCGGCCATTCGTTTATGAAGGAAGTGATGCGCAGGGAAGACGCCCTTTATGGCGGCGAGATGAGCGCGCACCATTATTTCCGCGACTTCTTCTATTGCGACAGCGGCATGATTCCCTGGCTCCTGGTGGCGCAACTGGTGTCAGCTGGCCAGGCGACTCTTTCACAGCTGGTAGACGACCGCATGGAGAAATTCCCGGCGAGCGGCGAGATAAACCGCAAGGTCGCGGACGCGCCTCGGGCGATCCAGGTTATACGCGACCGCTATGCGCCGGGCGCGATAAGGATGGATGAGACGGACGGGGTCAGTCTCGAGTTCGAGCAATGGCGCTTCAACCTGCGTTCATCGAACACGGAGCCGGTCATCCGATTAAACGTGGAGAGTCGCGGCGACACGAAGCTGATGCGGGAGGAGACCGGGGAGATTCTGGCGCTTCTCGACACGATGGGGTGAGGTCGGGCGCGGCATCGCCGCCATGGCGGGCTCCTGCAGGTGGCGATCGTAGCGTTGCAGGCCATTCCACAACGTCTCCGCCACCACCCGCGGGAGCCCTGGCCCCCCGGCCCGGCTACTACATTACCTGTTCCAGTGCCTCGTTCGAGTGGTCGCTTTCCAGTCCTTCGGCATCCAGGGCCGTAACCACGAAGTACCACTCGCCCGGCTCGAGATTTTCAACCACATAAGTCTGCAGACCCGGGTTGTCGATTTCGATTTCGTAGTCGTAAATTTCCGACATGCGGCCGTAATACAGCTTGTATCCGGCGAGCGACGTTAATGCTGAGCCGTCCTCCCGTTCGGTCGGCGCGGTCCACGAAAGCGTAACCGGGTCCGGATCGCTGCTTTGACGATTCACGATGAGGACGTCGGTGCTGAAGTCGCCATCGGCATCACTGGCCGTCACCGTGATGGTGTTGCTGCCAACGGTAAGCGGTATGTTGTTTGCCTGCCAGGCAGCCGTACCGTCGGCGGCGCCGTTACCGCCGAGGTCGTTTTTCCAGGTGACGGAACTGATGGCGCTGTCGCTGCTGGCC
>JBBDSK010000098.1:0-8031 GCA_040904985.1 Woeseia sp. | reverse complement strand
AACGCCGTGAACCCGTCCATGGGGGCTCCGGGCAAAACATCCCTGTTTTGCGCGCTCCTGAAAGGCCATCCCCCCACAGAGGCGACGCTTTATCATTGGCGCGTCTTTCGTCCCTTTCCCTCCCTGGTTAGCGGTCTGCGGTTGTCACGCGCCAGACGGTGTTGCCGACGTCGTCGGCCACCAGCAGGTTGCCGCTGCCGTCGATCACGACGCCGACGGGACGGCCTTGCGCTTCGCCCTCTTCATTGAGGAATCCGGTGAGAATATCCAGCGGTAATTCATCGGCCGGTTTCGCACCGTCGAAGCGGACGAAGATCACCTTGTAGCCGCTTGGCGGATTGCGATTCCAGGAGCCGTGCTGACCGATGAAAGCGCCCCCTTGGTAGCGTGACGGCAAGGCCCCTCGTTCGTAAAAAACGAGCCCGATGGAGGAGGTGTGCGGTCCGAGCGCGTAGTCGGGAACGATTGCACGGGTTACCAGGTCCGGTTCCTGCGGTTCCACGCGCTCATCCACGTGCGGCCCGAAATAGCTGTAGGGCCAGCCGTAAAAGCCGCCGTCCCTGACGGAGGTCATGAAATCGGGAACGAGATCGCTGCCCAGTTCATCGCGCTCGTTGACCGCGGTCCAGAGCTCGCCGCTTTGCGGGTGCCACGCAAGCCCGTTGGGGTTGCGCAGTCCGAATGCAAATACCCGGAAGCTTTTGGCGGCGGGGTCGACCTCGAGAATCGCCGCACGGTTGATCTCGTTCTCCATTCCTTTCTCGGCCACGTTGCTGTTAGAGCCGACGGTGACGTACAGGAGAGACCCATCCTGGGCGGAAATTACGTTTTTCGTCCAGTGGCGATTGATCGGGCCTGCCGGCAGATCAACGATTTCAGTGCCGGGGCCGCTGATTTGCGTATCTCCGTCCCTGTAGTTGAAGCGCAATAGCGCGTTCGTGTTGGCAACATAGAAGTCGTTGCCGATCAGCGCCATGCCAAAAGGTGAATGAAGGTCCCGCAGAAAAACGGATCGAACGTCGGCTCGGCCATCCCCATCGCTGTCCCGCAAGAGGGTGATTCGGTCGGCACTCGGTGTCGCCGCCCCGGCTCGTTTCAGTGCTTTTTTCATGATCCAGCCGGTGATGCCCTTTTTATCTTCTGGCTGGGGCGGGGCATTTGTTTCGGCAACAAGAACGTCACCGTTAGGCAGTACGTACAGCCAGCGCGGATGATCCAGCTCCGTGGCAAACGCGTTCACGGACAGGCCAGGGGCCGCGACCGGCCTTGCGTCTTCGGGCCATCCTGTCGCGGGAGCGATCTCGACTGTAGGTACAAGGCTGGTCTCAGGCTCAGGCAAAGCGGGATCCGGTCCCATGCCGGCCTCCACCGGCAGCGTGGCCATGTCCCCGCAGGCGGCAAGCGCCAGTACAACGGTCGATGACAGCGTAGCGGCTGCAGATGAGGTTTCAATCTTGCGCATATCGTTTCTCCGTTTGCGCAGCTCCCGGTTCGATTATAAGCTTTGCCGCAGCCTCGGCTGCCCGGCCAGCTTGTATAATCGTTCGCCCGCTCGAGCCGTTCCGAGGATGATTGCCATTTTGTATCTCGCGTTGCTCTTCGCGCTGCTGCTTTTGGCGATTGCGCTTTTCTGGATGCTGCCGCCAAGGCTGCGGCGGGCACGGCGGGCACGGCAGTACACGAAGCCGTTTCCCCGTGCCCATGAGGAGCTACTCCAGCGCAACGTGCCACTTTACCGCTTGATGCCGCGGCCGCTGCAGGCGGAATTGCGGGGCCGCATCAATGTTTTTTTAAGTGAAAAGTCGTTTGTCGGCTGCGGCGGGCTGCTGATGACGGACGAAATCAGAATCACGGTGGCAGCGTACGCCTGTATGCTTATCCTGAACCGCAGCAGTGACTATTTTCCCGGCTTCTCGAGCATCCTCGTTTACCCCGGCGCTTACCTGGTCGACGAGGTTGTGTACGACGGCGAGGTGGAGATCCAGGGTCAGGATGCACGAGTCGGCGAATCCTGGCATCGCGGGCCGGTGGTGCTGTCCTGGGAGGACGTTCAGGACACTCTGTCGGAACTCCATGATGGAACGAACGTCGTGCTGCACGAGTTCGCGCACAAGCTGGACGAAGAAAACGGCGACATCGACGGTGTGCCACAACTGGCCGACAGCGCTCATTACCGCGAGTGGGCGCAAGTGCTCACCCAGGCCTTCGAAGCGGCGGGCACAGGCGAAGCCGGCGGCGATCCCCATGTCCTTGACGTCTATGCGTTTACTGCGCCTGAAGAATTTTTTGCCGTGGCAACTGAGGGATTCTTCGGCAATCCCGCTCTGATGAAAAAGCAACTGCCGGAACTCTATCAACAACTGCAGCGCTTCTACTGCGTAGACCCCGCGTCGTGGACGGTCCCGGTGACTTACTCCGGCCGCGAGCGGAGGCGCTCGTAAGCGGCCGCCCTTTACGGCGCCCGCGCATCCGGAACGGCGAGCTTCTTCTGCTGCCGGCGAGCCTGAAGCCTTGCCAGGAGCAGCATCACGGGGATCGTCGCCAGCGCGGCGATTGCAGCCGTGACGCCGGGGTTGGCGAAGGTGAGCGAAGAACCGGGAAAGAGGGAGCTGCCGTGAAAGAACAGGCTGAAGTGGATCAGGATGGCGATGGCGGAGCCGGGCCAGACGAGCGCCAGCGGCGCCCTTTCATAGAGGACGCCCAGTAACAGCGGCGGCGCCGCCGCGACGGCCAGGCCGTAAACGCCGACCTGCCCGAACACCCCCAGAAGCCGCGGCGGGTTCAGGTTTATAAGGAACGCCGCAACAGCGATGACGATCAGCACCGCGTGACTGACCCGCAGGGCAAGCCGCATCCGTTTCTCGTCGGAGGCGCCTTCCTGGCCGGTGAAGACGTTCAGGACGAGATCGTTGGCGGTGATGGTCGAAATCGATACCAGCAATCCGTCCAGCGTCGACATCGCGGCGGCCAGCAGCACGACGCTGATCAGGGTGAACACCCACTCGGGAAAGACGGTCTTCAGGAACACGGTCATCACCAGGTCCTGGCGAAACCGGCTCGTGCCGGGATCTGTCAGAGCTTCCGGCGGCACGACAAGATGCGCGAAAAAGCCGACAGTACCAAGCAGAAAAAACAAAACGAAGACAACCGTGAATAAAGCGAGGTAACGCCGGACGTCGCTGTCGGTCTTTACGTAAAGTGCTTTTGTCAGGATGTGCGGCTGGCAGACGAGAACGGCGCCGATGACGAAACCTGCGATGTATATCGAGAAAACGTCGTTGAACAGCAGCCCCTCCCGGTTAACCAGCTTTACGAGATTCGGATCGACGTTACGCAGTTGGTCCAGGATCGGCACCGGCTCTGTCAGCGCGAGCTTCAGGCAGGCGCCCAGTATCAAAAGCGTCACGCCGATCATGAGCGTGCCCTGAAGCATGTTCGTCAGCACGTGCGCGTAGGTGCCGCCAATAAAGACATAGCCGGTGACAAAAACGAGCGTAATCACGAGAGCCGCGGCGTTGGAGATGCCCAGCAGGGACTGCATGACGATGGAGATTCCGCCGACGAGCAACACGACGAAAGCGAACGACAGGAGGTTCAGGATGGAGAAATACAGGGCGAACCCGCGCGAGCGGTAATGCTTTCCCACCCAGTCGGGAATCGTGAGCGCCCTCGTTTGCTCGCCGATTCGCCGGAATTGAAACGACAGCAGGTAAAGCATGCACACGAAGCCGATCGCCGTGCCGACGACCATATGGAACCATGCGGAAAAGCCGTCCACGTAAACAAAGCCGGGATTGATGATAAAGGTGGCCGCGGAGGCGACGCTTGCAGCGAGGGTGATGCCGACCACAACCGGATGCATATTCCGGTTACCGACCGCGAAACTGCTGAAATCCGTTGTTCGGCGGTACGCAAGCCAGCCGAGCCAGGCCGTCCCGGCCAGGTATGCGGCAAAAAGTGTCCAGGCCACGACAGGCACCGACGCCGCTAGCCGGGGCCGTCGATCAATGCGTGGAGCATCGAGATAACGGCGGCGATCTGCGGGCCCTCCTTTGTTGCGTACTGCGGTCCGGTGTATCCCCACCAGTCCCAGCATTTGATGTTGAAGGAATGTGACGGTTCGGGCGCGGCGCTCATTGGCGCATCGCAAGCCGTCAGTACCGCCAACAGCAATGCAACGACAACCGGAATGCGGACGAGCCCGCCCAGCGGGCGAGCGCAACGGCTTCGCGCTGACGCTTCGGCACGCGGCGCTCCTGCAAGGGGCAAGAGCACCCTCTAGAGACTCCCGAGGAAGTTGTCGATCGCTTCAATGCAGTCCGGCTCGTCCAGGAGCGGAACATGGCCGCGGTTCGCGACCGTGACCGTCACGAGATCGGGTTTACGCTGCCGCATCCTGTGCAGCGTTTCTTCCGACAGGATGTCCGAATGTTCGCCGCGTAGAACCAGTGTGGGCGTTTCCCCAAGGGCATCGAACACCTGCCACGGATCGCCGCTCTGCGGACCGAGTTCGCGCACGGCCCTGCCGATGGCGGGGTCGCTGTCGAGCTTCGGTAAGCCGTCGGGACCGGCGCAATAGGCACGCTCGGCCATCTTCCGCCATTCCTGCTCGGTCAGCCCCGGCCACGACTCCCCGTACACGCTTTTGGTCTGGGCAATCGCCTGTTCCCAGCTGGCGACGGGCGGCAGGCGCCCGGTGTATTTTGAAATTCGCGCCAGTCCCTCCGGCGCGATTTCGGGGCCGACGTCGTTCATGACCACGGCTGCCAGGCGATCTGCGTTTTGCACGGCCATACCCATCGCGATGAGCCCGCCGAGCGACGTTCCTATCACGATGACGCGCTCTATGCCGAGCTCGTCCAGAAGGCTCCAGATGTCCCGAAGGTAAGTGCCTGGATGATAGTTGCGCCATTCCGGGTCATGCTCGGACAATCCGCGGCCGCGAAGATCCGGGGCCAGCACCCTCCGCGCCGGCGACAGGTGCTTCGCGAGATCGGAGAAGTCGCGGCTGTTGCGCGTCAGCCCGGGCAGGCAAAGAACCGGGCAAGCGGAATGGCCGCCGGCGAAGTCGCGGTAGAAGAGCCTGAGGCCGTCATGGCTGTGGACGTGCCTGACGGTTGCGCCCTCCATTGCCGGCTACAGATCCAGCGATGCGAACTGCTTGCGCAGTTCCCGCTTGAGAATTTTGCCGTTAGGGTTCCGCGGCAATTCATCGATCAGCATGGTCACGGCGATTCGCTGCTGCTTCCCGAGCCGGCTGTTCGCCCAGGACGTCAAGTCCTCCGCATCCAACGCGCTGCCGGGGCGGCGGACGACGATTGCGACCGGCGTTTCACCCCATGTCTTGCTCGGGAGCCCGATGACGGCCGACTCCCGTACGTCCTGGTGCAGACCGATGACGGCTTCGATGTCGGCCGGGTAGATATTCTGGCCCCCGGAGATAATCATGTCTTTCTTGCGGTCGACCAGGTACAGAAAGCCGTCTTCATCGACTCTCCCGATGTCGCCTGTGCGCAGCCAACGGCTGCCATTCGGGTGCAGCCAGGTCGCCGCTTCGGTCTCCTTTGCGTTGTTGTGATAGCCGCTCATCATGATGCGGCTGCTGCCGGCGATCTCACCGGCTTCGCCTGCCGGCAGCTCCATCCCGTCGTCATCGATTATTGCAATGTCCTGCCCTGGCGGGGGCCGGCCGACTGACTCGATTTTTTGCTCGGCATCTTCGGGCGAAAGTATCGTGACGAGACCTTCGGTCAGACCGTACAACTCGATCAGATCGCCCGGGATTCGCTCGATGACGGCTTTTTTCAGCGGCAAACCGAGCGGCGAACCGCAGCACATATAAGCCTGCAGCGAGGAAAGATCGTATCTGTCGAAGCCGTCATATTCCAGCAGGCGCTGGTAAAGAAGCGGCACCATCGCGAAGTGCGTGATCTTTTCATCCTGCATTACCTGCAGGCAGTCCTGCTGGTCGAATCTCGAGCGGATGACCAGCGTGCCGCCGGCGAGGACCGTGGACAGCATCGCGACCCAGGAAATATTGGAATACATGCCGAGCGGCACCAATGTCCGTGCGCCGGCGTGATAGCGCAGCGCAATGGCCATGTCGTTGGCCCAGGCCATTCGGCAGGCGTGGCTGTGTACGATGCCCTTCGGCAGGCCCGTGGTGCCGGAGCTGTAAATGATGTTGCAGCTGTCGGCGGCAGCGACTCTTACGTTGGGAGGGCTGGGGGAGGCGGCCTCCCGCATCGTCGAAAAGGCGAGCCAGCCTGCCGGAGCGCCCGACGAGACCGAGAAATAGCGCTCGCCGATGGCTGCGGGAAGTTCCTCGCGAATGCTCTCCACGCGGCCGACGTGCTGGCCGGAAGCGATAACCGCGCGAGCGCCGCTGTCGATGACCATGCTCCGCACCGTCTGGTCAGTCACGGAAACGTTGAGCGGCACGACGGTGAGGCCGGCGCGGATGGTGCCGAAGATCGCTTCGGCCATTTCCAGGCTGTTGTCCATCAACAGAATGACGCGATCGCCGTGCTTCAGCCCGGCTTCGAGCAGACCATTGGCCACTTGCGACGTGCGCTGCGCGAATGCGGCCCAGGAAAGGGATTCCCGGTCAGCGACAACGGCCGCTTTGTTCCGTAGCCAGCGCCCGTTTAGCGCGATGATCTCGGGCAGATACGCGCTATCGGGTGAAAACAATGCCATTCATGATCTCCGGTACGCCTGACATTCCAAGCGGACGGCCGCTGCGGTTACAATAGTTGAACGCTCGTTGAATACTAGTTGAGCGTTCGTTGAAATACAACTGTATGCTTGCTGCGCTGGCAGCAGGCCGGAAAGGGACGAACATGGAAAACGATGAAGCATTGGCGGACAAAAATTCGCATCCGACGCGTGAGCGCATTCTGGACGCGGCCGAAGCGCTTTTTGCCCGGGACGGTTTTGCGGCTGTTTCGGTGCGGCAGATCATGCGCAAGGCCGATGCCGACGTCTCCCTCGCCTATTACCATTTCAAGTCGAAGCGCGACCTGTTCAACGCGGTGATGTTGCGGCGCGTGGATCACCTCAACCGCATTCGCCTGGAGGCCCTGGAGCAGGTCGAAAAGCGGCATCCGGATGACCTGCCGACGGTCGAGGAGATCATCGACGCGTTCACGAGCCCCCTTTTCGACCTGCTCTCCTCCGAGCATGAAGAGTGGCGCCATTACTTCGCATTGATCGCGCAGATCAACAATTCGACAGAATGGGGCGGAGAACTGATGTCGCGCTATTTCGACCCGCTGGTGCAGCGTTTCCTCGAGGCTTTGAGAAGAGCCATGCCGGGCTGCGACGAGGCGGATCTCTACTGGAGTTATGAGTTCCTGTCAGGGGCGTTGACGCTGGCATTTGCCGAGACCGGGCGCATCGACAACCTGTCCGGCGGGGTCTGCAAATCCTCCGACATGCCGGCAATCACGGCCCGCATGCCGCGTTTTATCGCCGCAGGCTTCAGGGCGCTGTGCGAGAGAAAAAACGAAGCCCAGGACTGACGGGCGCCGTGATCTCGGGGAATGGCCTGCCGCAGACAACCGAAAACCGGAATCGAAAACGGTAGCGGCCGGTAGCGGAAATTCGCTCCCCAAGGTATTGCGGTTCAACGAACGTTCAACTAATATCCCTTCAGCGTTCGTTGAATTTTACGTTGCCCGGCCGTCCCGTGCCGGCAAAGGGGGTACCACAATGCTATCGATATTCCAGCTTCCGGCTCGCGCCCATGCCAGCCTGCTGTTCGTCGCCGCAACCGGGCTCGCCGCCTTCAGCGACACGGCCACGGCGCAATTCACCGACAACGACGCCGTTGCCAGAGCCGTGGAGGAGGTTGTGGTAACCGCCAGGCGCCGGGAGGAGTCCATTCAGGACGTGCCGATCGCCATGACCGCGTTCACCGGCGAAGATCTGGACTTGCAGGGCGCCGTCGACATCACTGAACTGCAAAAGAACACGCCCAATCTGACGCTCCAGGTCGCCCGCGGTACGAACTCGACTCTCATTGCCTTT
>JBBDSK010000097.1:0-8068 GCA_040904985.1 Woeseia sp. | reverse complement strand
ATTAAGTTTTATGCTCATTCTGTTCTCCATCGATACTGGCCTGCTAAACGCTTTCGCGTGGCGCAACGAGCGCCATAGCCTGCCACCCTGCTATACAAGCAAGATTGGGGCCAAAACTGGTTGGCGCGTTGAA
Source organism: Woeseia sp. (assembly GCA_040904985.1). Classification (GTDB taxonomy): domain Bacteria; phylum Pseudomonadota; class Gammaproteobacteria; order Steroidobacterales; family Woeseiaceae; genus IDS-8. The sequence continues at coordinate 7,935 of JBBDSK010000097.1, read as the reverse complement.
AATTCGACACCATCGGAAGATCCCTTTATATTTCCACATAATTTCAATATTTTACCGCGATTCTCAAAAAATACCCAGTGTTACCATGGTGATAACAACTACCATGATAACGTTTGTTTAGACGCCTGCCGATGGGCGAGTTGTAAGGTGTAAGAAAATTTGACAAAAGAGCTGCCAGTTGCAATAAATATACAACTTCCCAAATTGATTCTATTGCAAAATATCAACTGTGAATATGCGGTCCGGCAAGTGGGATTTCTGGTCGTCGTAATGTTTATACAGCTAGCGAAGAGGATTAGCAGCCAATTTCTATGCTTGAGAATGCTGACCGTGATACATTTCTAATGTTTGAATTTATCGCGATCAATACAAAGTTTTGACTGTGTTCTCTGGCAAGGCTCCGCTTTCGTAACAGGCTTGCAAGAACCATGCACGCCATCGCAGACAGTGTGATTTGCGCATGGTAGCGTCGTTCTAGATACTCACCGTTTACCCAACCAAATCCAGGAAACGCCCCATGAAACTCGGTCTCTCCATCGGCTATTCCGGTGCGCAAATGGACCTGCCGGTCGAGCGCGTGCAGCTTGCCGAACGCCTCGGTTATGACAGCGTTTGGACGGCGGAGGCTTACGGCTCCGACGCGGTGACGCCGCTCGCCTTCCTCGCCGCCAAGACGGAGAAAATCAAGCTCGGCACCGGCATCATGCAGCTGGCGGCACGCACGCCCGCCAACGCCGCCATGTGTGCCGGCACGGTGGATGCGATGGCCGGCGGCGGTCGCTTCATCCTGGGCCTGGGCGTAAGCGGGCCACAGATCGTTGAGGGCTGGTACGGAGAGCCCTGGGGCAGGCCCTACTACCGCATCAAGGACTACGTCGAGATCATGCGGAAGATCTGGCGCCGCGAGGACCCGGTGACGCATGACGGCAAGGAAATCAGCCTGCCCTACACGGGCGAGGGCGCGATGGGCATCGGCAAGCCGCTGAAATCCATCCTCCACATGAACCCGAATATTCCAGTGTTCATCGGCTCCGGGCAGGAGGCCTCGGTGCGGCTGACTGGCGAAATCGCCGACGGCTGGCTGCCGCTGGGCTTCGTGCCGGGCTCGCTGGACGAGTACAAGCCTTGGCTGGAACAGGGCTTTGAGCGGGCGCGGAAAAAGGGCCAGGACAAAGGTTGGCACAACTTCGAAATCCACGCGGGCGTGTTCGTCAATGTCGATGAGGATGTGAAAGCCGCCATCGACCGGCTGAAGGCGCGGGAGGCACTCTATGTCGGCGGCATGGGCGCGCGCGAAAAGAATTTCCACAACGACCTGATGTGCCGCCGCGGCTTCGCGGACGCCGCCGCCCGCGTGCAGGAACTCTACCTGGCCGGCCACAAGAAGGAGGCCGAGGAAGCAGTGCCGGACGAGTGGATCGATCTGAAGTCGCTGATGGGGCCGCCGGCGCGAATCAAGCAGCGCTACAAGGTCTGGGAGGAGTCTGGCGCCACATCGCTCACCGTGCGCAGCACCCAGGAAGAAGCCATGCATGTGATGGCGGAGGCCGCCCGTCTGAATCAGGTACGATAGTCCGCAGTTATGCCCGTCCCGGGCCGTGGAGCAGCGGCAATTTCTGCACGCTTCACGGCTCTATTTTTGCCTGCCTTGTGGGGGTGGGTATCATCGTGTTTGACAATTTCGTGTCGCAATAAGCTCGCGTTTACGCGACTCATTGACCATACTTCTCTGGCGGAATGGGGCTTTCGAACCCATCTAGTAAGAAGCATGGGACGTAAGAAGGTTGCGAGAGGAAGTGCGCAGGGGAGAAGTTAACCCGGTCTAGCGAAGTGCGCCGCACGCGCGCTTGGAGGTGATTCGAATGGACATTTTTGAGACCTATGCCGAAGGCTATGCGAAACGAGCCCAGGAGGAGATGTCTTTACAGGAATATCTCCAAGGCTGCCGGTCTGACCCGATGTTCTATGCCTCAGCCGCCGAACGCATGGTGGCCGCGATTGGCGAGCCTGAACTGATAGATACCTCGCAGGATCCGCGTCTGGGCCGCATCTTCCAGAACCGCACGATCAAACGCTACCCGGCCTTTTCCGAATTCGACGGCATGGAAGACACGATCGAACGGATCGTCGGCTACTTCCGCTATGCCGCGCAGGGGCTGGAGGAGCGCAAGCAGATTCTTTACCTGCTGGGGCCGGTGGGTTGCGGCAAGTCCACCCTGGCGGAAAAGCTGAAGCGCCTGATGGAAGAATACCCGGTCTATGTGCTTAAGGCCGGGGATCAGATCAGCCCGATCTTCGAATCGCCGCTTGGCCTGTTCGATCCCGAACGCCATGGCGAGTTGCTCGAAGAAAAATACGGCATTCCCCCGCGGCGTATCACCGGCCTGATGAGCCCATGGGCGGTGAAGCGGCTGGACGAGTTCGGCGGAGATATCTCGCGCTTCAAGGTGGAGCGCATGATGCCGTCGAAACTGCGGCAGGTCTGCATTTCCAAGACCGAGCCGGGCGATGAGAACAACCAGGATATTTCCGCGCTCGTCGGCAAGCTCGATATCCGCAAGCTGGAACACTACAGCCAGGCGGACCCGGACGCTTACAGCTATTCGGGCGGCCTGAACTGCTCGACCCAGGGGCTTCTGGAATTCGTCGAGATGTTCAAGGCGCCGATCAAGGTGCTGCATCCGCTGCTGACCGCGACGCAGGAAGGCAACTACACCGGCACGGAAAGCTTCGGCGCCATGCCGTTTCAGGGCACCATCCTGGCGCACTCGAACGAGGCGGAATGGCAACAATTCCGCAACAACAAGAACAACGAGGCGTTCCTCGACCGGATTTGCGTGGTCAAGGTGCCATACTGCCTGCGCGTAACCGAAGAAGCCAAGATCTACGAGAAGCTGCTGCGGGAAAGCGAGCTGGCGGGAGCGAAATGCTCCCCGGAGACGTTGACGATCCTGGCGCGGTTCAGCGTGCTTACTCGCCTGAAGACCCATGAAAACTCTAACATGTACTCGAAAATGCGGGTCTATGACGGCGAGTCGCTGCGGGATACGGACCCGAAGGCCAAGTCCGTCAACGAGTACCGCGAGGCGGCAGGCGTCGATGAAGGCATGACCGGTCTTTCCACCCGGTTTGCCTTCAAGGTGCTGTCGGAGACTTTCAACTTCGATTCCTCGGAAGTGGCCGCCGATCCCGTCCATCTGATGTACGTCATCGAACAGGCGGTCAAGCGCGAGCAGTTCTCGCCCGAGGTCGAAAGCCGTTATCTGGAATACCTCAAGACCGAATTGGCGCCGCGCTATGCGGAGTTCATCGGCAACGAAATCCAGAAAGCCTATCTGGAAAGCTACAGCGAGTACGGTCAGAACCTGTTCGACCGCTACATCGCCTATGCCGATGCGTGGATAGAGGATCAGGATTACAAGGATCCGGATACCGGCCAGATGCTCGACCGTTCGGTGCTGGATGCCGAACTTGCGAAGATCGAGAAGCCGGCAGGCATCGCCAATCCGAAGGATTTTCGCAACGAGGTGGTGAAGTTCGCATTGCGGACCCGGGCCCAGAACGACGGCCGCAACCCACGCTGGACCTCCTACGAGAAACTGCGCGAAGTTATCGAAAAGCGTATGTTCGGCCAGGTCGAAGATCTGCTGCCGGTAATCTCTTTCGGCTCGAAAAAGGACAGCGAGACCGACAAGAAGCACCAGGAGTTCGTTGATCGCATGGCTGCGCGCGGCTACACCCCGCGGCAGGTGCGGCGCCTGGTCGAGTGGTACATGCGCGTGAACAAGGCGGGGTAATCCCCCGCCAGAAAGCAGGGCCTTGATGCGCCATTTTATTGATCGCCGCTTGAACCCTAAGGACAAGAACCTGGGCAACCGGCAACGGTTCATCCGCCGGGCGAAGGAGCAGATCCGTCAAAAAATCAACGAGTCCATACAGGGCCGTAAGATTGCGGATGTGGGTTCCGGCGAAACGATCTCCATTCCCACCCGCTCCATCCACGAACCCCATTTCCGGCACAGCCGCCAAGGCGGCTTCCGGGAGGGGGTGCTGGGCGGCAACAAGGAGTTCTCGACAGGCGACCGCATCCGCAAGCCGCAGGGCGGCCAGGGTAAGGGTGGCGGCAAGGAAGGCGCGGACAGCGGCGAAGGCGACGACGACTTCCAGTTCGCTCTCACCCGCGACGAGTTCCTCGATCTGTTCTTCGAGGATCTGGAACTGCCCGATCTGGTGAAGAAAGACCTGCAGGAACTCCATGCGACCAAACCGCAGCGTGCCGGCTTCACCACCGCCGGTACGCCGACGCGCCTCGCCATCCGGCGCACCATGCGCAACTCGCTGGGCCGCCGCTTGGTCCTGCACCGACCGGCGGACGCCGAATTGGAGGAGGTCGAGGCGGAAATAGCCCGCATCGAGGCGGAGGAGGAGGACGATTTTCCGGGCCTGGAGGCGCTGTACGCACGGCAGGAGGCGTTGCAGAGCCGCCGGCGGTTGGTGGCGTTCATCGATCCGCTGGATATCCGCTACCGCAATTACCAGCCGCGGCCGCAACCGAATTCCAAGGCGGTCATGTTCTGCCTGATGGACGTATCCGGCTCCATGGGCGAGCGCGAAAAGGATCTCGCCAAGCGCTTTTTCATCCTGTTGCACCTGTTCCTGCAGCGCCGTTACGACCGCATCGACCTAGTGTTCATCCGGCATACCCACCAGGCAAGCGTTGTCGATGAGGATACGTTCTTTTACAGCCGCGAAACCGGCGGAACGGTCGTATCGTCGGCAATCGTCGAGATGCTGCATGAAATCAAGGAGAGATATTCGCCGCGCGAATGGAATATATACGCTGCGCAGGCCTCGGATGGCGAGAATTTCGCTGGCGACAGCGACTATTGCGCCAAGCTGATGCTGGAGGAAGTGATGCCTCAGCTTCAGTATTATGCGTACGTCGAGATCCTGGACGAGCGGGAGATCGAGCTGTTCGCCAATCCGCAGGTCGGGGCCGCGCTCTGGCGCTCCTATCGCGACGTTGCGGCCCGGCACGATAACTTTGCGATGAAACGGGTCGGGCGCGCTGCCGACATCTATCCGGTGTTCCGCGAACTGTTCGCCAAGAGAGAGGGGTAAGGCGCCGATGGTCATAGCCACCCCCGCCGTGAAGCGGGCAGAGCCTCTGTTCGAAGGCACGGAATGGACCTTCGATCTGGTCCACCGCCTCTACGAGGAAATCGAGATCGTCGCGTTGGAGGATCTGGGGCTGGATGTCTATCCGAACCAGCTGGAGATCATATCGTCGGAGCAGATGCTGGATGCCTATGCCTCCCTCGGCATGCCGATCCTGTACCGGCACTGGTCGTTCGGCAAACGCTTCGCCCGCGATCAGCGGCTGTATCAGAAGGGCGTGACGGGGCTCGCCTACGAGATCGTCATCAATTCCAACCCTTGCATCAGCTACAACATGGAAGACAACAGCGCCGCACTGCACACGCTGGTGATGGCGCACGCCGCGTTTGGCCATAACCACTTTTTCAAGAACAACTATCTGTTCCGGGAATGGACGGACGCCGAGTCAATTCTGGATTTCCTCGACTATGCCCGCCGGTTCGTCGGCGCCTGCGAGGAACGCTACGGCCTGTCGGAGGTCGAAGCCGTGCTGGATGCTGCGCACGCGCTGATGGATCATGGCGTGTTCCGCTATCATCGCCGGCCGGAACCGACCCAGAAAGAGTTGCAGGAACGCCGCAGCCGTATCGCGGACGAACAGGAACGCTCCTACAACGACCTGTGGCGCACCGTCCCGCGCGACCCGTCGCGGCCGGAACCGACCCTGGCCGAGATCGAGGCGAAGGAACGCAAAAAGGCGCTGCACCTGCCAGAGGAAAACCTGCTGTATTTCCTGGAAATGCACAGCCCGAATCTGAAGGACTGGCAGCGGGAATTGCTTTCCATCGTCCGCCAGCTGGCCCAGTATTTCTATCCGCAGCGGCAAACCAAGGTGATGAACGAGGGCTGTGCCACGTTCGTGCACCACCACATCGTCAATGCCCTCTACGAGAAGGGGCTGTTGAGCGAAGGCGCGATGCTGGAAATCCTGCATTCGCACTCCAACGTTGTCTTCCAGCCGGAATTCGACGACCCGCGCTATTCCGGCCTCAACCCCTATACGCTTGGCTTTAACATGATGTGCGATATCAAGCGCATCGTGACGGAGCCGAAGGATGAGGATTACGAATGGTTTCCGGACCTGGCCGGCACCGGCGACTGGCGCGCGGCGCTCAAGCACGCCTGGGCCAACTACCGTGACGAAAGCTTCATCCAGCAATACCTCAGTCCGAAACTGATCCGCGACATGCGCCTGTTCGTGCTGGCAGACCAATCGGAGGAAAGCTTCTATCGCGTTGCCGACATCCACGATGAACGCGGCTACCGCCACGTCCGCCAGTCGCTCGCACGCGGCTACGATCCCGGGACGGCCGATCCCGATATCCAGGTGGTCGATGCCGATCTGAGGGGCGACCGTGTCCTGCGGGTGCAGCATACGGTCCGGGACGGCATCCCGCTGGATTCCAAGGACCGCGACCTGGCCCTGAAACACTTGCAGCACCTGTGGGGGTATGGCGTTTCGATGGTGGCCGTGGATCGCGATACCGGCACGGTTCTGGAGGAGAGCCAGGCGGCAAAAGGCGCCTGAGCGGATCGGGCGTTACGAAAACAACTGCCTGTTCGCGGCACACCAGTCGTCCACCGCATCCACCAGACCGTCGAACTCGGCTTGGCCCATGGGCAGGCTGAGCACCATCATGTTGCGCCGCGCCACGTAATAACCGCGCTCGATCATGCCGAGATGGAACAGCCCGCGCGCCGCGGCCGGCACCATGCCGCTATCGGCAGGGCTTGAAAGGGATTCGTCGGTGAGGTGCAGCATCATCATCGAGCCGTAGCCGGTCACCTGACCCTTGATCCCGTGATGCGAAAGCCGCTCGTTCAACCGCTGGCGCAGGGCGTTGCCGGCATCGTTCATGGCCGTGGCCGCGTCTGCCGTGAAAATCTCGGAAAGGCCAACGGTTGCCGCCGCCAGAGTCAGCACATTGTTGTTGAACGTGCCGGCATGGCTTAAATGCCCGGGCGAAACGGGGTCGAAACGGGACATGATATCCGCCCGGCCACCGAACGCGCCGAAGGTCAGGCCGCCGCCCAGATACTTGCCCATGGTCATCATGTCCGGCGTGATGCCGCTGACACCCTGATAACCTGAAGGGCCAAGGCGCGAGGTCATCACCTCGTCGAAGATCAGGATGATGCCAAGCTCCGCCGTCAATTCCCGCAGCATGGAGAGGAATTCCGGCGTGGCGGGAATGCAGCCGCCGGAGCCGGTCATCGGCTCGACGATCACCGCGGCGAGGCGATTGCTGCAGGCGCGAATCATCTCCGCCGTGCCATCGACATCGTTGTACGTGGCCATTACCCAGGGCAGCGGCACGTTCAACTCCCGCCCGTAGGCCCCGAACGATAGGACGCTGCCGTGGTAGGAGCCCTCGAACGCCAGCACTTCCTCCTTATCGGTGACGGCGCGGGCGGTCTGCAGTGCCAGCAGGTTCGCCTCCGTCCCCGAATTGGTGAAGCGGACGAGGTCGAGCGCCGGAAAGCGGCGGGTCAGCATGTCCGCCAGTTCCGCTTCCTTAGCGGTCGGCCCGCCGAGCGTGATACCGCGCTCCAGTGCGTCGCGCACCGCCGCCTGGATTCGCGGGTCGGAATGCCCATACAGGCCGGCGGTCTGTTCGGTCACGAAATCGGTATAGCGGTGGCCATCTATATCCGTGACATGGCAGCCGTCGCCGCCCGCCAATGTCAGCGGGTAGGGCGGATAGAACAGTACCGTCCGGGTGTTGCCGCCGGGCATGGAGCGGCTGGCCGCGCGATAGGCAGCCTCGCTTTCCGGGT
>JBBDSK010000096.1:0-8096 GCA_040904985.1 Woeseia sp. | reverse complement strand
ACATCGGGCACAATGTAAAGAGCCTGTTCGTAACGCTCGTCTTGATGAGCTTTCGCGATTTGGAGTTAGAATTCGAGTAGTCCACGTGCACTGTTAGGCAGTGCCGCCGGTCGTTGGGTTGTGTCGTCCACGAGCGTGTCCAGTGAGTCCAAGAGAACCCGTGATGCCCGAAATACGCAAGCTTGACGCAATCAGAAGCCAGATAGACGTTCCGGCTTTGATCCGGGCGATTGAACAGGGTTTCGTTCTCTATTCCGAAAGCGCAGTTGTCGTGCCGCCGGTCGGATTCCTGAAGTTCGAACAGCCGCCTGGCGATGTTCACATCAAGTACGGCTATATCAAGAATGACGATGTCTATGTTCTCAAGATAGCATCCGGATTTTACGATAATGCCACGCTCGGCGTGCCTGTCGCAGACGGCGCAATCCTCGTATTCAGCCAGAAAACAGGTCATCTCAAGCTGGTTCTCCACGACGAATGCTGGTTGACCGATATGCGTACCGCCGCGGCTGGCGCCGTTGCCGCAAAGCACCTCGCACCCAAGACTATTCGCCACATCGGGATCGTTGGTACCGGTACCCAGGCACGAATGCAGCTCGAGCTCCTACGGGGCGTCATTGATTGTCAGAGCTGTTTTATCTGGGGCCGAGATCCCGACAAGGTGCACGATACGATCGAGGATCTGGCCTCCAGGGGTAATATTCGAGAGTGGGGGCTCGAACTCAGGGTGGCAGGCAGCATTGACGAGCTTGCTGCGGAATGCAATCTCATCGTTACAACGACGTCCGCGCGGCAACCCGTGCTCCGCGCGGACATGGTACGAGCGGGTACACACATTACGGCCATAGGCTCCGACGACCACGGCAAGCAGGAGCTGGAGGCAGCAGTCCTCGGTAAGGCCGATCTGGTGATAGCGGATAGCATCTCGCAATGCGTGGATCATGGCGAGTGTTACCGTGCAGTGCAAAAAAAGCTGATCAACGAGGCATCGATTGTCGAACTGGGGAACGTCATCAGGAATCCCCGGATCGGCCGAACGAGCGAGGATCAGATTACAGTTGCGGACCTGACAGGCATTGCCGTACAGGATATCCAGATTGCCAAGATGGTCAGCGTCGGCTGACCTGGACGATTTACCCCGCTATTCCCGCCAAGCTCGCTCGCAGATGGAGTAGAGAAAGGTTGCGGACCAGGTCAGCACCATGCAGCCGCCGAGCCGCTGCATCATGTTAATCATTCGAATCGGCCCGGTGGTCTCGATCTGTGTATAACCGAGGGTCGCAAAATTGATACCCGAAAAATAGATCAATCCCGTCCACGACTCGTCACACCGGCCACCCAGGTTACCGAGCACGCCCCAATCCAGAAGTCCGCAATAGACTGCGGCAAAAGCAAGTATCTCGAGCGTATGCAGCACAAGCAGCCCGAGAAAAGCGACGACGACCGCCGCCTGCGGGGCTCTCTCTCGAATCCAGCTTTAACGCGCGAACCGACAGCAGGCCGTGGTGATGTGCGATGCCGAGGGCAGCAGTGAGTGCAAAGCTGAGTAAAAACACCATTCATCGACTCCTTCGCTGGCGGTCAGGTGCTGCTGAGCGTTACAGGTGGCTTCGCGCGCTCTCCGAGGTGACAGATCGCTCCCTGCTCGGTTTCCTTAATCGTCAGCCGCCGGAACGGCCGCCCGACTTCCCTTTCCCCGAATGTATCTGCACCGCTCGATGCGAGCAGCCTGGCCGTGGCCGGCCGATGCCGCGACTGGCACCAGTAACCAGAGCAACACAATTCTTTACGCGAACCCTGGCCGACCGGCGGCGGCCAGAAAAGCCGCCGTCAGTCTTGACCAAAGGCTTTTTGGGATCAGAAGGTCGCGTTGACCCCAACAGTGTACAACGAACCGAGCGTATCGTAATGGCTTGGCCAAGTGTTGCCGGAGTTAAAGCTGGTCCTGGCGGCTTCGTTGCCGACGACCGGGATCTTCGCCAAACACATTATAACTTGCATTGATCTCGTAGGACGCTGGCAATTCAACGATCAGATACGGTTCTCTTTATCGATCAACATATGCGTCAATTGTTTCGAACCGGTCGTGGCCGAGTACCATTCCGCCGATCCGCTCCTGCGGCGTCGGATTCGCCTGTACCGAGATGTTCAGCAGCGGCTCCTCGAAGTTTCCCTGTCCGCCCATCTGCGTAACCGCAACGTAAGCGTTCCAGTAGGAGATCGGACCCTCCCCGGTATAAGTCTCCAGCGCCACGTCCTTGAGGCCGTAAGCCGGGGCGATGACAACCGGGTCGCTGATCCCGTCGAGGTTCCAGTAAGGGTCGTACATGCCGCGTCCCCACGATTGCAGGCCGGCGCGTTGCTGCGGCTTGTCATCGAAGTACGGCGATAGCGAAATTATGAGTCCCGGGTCGAGGTCCTTGGCCGGCCAGCCGTCCTGTCGAATGCCAATTCCGGGCGCTACCGAACCGTCAACATCCGAATGGCACAAAGCGCAGGTAATGCCGAATGACGTGACCTGCCCGTCCTCCGTCACGGTCGCTTTGACACCGACTACTGCATCCAGCCGTAGCAGCTCGACCGTCGTTGCCGGATCCGTCAGGTCCGCGCTTTCGGGCAGGCCCTCGGGCACCGCTTCTGCATCGAGCTTCAGCCCGACGGCCAGTGCCGTTTCGGGACTTATAGTCTCCACTACCTCGTGAAACCGCAGAATATCCGTCCACAGTGCTTCGTCGCCATAAGTGTCATAACGAAAAGTTTCCTGGGGATCGAATGATTCGGGCGGCGGTGGTGGAAGCGGTTCCGGATCTGGCATGCTCAAACTGACATCGTTGTCCCAGCACGCACTGACTGACATCAGCATCAATAGCGGCAGTACAAGTCGGTTGAAGCGTTGAACTCTCATGTCTACCTCGGCAATCAGATTGATCCCGGGTAAGGATGCAAGTAGCCGCGCAAAGGTTCCCGGGGTCGACCGGACTTCCTGGCTCAGCGAACAACTTCAGGGAGGAACAGGCCTCACCGCGCGGACGGCTTTGTAACGATCAGCTCGATGGGTGGTTCGCGTCGGTGGACCGTTGTTTAACGGAGCTTCTATTGACGCTACTTGAGTTCCGACGGCGGCGGGATGCCTCACAGACCGGTTGCCGGCCTCACCGACACGGCGCGGACGCTTTTGGCGATCGTTATCTATTCGTCGCTTTTCTCCGAATCCTCGTAGATGCGCTCAGGTCCCCGCACAGATCCCCAAGCACCCAGGACTGCACATGCTGAACTGAGGATTTGCAGTCAGGTTGCACAAATGTATCATTCTTTTCCGCTCTACGCGGCCGGGATCTGGACTTCCCTCAAGATTATCCGAATCGAGCGGTAAAGGAGGAGAGGCGCATGCGACTGAGAAATAAAGTAGCTTTGATCACCGGTGGCACGTCCGGAATCGGCCGCGCGACGGCCATACTTTTCGCCGAGGAAGGCGCAAAGGTAGCAATCACCGGGCGCAATCGGGAACGTGGCCAGGAAGTGGTCGGGGAAATCGAGAAGCTCGGGTCCAGGGGGCTGTTCATTCCGGCAGATGTGCGACTGGCAAAGGACTGCGAGCGCGCCGTGGAGGAAACCGTCGCTGCGTTCGGCCGATTGGATGTGCTGTTCAACAATGCAGGCGTCTACGTTGCGAACGACACGATCGGCTGCAGCGAGGAAGAGTTCGACGTGCAGGTGGATACCAGCCTCAAGGGCAGCTTTCTCATGTCCAAGTGCGCGCTACCGCACATGATCAAAGGCGGCGGCGGCTCAATCGTTAACAACAGCTCGGGCTGGGGCTACACCGGCGGCGCACGCGCGATGGCCTATTGCGCAGCCAAGGGTGGCCTGCTGGTGATGACCAAGGCGATGGCGATCGACCACGGACGGCAGGGCGTACGCGTCAACTGCATCTGCACAGGCGACACGATTACGCCAATGGAGCGCGAAGACGCCAGGAACCAGGGCATGACCTGGGAGGCTTACGAGGAAGCTGCCTCCGATCGGCCCCTCGGGCGGATGGGCGAGCCGATCGAGATTGCGCGCGCCGTCCTGTTTCTCGCTTGCGAAGAGGCGTCCTTCATTACCGGCGCCGTTCTGCCGGTGGACGGCGGCGGCGTGGCCGGCTGAAAGGGTGTGAAGAAGCCCGTTGGGCTGGTAAAAGACCTGCAGGATCTGCGAAAATTTTTTCGCGTAGCGACGGACGAGAGGTAAGCAATGCGAGGTTTGAAGGGCAAGAATGTGGTGGTAACCGGCGGAGCGAGTGGCATCGGCCAGGCTACGGCGCAGCGCTTTCTCGAGGAAGGCTGTGCCGTTTGCGTCATCGACCGCAGTGCCGAGGCACGATCGAGAGTCGAGCGGGAATTGCCGAAGTTGACCGCCGCGATCGGCGCCGACGTCTCGAGTCTCGAGCAGGTCCAGGCAGCATTCTCCGAGGCCATCGACCGCATGGGATCCGTCGACGTACTGATCAATAACGCCGGCATCAGCATACGTCACGACTTCCTCGACATCACGCCGGAGGAATGGGACGAGGTGCTGGGCGTGAACCTCCGGGGCGTCTTCAACATGGCACAAACCGCCGCGCGCCACATGGTGGACAGAGGTTCCGGGGTCATCCTGAACACGGCTTCCACCGGAGGATCCACCGGCTATCCTCACTATGCCGACTACAGCGCCAGCAAAGGGGGTGTCATTGGCCTGACCCTCGCGATGGCACTCGAGTTGGCGCCCACCGTGCGCGTGAACGCAATCTCTCCCGGCTATGTGCTCACGCCGATGCAACGCGCCGAATACACGGACGCGATGCTCGATGCCGTGAACCGCAAGATTCCCCTCGGCAGGCATGCGAAGCCGGAGGAAATCGCTGCCCTGTTCGCCTTCCTCGCCTCCGAAGACGGTGCATTCGCCAGCGGACAGGTCTACGTGATGGACGGCGCAGAAACCACCGGCGGCCTGTGCAGCCAGTGGTCTCACGACTAGGGAATCTCTGCAGCTGTCCGCCGGTTTTCAGGCCTCTCTCATACTGAGATAGCCGTCCACTCTGTCGGCAGGAGCCCGATGTCAGTATTCGACTGCCCCCCGCCACGTTTTTCCGACGCCCAACTTGCTGCAATCGCAAGTGCGCGATTCGGAACGACGGGCGCGATCACGAGGCTCGATAGCGAGCGCGACCAGAATGCGCTCGTGCGGACCCCCGATGGCGATTTCGTACTCAAAGTAGCCAATGCTGCCGAAGAAAAGGCGCTGATCGATCTTCAGAATGCGACGCTACTGCATCTTGCGCGTGCCGATCCCGATCTCCGTCTGCCGAGGCTGGTCCCGACAGTGGACGGCGCGGACTCCTGCGAAGTGCCCGGCCCCTCTGGTACCCACCAGGTGCGTCTGCTTACGTATCTGGACGGCCGCCCCTTCTCGGCAAGTGCAGCGCCGTTTCCGGAGCTGTTCGAAAGGCTAGGCCTTTTCATGGGACGCCTATCACGGGCGCTGCAAAGCTTTGAGCATTCGGCGGCAAACCGGCCCGGGTTTCTTTGGGCACTCGATAACGCGAGCGCCTGCCGTCCTTTTACAGCGGACATCGTCGATGTGGATCACCGCATGCTGGCCCTGCGAGCCTTCGATCGCTTTGAAGCTGACGTTGCGCCACAGCTGAAATACCTTCGCAGCGGCATTACGCATCAGGATGCGAACGAGAACAACGTACTCGTGGACGAGACAGACCCAACGGCGATCGCGGGACTGATCGATTTCGGAGATATGTGCCGTGGCCATGTGATCAACGAGCTGGCTGTGACGCTGGCGCATGCTCTCTTACAGGTTCCGGATATCCTCTCCGCAGCCACTGCTCTCATGCGCGGCTATTGCCAGGCTCAACCTCTGCAATCTGAGGAGATCGATGTCTTGTTTGACTTGATTGCAACCAGACTTGCCATGAGTGTCGCTATCTCATCAAATCGGTCGAAGAAGCATCCAGAAAATTCTTATCTCCTGGTGTCGCAAGCACCTGCTTTCAGGCTATTAAAGAAGCTCGAGTCGCTGGATCAGGAGTATGCAACCAGGCTGTTTCATGATGCCGCCTTTGTGCCTGTTCCTCGGGAGCCGCACGGCAATGGCGCAAGAATCCCACCGGAAGCCTTGCTCAGCCGGCGCCGCGATATTCTCAATCCGGCTCTCAGTATCTCCTATCAAAGGCCGCTGAATATTGTCCGAGGCCGGGGCAACTATCTTTACGATCACCAGGGACGGCGGTATCTCGATTGTGTCAACAATATTGCCCATGTCGGGCATTGCCATCCTCACGTGATTGCGGCGATCGCGCGCCAGGCCGGTCTTCTTAATACCAATACGCGTTACATACACAATGCCGTTATCGAATTTGCGGAACGGATCACAGCGACACTCCCGGACGGTCTCTCGGTAGTCACATTCGTCAACTCGGGAACGGAAGCGAACGAACTGGCCTTACGAATGGCACGCCTCGCAACGGGCCGCAACGGCGTCATAGTCCTCGATTGGGGCTATCACGGCAATTCCGCGACGACGGTCAGTATAAGCCCGTACAAATTCCAGCGCGCCGGGGGATTTCCCAAGCCCGATTTCGTCGAGATTGCAGAGCTACCCAACCCGTATAGCGGAGCCTGGCGTGGCATGACGGCGGACACGGGACGTGCGTATGCCAAGTCGGTTGCGGAGAGCGTCCGTCGCCTCCAGGCGGGAACCGGAGCAGGGCCGGCATGCTTCATCGCCGAGTCGATATCCGGCGTCGGTGGACAGGTAGTCTATCCGCCCGGATATCTAAAAGAGGCCTATGCCGCCGTGCGGCAATCTGGCGGGGTTTGCATCGCCGACGAAGTTCAATGTGGATTCGGGCGCGTCGGCGAGGCCTTTTGGGCCTTCGAGCTTCAGGGGGTATCGCCGGACATCGTCGTACTTGGAAAGCCCATCGGGAGCGGGCACCCGGTCGCTGCGGTGGTAACGACGCAGGCGATTGCCAGCTCGTTCGCAAATGGCATGGAATATTTCAACTCATTCGGTGGCAATCCTGTTTCGATGGCTGCGGGCATCGCAGTCATGGACGTTCTCGAAAAGGAACGACTACCCGAAAACGCCCACGAGACAGGCGGGCATATTCTGGACCGGTTGAACGAGATGGCAGCTCAATTCGAATTGATCGGTGATGTACGCGGAGTTGGTTTCTTTTTTGGAATTGAACTTGTGCGTGACCGGAGGACACTTGAACCGGCATCGGACGAGGCGAAAGTAATTGTTAACAGGCTCCGCGACAACGGCGTCCTACTGTCGACAGAAGGGCCCTTTGACAATGTTTTGAAATTCAAACCGCCGATGGTATTCGGGCAACAGGAAGCAGATACCTTCTGTCATGAGCTGGAATCGGCGCTAAGAAGCCTGGCCTAAGCTAGGGAATCTCTGAACAAGTCCTTCCTGGACTTCTGCAGAGTCGAAAGGGCAAAGCAAAGCTTCGCCCTTTCTCCCGCGTTATCAATCGCTAACGCGATTGTCGCGGCGGGGCATCCATGCCTCGCAGGCAAGCTCCGCACACTTGTGCAGAGCTTGCCTAGCTACCGTGATCGCCACTTCTGCACGCCATTGTTGCCGAAACCCGCCACGAACAAATTGCCCTTCGCGCCCACGGCCGGAGCTCGTGCCCGCATCCCGTATCGACGGCAACGCAGAACGCATCGACGCAGTCCGGAAACAACTCGAGACGGAAATGAAAGGCTTTAATGACTCGTACCGCTAAGCGGCGACCGAAACGACTGCGATCCGGCGGCACCGTCATTTACACATAGAAGGTTTAATCATAAACTAACTCGGGTCCTGTCCCGGCCGGCCCGGCTCAGGCCGACCGTAATTACCCAAAGCTACCGTCCTCGCCTAAAGAAGGGGTGTCAAAATGACAACCAATACGCTGCACCAACTCGTTGCCGGCATTGCCTCCACCAAAATCCGCGTCGTTGACCTCACGAATACCTTGCACGACGAAACTCCCGTACTACAGCTTCCGCCCCAGTGGAACCTTCACTGGCCGTTCAGTCTCGAGGAGATATCCCGATACG
>JBBDSK010000095.1:0-8102 GCA_040904985.1 Woeseia sp. | reverse complement strand
ACGAAGCCGGTCATAATATCGGGTGCAGGTTGCTATTGCAAAGCGGAATATGGTGGCGCGCGGCGGGTGAGGCGCTTCCGGGCCACGGTTCGCCGGTCGGCTTCCCTGCGGTATGATCCGCCGCCTATGAGAGTCCTGGGGCTGGAAACGAGCTGTGACGAAACCGGTGTGGCCCTGTTCGATTCCGAACAGGGCCTGCTGGCACAGGCGCTGCACAGCCAGGTCGCGCTTCATGCGCCCTACGGCGGCGTGGTGCCGGAGATCGCGGCCCGCGACCATATCAGGCGCCTGCTGCCGCTGGTGGAGAAGGTGCTGGAAGAGGCGCGGACAGAGCGACCGGATGCGGTGGCCTATACGGCCGGCCCGGGGCTCATCGGAGCGCTCATGGTGGGCAGCGGTCTGGCCAACGGCCTCGCGCTGGCGTGGGGCTGCCCGGTGATTCCGGTACACCACATGGAAGCTCACCTCCTGGCGCCAATGCTGGAGCCGGAAGTCCCGAAGTTCCCTTTTCTTGCGTTGCTGGTATCCGGCGGCCATACCTTGCTGGTTGGGGTAGAGAGCCTCGGCCGGTACCGCCTGCTGGGTACCACATTGGACGATGCGGTCGGCGAAGCTTTCGACAAGACCGCAAAGCTTTTGGGGCTCGGCTATCCGGGGGGACCGGCCCTGGCGCGGCTCGCAGAAAGCGGCAACGCGACCGCCATTCCCTTCCCGCGCCCGATGCTGAACCGGGAAGGCTTCGACTTCAGCTTCAGCGGCCTCAAAACCGCTGTGATGCTGCAGGTTCGCGCCGCGGACAGGCGCGGCGAACTGAACCGCACCCGGGCGGATATCGCGGCATCCTTTCAACAGGCCGCGGTCGATACACTGGTCGGGCGGACGCTGCAGGCGGCGCGGCGCGAGCGGAGCAGCCGCATTATTGTGGCCGGCGGAGTCGGTGCGAACAGGCTGCTTCGTACGCAGCTCAAGGAGAAGTTCGCAGGCCAGGTATTCTATCCGCGCACGGAATTCTGCACCGACAACGGTGCGATGATTGCGGTTGCCGGAGCAATGCGAATGGCGGATGCTCAAGCCCCCGGAACGATAGATGCCAGGGCACGCTGGCCGCTCGACGAGTTGGGACCGCCCCGGATGCAGAGGCCGCAATAATGAGCGCTAAGGACACGATATTTCTGCACGATCTCCGCGTGGAGACGGTCGTCGGCATCTGGGACTGGGAGCGGAAGATTCGCCAGACGGTCAGCATCGATCTTGAATTGGCGGCGGACATTCGACGCGCAGCGAAAACCGACAGCATCGATGACACGCTGAACTACAAGGCCGTTGCCAAGAGAGTGCAGCAGTTCGTCGGCGACTCGAGTTTCCAGCTCGTCGAAACGCTTGCGGAGCGCATCGCGGCATTGGTTCTGGAGGAATTCGATGTGCCCTGGGTGCAGGTGCGGGTGAACAAGCCGGGCGCCATCCGCGGCGCCCGCGATGTGGGCGTGCTGATCCGCCGCGGTACGATTCCGAGCTCCTGACGGGCGGCCGCTTCCTGGCGGCCCATCCACAACCGTCATCGCCGCCATAAGTCCAGGCGGTGATGTTGCCGCTGCGTAAGGCTCGTGCCCGCACGGACGGCGCTGCTGCGGATTGCTTTGATCGTTACCGCTTGGACGGTTGCGCATTCAATCACGCTGGCCGCCGCGACGACCGGACTGATCCGCCTCGCCCCAGGGGCCCGTCGAGATCGGCGTCGCGGCGAGCATTGTCCTTGCCGCGGTGCTCAACGTCATCCGCCCGGCTCACAATTTGAGCTGGCACGTGGCGTTTGCATTCGGCTTTGCCGGCGCGCTGCAGGAGATGAGCCTCGACTCGGCGACGATGCTGGCTTCCTTAATGAACGAGAAGCACGGGCGAATACGGCTGCGCGATAATCGTTGCGCGCGCAAACGCGCCGAGGATCGTCGAACGTGTAAGCTGGCGGTCTTGCGGGAAAGCGAACCCTTCGATCCCCGCCTTCCGAGTGCAGGAGTCGCCGATGCCTGAGGTATTTCTGGGACTGGGCAGTAATATCGAGCCCGCGAAAAACCTGCGTGTCGGGGTGAGAGAGTTGAAGAAGCACTTCGGGGCGATCGACCTCTCCCCGGTGTACAAAAACGCCCCCGTCGGATTTACTGGCAAGGATTTCCTGAACGCTGTCGCCAGAGTTCGGACGGAACGAACGCCCGAACAGGTGCTGGAGGTTCTTCGGACTATCCATAAGGCGATCGGCCGCCGCCAGGACAAACGAAAATTTGCGCCGCGCAGACTCGACATCGACCTTCTTCTCTACGATCGGCTCATCATCGATGAAGGTCATCTGCGTGTACCGCGCCGGGATGTTCTGCACTACAGCTTCGTGCTTCGTCCGCTCGCGGAGCTGGCGCCGGACCTGGTTCATCCGGTAACGGGCCGAACCCTGTCAGAGCATTGGCGAGCGTTCGACGAGGGGCATCATCCTCTTACTCAGGTTAACGTGAGCCTCGCCGCGGAGCGCGACTGACCTGGTTCACGTCACCAGCCGATGCTTCGGCCGCCGTCGATCGCGATCACCTGTCCCGTGACGTAGGCGGCGTCGCGCACGAGGTAGAGGACACAGCCGGCAATATCCTCCGGGTCGCCGCCGCGTTCGAGTGGTATGCGCGAGAGGATCTTCTGTTTCATCTCTTCCGTCATTCCCTGTTCCGGCCACAGAATGGCACCCGGGGCAACACCGTTGACACGGACCCCGGGCGCCATCTCCCTTGCAAGCGTCCGCGTGAGCATCTCAAGCCCCGCTTTGGCGCTGCCGTACACCGCGTGATCCCTGAGCGGCCGCTTCGCATGGATGTCGATCAAATTGACGATCGCACCGTGGCGGGCACGGAGCGACGGCCAGGCGGCTTGCGCAAGAAACAATGGTGCCTTCAGGTTGGTATCCACGAGATCCTGCCAGTCGTCTTCGGTGATGCGGCCTAGCGGAGTCGGGTAAAAACTGGACGCGTTGTTGACCAGCACGTCGAGCCCGTTTCGCCAGGCCGAGACGGAATCGACCAGCGCATGCAATTGCTGCAAGTCTGTCAGGTCGGCCTGAAAAATCTCCGCTGAGCCTGCGCGCCGGCCGACCAGCGTGTCCCGCAGTTGCCGAGCCTCGCTTCCGGACGAACGATAATGAATTGCCACATTCGCGCCCGCACCGTGAAGGTGTCGTGAAATCGCGGCACCGATGCGCCTCGCGCCTCCCGTGACAAGGGCGGTTTTGCCTTGGAGAGTGGCTCCGTGAGCTTCGCGACTATTCGACAATGTTGGACTGTTTGTCTGTGGCGGGTGGTAATTGGCGTGTAGGGGAAATACATTGTGCCGATTTTGCGAAACCTTGTACACGACACGCCGATGCCAACGATTGCAAACGAGGGACTTAAGCTGCCTCAGCCTGATGCTGAAAGCCGGGCGCACAGCGAGCGGGTGGCAGCCCTGATCTGTCAAGCGATCGCCTCATCGGGCGGCAGCATCAGCTTTGCCGAATTCATGCAGCACGCGCTTTATGCTCCGGGGCTGGGATATTACAGTGCCGGCGCCACCAAGCTGGGCGCGGCCGGGGACTTTATTACGGCCCCCGAAATCTCTCCGCTGTTCGCTCGGATTCTGGCCCGCCAGTGCGCCTTGATTGCACAATGCTCGCCCGTTACCGAAGTTCTGGAACTCGGTGCCGGAAGCGGGTCGCTGGCTCTGGAAATGCTTCGATCCCTGCCTCGGCACGGAGTGGAGCTGGAGCGTTACGCGATTCTCGAGGTGTCTCCCGATCTGCGATCCCGGCAGGAGTCGCTCATCCGTTCGCAGGCGCCGAAGCTGATAACGAAAGTGGAATGGCTGGACAGTCTGCCGAGGGCCTTTTCCGGCGTCGTGATCGCGAACGAGGTCGCCGATGCGCTGCCGGTGGAGCGGTTCCAGAGGACGAGCGACGGCGTTTTGCAGTTTCGCGTGGTGACGGAAGATGGCCGCTTTGTTTGGCAGCTCGCGCCCGCGCCGCCGTTTCTCGAGGATGCCGTGTTGAGGGTGGAACATTCTCTCGGCGCTCGGCTGCCGGAGGGGTATATCTCCGACATATCGACGGGGTTGGCCGCGTGGATCGAGGATGTCGCCAGAAGGGTGGAAACCGGCTTCATGTTCCTGTTCGATTACGGGGTGACGCGGCGGGAATATTACGCCGCCGACAGAAGCGGCGGCTGGATTCGCTGCCACTTTCGCCATCACGCGCACAACGACCCGCTTGTCTGGCCGGGCATCCAGGACCTGAGTGCCTGGGTGGACTTCACGGCTCTTGCCGAGGGAGCGTCGGACGCGGGATTGGAGGTTGCCGGTTTTGTCTCGCAGTCACAGTTCCTCCTGAACGGCGGACTCGAGGACGAGCTTGCCGGATTCGAGCGATTGCCGACTGCGGCACAGTTGGAGCTTTCGCGGCAGGTCAAAATGCTTACTCTTCCGGGCGAGATGGGCGAACATTTCAAATGCCTCGGGCTCAGCAGACGCATTGCAGCTTCACCGGCCGCATTCGCTACCGGCGACCGGACCCACACACTATGAAAAAGCGAACTCCATTCATGAAAAGAAACGGAAAAAGAAATAGCAGGGCTGGAGCGTGACCTGGATTCAGGTCGTCGTTCTTGCGATTGTTCAGGGACTCACAGAATTTCTTCCCATTTCCAGTTCCGGGCACCTTGTCCTCGTGCCGAGCATATTCGGCTGGACGGACCAGGGGCTGGTGTTCGACGTCGCGGTGCATTTTGGCTCCCTCGGGGCGGTTTGCATCTATTTCCGCGATGACATCGCCGCGTTACTGCGCGGCTCCCTCAACGTTGCCACCGGCAAGCTTCAGCCCCTGGAATCCAGGATGGCTATGGCGATCGCCGCCGGTACGGTTCCCGCAGCCGTGGCCGGGCTTCTTTTTGCCGGGTGGATCGCGGCCAATCTGCGCGACCCCTCGGTCGTAGTGATGACACTGGCGGGATTCGGTGTACTGCTGGCGCTTGCAGACCGGTTCGGCCGCCGCGAGCGCATCATTGCCGACGTGCGGATGCGAGACGCTGTCATCATCGGCCTCGCCCAGGCGCTGGCGCTGGTACCGGGCACCTCCCGCTCCGGTGTAACAATCTCCGCGGCGCTGATGCTTGGATTCCAGCGTCGGGATGCCGCCAGGTTTTCGTTCCTGCTGTCGGCGCCGGTGATTCTGCTCGCGACCCTGTACGAGGTGGCCGTCCTCATTTTCGATGGGAGCGAAGTGGCGTGGAGTACGCTTGCAGTGGCGGCGCTGATCTCGGGTGTCGTGGCCTATCTGAGCATCGAGTTCTTCATGCGCTTTGTCACCACCATGGGGCTGCTGCCGTTCGCGATCTATCGACTTATTCTGGCGGGCGTCATCGCAATCGTAGTGCTTTAGCGCCGCTGCCGAAATGTAATTCCGCCTGTTCCGGGATCAAGACGCTCCGTCTTTTTTGTCCGGATCGGTGTCCGCCCGCTCGCCATCATGGTCGATCTTGAAGCGGGTGATGGCCTGGAGCCGCTTGCGCCGCAGTGCATCGCCGATCTGCTTGCCGTCCATGCCTTCCAGCGCAAGGTCGCGTGCCGACACCGCCGCGGCCGCGCGACGGGCGGCCTCGAAAAAAGCCGCCTGGGGATAGGGTCTCTCCTCGAAGCCACTGCGCCCGCGGGAGTCGGCTTCACAGGCGAGCAGGAATTTCGCGAAGCGTTCCGGCCGCCGCAATGCATCCGTGCTTTCGAGCACCTTCAGGATAGTCGATGCGCGGAGTTCGAAAGCCTTGTGGCAGTGACCGTGAAACTCGGCAACGGCGAGGGCAAGATCGCGGCAAGCGGTTGGAATCGGCATCCTTCCGGCCATTGACTTGATCAGCCGAACGCTGCGGCGTTCGTGTCCACCGTGGCTCGGCAGCTTGCTTTTTGGTGTGGTGGCTTTGCCGAGGTCGTGCACGAGGGCGGCGAAGCGAACGTCCACCGCATCACTCAACGAAGCGGCCTGCTCGACCACCATCAGGGCATGAAGCCCGCAGTCGATCTCGGGATGCCATTTTTCCGGCTGTGGGATGCCGAACAGCGCGTCGATCTCGGGAAGCACTACCGCGAGCGCGCCGCATTCCCTGAGGACCTCCAAAAAAACCCTTGGCCGCTCCTCGCCGAGCGCGGATTCGCATTCCTTCCACACCCGGTGCGGGACCAGTTCGGCGGCTTCGCCGTTGTCAACCATCCTGGCCATGAGCGCCAGGGTTTCGTCGGCCACGCTGAAGCCAAGAGGCGCAAAGCGCGCTGCAAATTTCGCGACGCGCAGAATACGCACAGGATCTTCAGAAAAAGAATCGGATACGTGCCGCAGTGCCCTCGTCTTCAGGTCCCGGCGGCCGTTGAATGGATCAAGAATTTCGCCGGCGGTGTTTTTGGCCATTGCGTTGATGGTGAGGTCTCTGCGGCGCAGATCGTCCTCGATGGTGACATCCTCCGACGCATCGAATTCGAAGCCGTGATATCCGGGGCCGGTTTTTCGCTCCGTGCGGGCGAGGGCATACTCCTCGCCCGTTTCGGGATGCAAAAAGACCGGGAAATCCCTGCCGACCTGGCGGTAACCGAGCGCCCTCAGTTCGTCCGGCGCCGCACCGACCACGCACCAGTCGCGCTCCTTGACGGGCAGACCCAGTAGTTCGTCACGAACGGCACCGCCCACAAGATAGACTTCCATGGCGCGATTCTAGCCCGGGTTCCGATGCCGGGGTAAGTCAATCGCAGGCGAGATCCGTCCGAACCTTTGATGCCCGCGTCGCTCATATACCAGTTCAACGTCTGCGAGCCGAGCCCGGAGATCGGCGCGGAGTGTGAGACCATAAAGGGGGGTTATTTCAGGCTGAGCCGCCCCGGCAGACAAACGGGAACACAGAATTTTGTTGAAGCAGGAAAATAATCCGGCGACTCATCGCCGCGGGAAGCTACTGGGTGGGGTTCTCTGTATCGCCGCGCTTTTCCTTCTGGAAGGCTGCTATTACTCGCAGGCTATCCGCGGTCATTTTGACGTCATGCAACGCAGGCGGCCGGTCGTGGAGATTCTCGACGATCCGGCATCGCCGGCGCAGCTCAAGGAGCGCCTCGAGTTCGTGCTCGAAGCCCGGCGATTCGCCATCGATGAACTCGGGCTTCCCGACAACGGGAGTTACAGCAGCTATGCGGATCTCGAGCGCGATTTCGTCGTCTGGAATGTCGTGGCTGCGCCTGAGTTTTCGCTGCAGGCCAAGGAATGGTGCTTTCCTGTGGCCGGTTGCGTGGCATATCGGGGCTATTTTGCCAAAGATGCCGCGCACAGAGCAGCCGGAAAGCTTCGCGACGATGGCTATGATGTTGCCGTCGGCGGCGTATCGGCCTATTCGACGCTGGGACGATTTTCCGACCCGGTGCTGAACACCATGATCGTGTGGAGCGATACAGACCTGGTGGCCACGCTCATCCATGAACTCGCGCATCAAAAAATCTATGCCCAGGACGATACTCGATTCAACGAGTCGTTTGCCACGGCAGTGGCGGAGATCGGTATTGAGCGCTGGTTTGCTGCCCGCGGGGATCCGCAACGGCTGGGGGTTTATCTCGGCCGTAAGGCGCTGCGGCGGGAAATGCTGGAACGGGTAGAGGAGTCGAGAATCCAGCTGGCGGCGCTCTATGACTCGGAGCTGGAGGCATTGCAGATGCGGCGGCAGAAAGCCGCCATACTGGACCGGCTTTCCGGAGACGTAGAAACCCTGCTGGCGGCCAATGGCGCGAACCCGCCGCGCTGGCTCGCGGGATCAGTGAACAATGCGAGGCTCGTGTCGCTGGGACTTTACGAGGGGTGGCTGACCGCCTTCAGGACGCTTTACAAAGACTGCAACGGTGATCTGGACTGCTTTTATGCCGACGCGCAGCAACTGGCCGGTCTTCCGGGCGACCAACGCTACGCCCGCCTGATCATGCTGTCGGAAGGCAGTCGCTCGGAAGTGGCAGACCGCTAGTGTACCCCAGGCGCGGCGACGAGTAATAGCAAGCTATTGCGAGGAGCCGCAACGCCGCCAGAC
>JBBDSK010000094.1:5578-8116 GCA_040904985.1 Woeseia sp. | reverse complement strand
CGAGGCCACGCGCGCACTGCCCATCATCATGCTGACCTCCAGGTCCATGCAAAAGCACCGCCGCCAGGCAGAACTTGCCGGCGTCAACGCCTATCTGACCAAGCCTTTCCAGGAGCCCGAGCTGCTCGACTGCATTGAGAAGCAGCTTTCCGCGATCGAACTCGCACAGTCGGATCGTCCCGCCTGACGATCGACAACACACGGGTACTGCAGTCAGTCGGCTCAAAGTCCTCGGCGCCTGCGGCATCTGCTTGCCGAACAGCATCACGGCTGTGATCGCTGCCGATACCGGACCGCGGGCACACCTCGCCACTGGACCCGCAGCTACAATCACCCTGCCTTAGGAATACATCAGTGTCTCCCTGGAACCCGCCATGCGCCGGATGGTGATCGTGAGCAGCGCTTCCCGATCCCGGAGCATGTCCCGCGGAGTCCGGAGCGCCTTGGTATTGCCCGCAAAGGTTATCTCAAGACGTTGTGCCGGGGCGGCAACCGCGTTCGCTCGACCATGGGCAGGCAGGCATATTGGCCGCCTTTATAACTTCAGGTGTGTCCCATACACTATGCGGCTTGCCATGGAGGCTGACCGACAATGACCCACTCTTATCTGGAACGCATACTGACGGCCCGCGTTTATGACGTGGCAATCCAATCGCCACTGGACCTGGCGTCCAATCTGTCCACTCGTCTTGGCAACGACGTGCTGCTCAAGCGCGAAGACATGCAGCCGGTGTATTCCTTCAAGTTGCGAGGGGCCTACAACAAGGTCTCCAAGCTCTCCGATGAAGAAAAAGCGCGAGGCGTAATTTGTGCTTCCGCCGGCAATCATGCTCAAGGAGTGGCGCTGGCCGCTCAGCGTCTGGGCATTCGCGCAGTGATCGTCATGCCTCGCACCACCCCGGTCATCAAGGTGGAAGCCGTGAAACGTCTAGGGGCGCATGTCGTGCTTCATGGCGACAGCTACGATGATGCTTCCACACATGCCCACAAGCTCATGGACGAGCGGGGAATGACCTGGATTTCCGCCTACGACGACCCGGACGTGATTGCGGGGCAAGGCACTGTGGCCATGGAGATTCTGCAACAGCATGCAGAGCCCATCCATGCCATTTTCGTGGCCGCGGGTGGCGGTGGACTCGTAGCCGGTGTCTCAGCGTATGTGAAGCACCTGCGACCGGATACCCTCATCATCGGCGTTGAACCCAAAGATACCCCAACCCTGTATGAATCCTTGAAGCAGGATAAGCGCATAGTGCTTGAGCAGGTGGGGCTGTTTGCAGACGGTGTGGCCGTACGACAGATCGGCAGTGAACCGTTTCGGGTCTGCCGCGAGCACGTGGATGAAGTGATACTGGTGAGCACCGACGAGATCTGCGCGGCCATCAAGGACATCTTCGACGACACACGTTCCATCGTGGAACCAGCCGGTGCGCTGGGCGTGGCCGGCATCAAGAAGTATGTGGAACGCGAGGGCGTGACCGGAAAGCGATTGGTGGCCATAAATAGTGGCGCCAACATGAATTTCAACCGTCTGGGGCATGTGGCCGAGCGAGCGGAGGTGGGCGAGTATCGGGAGGCGGTGCTGGCGGTCACCATTCCCGAGCGGCCCGGCAGTTTCCGCCAGTTCTGTCAGGCCGTCGGCCAGCGCGCCATTACGGAGTTCAACTACCGTTACTCCGATCCTGCACAGGCACATATCTTTGTTGGTGTGCAGCTCAACCATGGGCTTGACGAACGCGACGCACTACTGGATGAGCTTCAGTCCGCGGACTACCCGGTACTGGACCTCACCGACAACGATCTAGCCAAGAACCATCTGCGGCATATGGTGGGGGGGCACGGTAACCTTGTGGACAATGAAGTGCTGTATCGCTTCGAGTTCCCGGAGCGGCCCGGTGCGTTGTTGAAGTTTCTCACTGGGCTGGGCAAGCGCTTCAACATCAGCCTGTTTCATTATCGCAATCATGGGGCCGCCTACGGGCGTGTGCTTGTAGGTGTTCAGGTACCGCCGGCGGACCGGAACAGGTTTGATGCGTTCCTGACCAGACTTGATTATCGGCATCAGGAGGAAACGGCTAATCCAGCTTATAGCCTGTTTCTGAGCTGATTCGAGTTGGGTGGGGAAATTTTGGGTTGGAAAGTCACCCATGCGGGTTGATTTTCCAACCCAGCCTTTGTACGGTTAGACACCGTTCGGCAGCGGCGACTTGGTCGACTCCCAGTCGAAGCGCGGGCGATGAAATCTTCCCACGGTCGGGATGAGATTTTTACAAGGAAGAATTCCGCCAAGGAGCGCAAGTGGCGATATCTCAATTCCGGCAATCCCAGTTTGCTTCCATACTGCTTGGCGACAGCGTCATTTCCGGCGAGATGTCGGATTGCCAGATCGTATCCGAGAAGCATGAGCCGAATACGCCAGTAAGGACAGAAGGCATACATCTCAATTTGGGTTGTGTGCATCCATGGAAGGATAGGGCGATCTCTATCCTGGATTTTAAGCAACTTCGGGATATGGCATTAAATGAAAGAAGCGTCCTC
>JBBDSK010000094.1:0-5568 GCA_040904985.1 Woeseia sp. | reverse complement strand
CCAACCCCAAGACAGCAGTCGTCACCGGCGCCACCTCAGGAATAGGGCTTGCCTGCGTCGAGGCGCTATTGGACGACGGCCACCGTGTGATTGCATTGGGCCGCCGTGCTGAACGGATCGAGCAGATGCGCGCGCAGTTTGGCGAAGAACGGTTTTATGGCGCGATTTGCGATGTGCGGGACCGGGCCAGTATTGATGCTTGTATCGCCGCGTTACCGGCAGACATGACCACGGTCGATACCTTGATCAACAATGCTGGGCTGCTGGTGGGTTCCAGTGATTTCATCCGAATTGAACCGGATGCTGTCCACACAATGCTCCAGACGAATATCGCGGGCGTTCTCAATACAACGCAGGCATTCTTGCCGATGCTTGAATCCAGCGTGCGCGGTCACATTGTCAATATCACCTCCATCGGAGCGAAATACCATTATGTCGGTGGCAACGTCTATGCGGCGACCAAAGCATTTGTGGAGCATTTTGGGCATTGCCTGAGAGCGGAACTGGTCGGCAGGAAGATACGTGTTTCCAACATTGCACCAGGACGGACTGAAACCGAGTTTTCGCTTGTGCGCTTCGGTGGCGATGCCGACAAGGCGAAGCAGGCTTATCAGGACGTGACGCCACTACAAGCCGAGGATATTGCACGCGCGATCGTGTGGATTCTCGCCCAACCCGTGCATGTCAATGTCAATTCCATTGAATTGATGCCTGCCGATCAATCCTTCTCGTTCAGGTAAGTCAATGCATCCTGATGTGAGTGCATTCTACCGGCGCGGCAAGCTGACTGACAGCATGATGAGCAAGGCCATCCTGGCCCCGATCGCGGGAGGTTTTCAGCCGCCGGCTGCGCTTGTGCAGCACCTTGGTATAGAGGCTGAGCTTCCGAGGCTTGCTGAGCTTTACCGTGCTCATAGCCAGACGATCGACGCCGATACCCTATCGCCGAAATATTTGCCCTTTTATCATGCGATCCGCAGTCATTTCGACTCTTTTAACTGGGAAATTCAGATTTGTGACGATAGGCCCCAAGTAAAGCTTGAGAAACCGTATATCAACTTTGTACGCCCGTCGCTACTGACCCTGCTGACGTGCGCATTGCGCAACAAGAGCTCGACGACGCCGGCAATGAAGGTTCATTACCCGTCGACGCGCGGCCTACCTGATGCACTGGTTACCGATTTCTATCGCGTACTGCGCGAACTCTCGTTCTATCTGCCTTCGGACGACTACATTGCTGCCATCGCCGATGGATTGTTGAGAGGTCTGGCAGGCGAGACGATTACGTTGGTTTCCCCGGTCTGCCCGGACTACGCATTCCGACAGGTGAAAGAACGCTATCGCTATACCTTCGACCAACTTGGTGATGGCGTCGGCCTGGTTGCCGGCCGCATCGTGGCAACCCTGCCGCACATCCAGGATGTGCTCACCAGGCATGGCATCCGTACCAGAATGGTGATTGCGGCTGGCGACTTCGAAGGCCTGGATGAGCCGATTCTCAAACGCTTGCACGAGACGCGCGCATCGTTCAGGGCGAAGCTTGAGCGCAGCCAGCAACGGATCATCGAAGCGATCGGCAGGCCACTACGGGCGGTTTTCATTGCTGATCTGGCAGGTGGTGAGGCAGCGTGGCGTGAATTGACCGGCGCCGCCTACCGATCCATCTCGGGTGGCGATTTTGGCGGCCTGCTGGAGACCCGCATCGACATCGACTCGATTCTCGATGCGCGCATGCCGCTGTACCAGGCATGGCACGGCACGCAACCGCGCCAAAAGCTGGCGGAGATCCTGCTACGGCAGTGCGCCGAGTATTCGGCAATGGGTGCGGTGTTCCACCGCAACTTCGAGAACCCCATGGTCATCGGCGGCGACCACCATCGCATGATGCCGTTCTACTGGCTGTACCACCGCGTTCCCGTGCTGTATCTGCGGAGGGTCTATTGATGGCGCAGGTAAAACGATGCTTTGCGACTCGGCACAGCGATTACGGATACCGCTTTAATGTGCGCGCGTGCTATGACGGTCTGCCGGGACAAGTTCTCTGGACTTGGCTGACCGGCAAAGGCAAACCATTGACCGAAGCGCGGCTGCAGGGGGCATTGAAACCAACCGGAGAGGTAAAGCTATGGGGGCATCTGCTGTTTACCTGGGCAATCATTCTCTGCACGGTGGGGTTCGGACACTACACACTAACAGCCGGTCTGCCGCTGCCGCTGACAGGGCTGATGATCGCATTTTGCTGGTTGATGGTCGTAAATCGATTGCGCAGCATTCAGGCGACTTTCCATTACCTTACACACGGCGCGCTGATCCAGAATACGATCAGGGCAAAACGCTATGCAACCTGTGCGATGACCGCGCCGCTGTTGTACACGGGTTGGGATGCGTATGTCGGCAGCCACGTGCGCGAACATCACCACATCCGGAACTTGTGTAGCGACGGTGATCCGGACCAGCGCTTTATTGCAGCTCAAGGCTTCTCCATCGGCATGCCGGAAAGAACGTTCTGGCTGCGCGTCTGGCTCACACCTTTCATGCCGCATTTCATCGCTGCTCGTGTCATGGAATCGCTGTACGAAAGCTTTGTGAAGCCATCGACTGCGGAAATCCAGTTTCGTGCGACCTTCTGGTGCGTGGTAATCGGACTGTGCGCGCTTCACGGCTTATTATGGGAATTGACGCTGTTTTACTTGTTTCCACTACTGGTTTTGTTCCAACACTCGATGTGGCTGCAATTGTTCACCGAGCATCTGTGGTTCAGTGCGCGGGACCCTGCCTTCACCGAGCAACAGAATTACGGGAAGCTCACCTGGGGCCGCTTTCAAGGACGCCCATTGCCTCGAAAAGGCCTGCTTTCCGGCTTGACCTGGCTGGCCAAGGCCATTGTGCTGGATATTCCGGTAAGGCTCTACGTCTATCCGCAGGATTTACCCAACCACGACTTTCATCACCGCTGCCCGAAAGTCAGTTACTGGCGGATTGCCGATGTGCGCGCCACGATTGAGAACCAACCAAACCGCTTCGGTCCACAGTATGAAGTCTGGGGCTTCATGTCGACGCTACGCGTGATTCGGGACCACCTATGCTACGGCAAGTCGGATCCTTTTGGCACTTTCCACAATACCAATGCACCTTTTCGAAACAACGTTAGGGAAAACGAAAGCAATGAAGCAATTACTAGGCACAGTTAACAACGATCTGCAAACCAAGGCGTTTGCGCGCCTCGACGCGCGTAGGATCTTCTCCGACGAGCAATTGCAATTCCTCGCGGATGCCTCCCGATCGGTGCCGAAGGAATTGATCCGTATCGGCGACGTCGGTGAGCAAAACCATTTGGACGTCGGACGTTTTATGGAAGACAAAAAGAACGAACTGCCGGTCTACCGAAACGATCCCGTTGGCAAGGAGGTTGTTAACATACTTAACGCTGGAAAAAGCCATGAACTCCTGACGGATCTGATGAAGGGTGCATTCTATATCCGCCGCTGCCAAGTGAACGTGTTGCATGAAGGCAGCTTTATTGGCAAACACATCGATACGTATAGCAACCTCGATTATCTCTATTCGTGTGTGATTCAGTTCGGTGACTCATACGAAGGAGGCGAATTCTTCGTCGATTATGAAGGCGAGGAACGCGAAATAAAGACCGGCTACGCCGAGTTCCTCGTGAACAAGTGCGAAATTCCACATGGAGTGCGTACGGTGCAAGCCGGAAAACGGACCTCGCTGGTGTTCTTCCTTTCGAAGAATCCGCTGCACATCGTAAACTCTCACAATAAGCAGATTTGAACTGATTTATTCCCAACCTCTCTCAGAGGTAATTCGTCCTTGGGAGGCGCTGAACTATTTCTGGGATCATCTTGAAGCCCCATGGGTAGTTCAGCGCCTCTCTTGTGCAAACATAATGTAAAGGAAGCGTTCCATGGCACGACTAAACTCCTCCGTCCCGCCGTCGACGGCCTCGGCGACCAGTGTGTCGAAGGAGGCAGAGGCCTATACACTGGGGATAATTTCGGTCGCGGCTTTTGCGCTGACCTTGCCTTTCGCCAAAATTTTGATAGGAGATCTCAGCGCACTGCAAATAGGGATCTTTCGTTCCATGTTGGCGGCACTGGCGGCATTGCCGATCCTGCTGATCATGCGGGTACCCTTGCCTAACCTCTCGCAAGCCAAACGGCTGCTACTGACATCGACGGGCATTGTGTACGGTTTTCCGATCCTGACGGCGCTCGGCATGAAATATGCCCCGGTCAGCCATGGCGGCGTAGTTTTGGCGGCACTGCCCTTGGCGACGGCGATCGTCGGCACCTTGATCACCAGGGACCGGCCACCGGTCACATTCTGGCTGGTATCCATCGCCGGTTTTCTGACGGTATTTCTGTATACCGTTCTGCGCTACGGCATCGATGACGTCTATCTCGGCGACCTGGCGCTGTTCGGAGCGGTCATTCTGGCCGGAATCGGCTACGCACAAGGAGGCGCGCTGTCGAAGGAAATGCCCGGATGGCAGGTAATGTGCTGGACCCTCGTGATGAGCCTGCCTCTTCTGCTGCCGTTATCGATCATTGTGTATGACCATGAGGCTGTGCGGACGCTCGACGCAACCAGTTGGGGGGCATTGGCGTTTCTCGCATTCGTCAATTCGCTGTTCGGCTTCTTCTCGTGGAATCGTGCACTGGCAGTCGGTGGAATTCAGAAGATCAGCCAATTGCAATTACTGCAGCCGTTCATTACTTACATCTATGCGGTGCTTTTAATGGGCGAAGTGTTCGACTGGGTCCCGCTGACCGTATGCACGATCGTCATCGGCTTGGTGGTCCTTTCCAAGAGAACGCTGGCGCACCGGTGAAGGTCCGGTTTCGCCCCTAGGGAGACGCTGATTAATTCACGCGGTCGGCCGTATGGCAGCTCCACCCTCCTGCAACGGGACGATGCCGACGGCCTTCCCGGGAACGGCGACGGCCACCCGGATTCAGATACCCGGCCGTCCTTTACGCGACGCCCCTGGGACAATGTGGCGCTGACCCGCGTCACGCTGCCTTATATGCAGCCGGCGGTGCAGATGGGCTTCTGGATCACCTCGACCGACGACCATAACTGCACGATGTTCTTCAGCAACTTCCTGCCGCTGGAACCGTATCTCGACGCCGAAACCATCGACGGAAAAGTAAGGCGCATGGAGTTCCACATGTTCGAGCTGGATCCGGAGGACCGCATCAATTTATCCTCTCGTGTCATCCGGCAGGACATTCATGTCTGTGAAAGCCAGGGCAGTATCGTCGACCGCACCCAGGAGTTACTTGGCACTTCCGATTGCGGCGTGCGCATGCTGCGCAGGGTCTTTCTGGAAGCCATCGATAAGGTACAGGGCGGCGAAGCGCCACCCGGTGCGGTGCCTTTCGAAGCGGCGGGCGTGATTCATTTCAAGGAAGTCGTGTGAACGAGAAAACGGACAGATCCGCCGACCCCCCGGCATCCATGGTGCAGCGTGAGGAAGGCCCGGCGAGAGGGCGCCACCCCGTCAAGGAGAGTATCGGTCTCCTGATGCGTATCGCCTTGCAGGGGCTG
>JBBDSK010000093.1:6153-8133 GCA_040904985.1 Woeseia sp. | reverse complement strand
CCTTTCTCCCGCGTTATCAATCGCTAAGGCGATTGACGCGGCGGGGCATCCATGCTCCGCAGGCAAGCTCCGCACACTTGTGCAGAGCTTCCCTAGCGAATGGCCGTTGTTAATCGTCGACCGGCCAGGTCGATCAGGCGAAATAAAAATGAGGGGATAACAACAATGTCAGGCAAAACCGCCGCGCGCACAGCGCTCGTCTGGACAATCGCTGCGAGCGCCGCGCTGGGCGCCGCAATGGCACAGGCGCAGAACCATGCGCCCAATCCTTACCGTGCCGTTGAGGGCTGGGCGGCGCTCCCCGATGGCCGTGAATGGGGCGCGACGAGCGCGGTCTATCCTGCGCCGGATGGCAAGCACATCTGGGTGGCTGAGCGCTGCGGCGCCAACCTCTGCGTCGACAGCGACGTAAACCCGGTCATCCTGTTCGATGCCGCCGGCAAGGCCGTCAGGAGCTTCGGCGCCGGTCTCATCGCCTGGCCGCACGGCGTATTCGTCGATCTAGAAGGCAACGTGTGGATTGCCGATGCGGTCGGTTATGCGCCCGTGCCGGACGGCTGGGGCCATGTCGTGTACAAGTTCAGCCCCCAAGGTGAACTCCTGATGACTCTGGGCCAAAAGGGGGTCGCCGGCAGCGGCAACGATACCTTCAATAAGCCCTCCGCCGTTCTGGTGGCGCCCGGTGGAGACATCTTCGTCGCCGACGGGCATGACGCCGGCGGCAACAACCGTATCGTCAAGTTCGCCAGTGATGGAACCTTCATCACGCAATGGGGATCCACAGGCCAGAGGGATGGCGAGTTCATCGATCCGCACGCTCTTGCGATGGATTCTTCCGGGCGCCTTTTCGTGGGCGATCGCGGCAACAGCCGCATACAGATATTCACCCAGGACGGCAAGCACCTCGAGACCTGGACGCAATTCGGCCGTCCGAGTGGCTTGTTCATCGACGGGGACGACATTCTTTACTCGGCCGATTCGGAGTCGAACGCGGCTCGCAATCCCGGGTGGAAACGCGGCATCCGTATAGGAAGCGCCAAAGACGGATTCGTAACCGCCTTTATTCCCGATCCGGAACCGGACCAGGACAATTCCGGCACCAGCGGAGCCGAAGGCGTGGCCGTCGATGGCGCCGGCAGTGTTTACGGGGCAGAAGTCGGGCCGCAGGCGCTCATGAAATACCTCAGGAGGTAGCGCCGGCGGCAACGCCGCCGGTGACGGGGCATTCGGTGGTAGAATGCCCGCCATCTTGCATGGAGGTCTTACCAGGATGAACGAAAAAGTGAATTATCTGGGGCCGGTTTCCGAGGCTTCTGTCGAAAACCGCTCTGACTTTATCTGGAAATGTTACGCCCACGTGGTCGGCGCGATCGTTGCGTTCGCAGCCATCGAGGTGTACTTCTTCCAGTCGGGAATTGCGGCGGCCA
The DNA here is from genome assembly GCA_040904985.1 of Woeseia sp. GTDB lineage: Bacteria > Pseudomonadota > Gammaproteobacteria > Steroidobacterales > Woeseiaceae > IDS-8. The sequence goes on along the minus strand of JBBDSK010000093.1, from coordinate 6,706 downwards.
TCGCAGAACCCATGTTCAATAACTGGCTGCTCGTGCTTGGCGCGTTCATGCTGACGAGCTGGGGTGCATCGCATGTGGCACACCGCGTTCAGTCGAAGAATATGCAGTACGCTGCGCTTGCCGGCTTCGTTTTCGTCGAGGCGCTCATCTTTGCCCCTCTGCTGTACGTTGCCAATGCAACGGCTCCCGGAGTAATAGACAGTGCCGCCGGCGTCACACTGCTCGGCAGCGCCGGGCTCATCGCGACAGCCATGATCACGCGCAAAGACTTCTCGTTCCTTCGCGGGCTGCTGGTCTGGGGCGGTATTCTGGCGATGATCGGAATAGTGGCGAGCCTGATTTTCAGCTTCTCGCTCGGCACATGGTTTTCCGTCGGGATGATCGGATTTGCCGGCGCCGCGGTGCTTTATGACACCTCGAACATCATGCACCACTATCCGGCAGACAAATACGTTGCCGCTTCAATGGCGCTCTTTGCCTCGATCGCGCTTATGTTCTGGTACATCCTGCGCCTGTTCATGAGCCGGGACTGATACCGCAAGATCCTCCTCGT
>JBBDSK010000093.1:0-6143 GCA_040904985.1 Woeseia sp. | reverse complement strand
CCCCACGAAGGTGCCTGCTCTTCGCTATGCAGGTGGCGACAGCGTCGTGGTACCACCCATGTACGGGATCAGCACAGACGGTACGCGAATGCTGCCGTCTTCTTGCTGGCAATTCTCCATCACCGCAATGAGCGCTCTGCCCGCAGCAACACCGGAACCGTTGAGCGTATGCAGCAGTTCAGGACGCCCGGTCTCCGGACTTCTGCGGCGTGCCTGCATGCGCCGCGCCTGGAAGTCCGTGAAATTGCTGCAGGACGAGATCTCTCGATAGGCGGACTGTCCCGGCAGCCAGACTTCGAGGTCGTACGTCCGTGCGGCACCGAATCCGGTATCGCCGGAGCAAAGCGCCACGACGCGGTACGGCAGTTCCAACCGCTGCAGAATCGCCTCAGCATGTCCTGTAAGACTCTCGAGCGCCTCGTCGGATTTGCCGGCTTCCACGATCTGCACCAGTTCAACTTTCTCGAACTGGTGCTGTCGTACGAGTCCCCGCGTGTCCCGGCCGTGCGACCCGGCTTCTGACCGAAAGCAGGGAGTGTGGGCGACGAATAGCTTCGGCAGACTGTCGGCCCCGAGAATGCTGTCGCGCACCAGGTTCGTCAGCGGGACCTCTGCTGTTGGAATAAGATAAAAAGGCGGGGTCGTTTCTGTGCGGAACAGATCCTGTTCGAATTTCGGCAGCTGCCCCGTACCGACAAGCGCCTCTCCATGCACGAGATACGGCACGTAGCTTTCTACGTAGCCGTGCTCGACGGTGTGAACGTCCAGCATGAACTGGATGAGGGCGCGTTGCAGGCGTGCCAGATTGCCACGCAGTACCGAGAAGCGCGCGCCCGACATGCGGCTTGCAGCCTCCAAATCGAGCATATCCAGTGCCGCACCGAGGTCGACATGATCCCGAGCCGCAAATTCAAACGCCGGGGGAGATCCCCAGCGGCGAATTTCGACGTTGTCACTCTCATCCTTGCCGATCGGTACACTTTCGGCGAGCAGATTCGGTAAACCCATCTCGATGGACTGCAGTTCCTGCTGGACGTCCTGCAGCTGGGCATCCGTTGCATCGAGCCGGTCGCCCAGCTCCCTGACCGCAGCGAGAAGCGCTGTGACATCATCACCTTTCGCCTTGGCCTGGCCGACCGTTTTCGCGCTCACGTTCTTTTTGTTGCGCAACGCCTCGACCTCGACCTGCAGCGCCTTGCGGCGCTCGTCCAGCACGCGATATGCCGCAGCATCGAAACTAAACCCTTTCTTCAAAAGATTTTCGGCGACCTCCTCGGGCGCCTGTCTCAGGTATTTGGGATCAATCATCGCCGGCTTCTTTTTTTTCGTTTATTGGTGTGTGGCGCTCGGGACTGCGACGCCGCTCGGCGTTCTTCGCAAGTTTTTCCCTGATCTGAAGTTCCAGACCGCGCGGCACCGGATAATAATACCTTCGCTCCGGCATGTCGTCGGGAAAATAGTTTTCCCCGGCAGCAAATGCATCTTCCTCATCATGAGCATAGCGGTAGTCCTTGCCGTAGCCGAGATTCTTCATGAGTCTCGTTGGCGCATTGCGCAAATGCATCGGCACATCCCGGGATCCGAACTTTTGTGCATCTGCAGCGGCTTCCTTCGCTGCTTTGTAGACCGCATTGCTTTTGGCCGTACAGGCCAGGAACACTACCGCCTGTGCCAGCGCGAGTTCACCCTCGGGGCTGCCGAGCCGCTCGAGTGCCTCCCAGGCGTCCAGCGTAATGCGCAACGCGCGCGGATCGGCGTTGCCAACGTCTTCGGACGCCACGCGCACCATGCGCCTTGCTACGTAAAATGGATCGCAGCCGCCATCCAGCATACGCATGAGCCAGTAAAGTGCGGCATCAGGATCCGACCCTCGCACGGACTTGTGCAGGGCTGAAATCTGGTCATAGAAATATTCCCCCTTCTTGTCGAAACGCCTCCGCCCACCGGTGACCACTGCCTCGGCGACCGACCGCCCGATGCGCTGTTCGCCATCCACTTCAGGAGCAAGATCGGCCGCCAGTTCGACAAGGTTCAGCGCGCGCCGCGCATCGCCATCCGCCGCCGCAGTAATCAGCCGCAGCGCCTCCTCGTCGGCCATCAATTTAATCTCCTCCTGCTCTGACAGGCGCAACAGCGCATTCCGCAGGATCGCCATCAGCGAATCTTCATCCAGGGGCTTCAGCACGTACACTCGCGCGCGAGAAAGAAGCGCGTTATTCAGCTCGAACGAAGGATTTTCCGTCGTCGCCCCGATAAAGGTCAGTGTCCCATCCTCGACGAACGGCAGAAATGCATCCTGTTGGGACTTGTTGAAGCGGTGCACTTCATCGAGGAAAAGAATCGTCCTGCGGCCGCTCATTGCTCGCTGCTGCCCCGCGTCCGCTACGGCCGCGCGAATGTCCTTGACACCCGCCATAACGGCCGACAAGGCAATGAAATGCGAATCGGCCGACTCCGCCATCATCCGTGCCAGCGTTGTCTTGCCGGTACCGGGAGGGCCCCAGAAAATCATCGAGTGGACTCTGCCCTGCTCGATTGCCCGCCGCAGCGGCTTGCCCTCCCCAAGCAGGTGCTCCTGCCCGAAAAAGCCCTCCAATGAGGCCGGCCGCAAGCGATCGGCGAGAGGGCGGTGCCTCTCCAGACCGGCGTCCGGCTGTCCCTCGTCAAACAGGTCCTTCAACACGTCCACCCTGGTCGATCGGCCGCGGCTGCGCGGACAGCTACCTGACCTGTATCTCCCTTCACTCGCGCGCCGCGATCCATTGCTCGATGCGCAGGCTCCAGCCTCCAGCTCCGGCCCATGCAATCAGGAGACCCACTGCGACACCCGCTGCATCGGCCGCCAAATCGAGCGATTCCGCGCTGCGGTAGGACAGCATTTGCTGGCACACCTCGATCAGCGCGCCAAAGGCGAGCATACCGGCAGCGAGACGCCACCAGGACGACCGTCTGTACTGGCCGGAGAACCACACGGTCAGAAACACGAACGTAATACCGTGGAACCATTTGTCTGCGTACAGCGAACTGGTATGACGCATGTCGGGCATAAACCAGACCGCCGGCGTCAGCGTCGCGACGCAAACGAGGAGCAGCACGCCGATTCCGGCGAACTGCCACCGCCTCGCGTAACGAAGTGGCAGCATTTAATGCTGTTCTGTCGGGGACGAGATGGGCGTTCCGACAACATCGACGCCTTCGGGCGGTGAGAAGTGGAATGTCTGCGGATCGATCGGCTCATTCAGTACGACGTCGAACAGCGCCACCAGTGTCGTCTGGTCGAGGTTGTCAGAAAAGATCATGCGGGTCAGCTTGCGGTCATTGAAGCCGAATTCCACGCTTTCGAAGTTGCTGTCCGGGTCTTTCGGCAGGAGACGTACCCAATCCGTCTCCCGGTGGCGGGAACTGCCCGCATACTCGAAGTCTTCCAGCACGTCGCTGGAGCCTCCCAGGAGCAGCGCCGGCGTGCTGCTGAGCACTTCGGCCTGCGGCTTTACGGTGACCTGGGCAAGATCCACGTCATAACTCCAGACGTTGACGCCGTCCGCAACCAGCACCTGCTCGTAGGGCTCATCGTAGCGCCAGCGCAGCTGCCCGGGCCTGCGGATGTCGAAGCGGCCACTGGAGCTTTCGACCGTGTCGTCGTTCGCGTCCACCAGCGATTGCTCGAAGCGCCCGCTCATCGTCTGTACACCGCGCAAGAACTCCTCGAGGAGTTGCTCGCCGTCGGCCGGGACATCCGCGGCAGCCTTGACAGCATTAGCAACCGCCAAAAGCAAAACGCCTGCAGTCAGCAGCCGCCGGCATGTCACTGGTATTTGTCTGGTAAAGCTCATTGGCCGGACCTGCTCCCTCATTAGCGTTCGAACGCCTCCAGGAGGCGCGGTTGTCAGTCCTGCGCCTGAGGCGGCAGCAAGATTTCGCGCGATCCGTTCGCTTGCAACGGACCTACAAGGCCGGCTTGTTCCATACTCTCCACCATGCGTGCGGCCCTGTTGTAGCCAATCTTGAGCCTGCGCTGCACACCTGATATCGACGCCTTTCGCGTTTCAGTCACGATCTGGACCGCCTGGTCGTAGAGCGGATCCTGCTCGGCGTCGACCGGGTCGCCGGGCATCGCCTCCAGCCCCGTCAATCCCGGAGTTTGACCGGTGGGAGTCTGCAAAATTTCCTCGAGATAGCGGGGTGAACCGCTTTTTCTCAGGTTCCTGACGACCGCATGCACTTCGTGGTCGGCCACGAACGCGCCATGCACCCGCGTCGGAAGGGATGTGCCCGGCGGCAGGTAAAGCATATCGCCGTGCCCCAGCAGATTCTCGGCGCCCATCTGGTCCAGAATCGTCCGCGAATCCACCTTGGCCGATACCTGGAAGGCGATACGCGTGGGAATATTTGCCTTGATCAGCCCCGTGATGACATCGACAGACGGCCGCTGCGTCGCCAGCAGCATGTGAATGCCGGAAGCGCGCGCTTTCTGTGCCAGGCGAGCGATCAGTTCCTCCACCTTTTTGCCCACGATCATCATCATGTCCGCGAGCTCGTCAATTATGACCACGATGAAGGGCAACGGCGTCAGGGTGGGGTGCTGAATCGGCCTTTCTTCGTCCTCGAATGGCGGCGGTTGGAACATCGGGTCCGGAATCGGTGTACCGGCTTCGATCGCGTCCTTCACCTTTCGGTTATAGCCGCCGATGTTGCGCACGCCGAGCGAAGCCATCAGGCGGTAGCGTCTGTCCATCTCGCCCACGCACCAGCGCAGCGCGTTGGCGGCTTCCTTCATGTCCGTTACCACCGGCGTCAGCAGATGCGGGATGCCCTCGTACACCGACAGCTCGAGCATTTTCGGATCAACCATGATCAGCCGCACGTGCTCGGGCGTGGCCTTATAGAGGAGGCTCAGCACCATGGCATTGATGGCGACGGATTTACCCGAGCCGGTCGTGCCGGCGATGAGCAGATGAGGCATACGTGACAGGTCGGCGACAACCGAGTGCCCGCCGATGTCCTTGCCGAGCGCCAGCGTCAGCGGGGAGGCCAATTCGTCGTAGGCTCGCGACTTCAGGATTTCTCCCAGCGTCACCAGCTCGCGGTTTTCATTCGGGATTTCCAGGCCCACGAACGACTTGCCCGGAATCACCTCGACAACCCGGACACTGACCACGGACAACGACCTGGCCAAATCCTTCGCCAGGTTCGATATCTGGCTGACTTTCACACCCGGAGCCGGGTCCAGTTCGAAGCGCGTAATGATCGGGCCGGGAGAGACTGACACAACTTCAACGTCGATGTTGAAGTCCTTCAACTTGAGCTCGACCAGCCGCGACATTGCCTCGAGCGACTCTTCGGAATAGCCCGATTTCTGCGGCGGTGGGTCATCCAGCAATGACAGCGGCGGCAGCTCATTGGCCGACGGCGGTTCGAACAGCGGAACCTGCCGTTCCTTCTCCACCCGCTCGCTCTGCTCCAGCGGCGCCAGTACCGGCTCGATGCGCGGCGGTGCGCGGTTTGCCACGCGCTTTTTCTCAACCTCGAATGTTTCAGCTCGGGCGGCCAGCTGTTTTCGGCCCTCGGCACGGTCGCGAATTTCGCCGACTTTTACCAGGGACGCTTCCCAGGCAATGAGACACCAGCGACCAGTGCGGTCCATGATCCCGAGCCAGGAGATACCGAGGAACAAAGACAGCGATGCAAGCCAGAGGAAGAAAAGGAGAACGCTTGCACCCAGCAGCTTCATGAGGGATTCCATACCCCCGCCAACGATCTGCCCGATGATGCCGCCCGCTGTCTCACGAAAACCGGCCGGCGAAAAGTGCAGCGTGGCCAGCGCGCAGCTCGTGACGAGTGTCGCGACAAAGCCGCCGAAACGCAGCGCAAAGTCCGCACGGGTCAGCTGCTGATGCGTTTTCTGCTCGCGGAAGATCATCCAGCCGAAATACAACACCATCACCGTAAACAGATAAGCCGGACGACCGAAAAGGTTGAATAAGAGATCGGCAACAAGCGCCCCGACACGCCCTACACTGTTGCTGATCTCGCTGCTGCCGCTGGCCTGGCTGAAGCCGGGATCGCCTGGATCGTAGGTAAAGAGCGCGACCCACAGAATGAGGGCAAGCGCTCCGAACACCCACAATGCCCCCTCACGCAGG
>JBBDSK010000092.1:0-8269 GCA_040904985.1 Woeseia sp. | reverse complement strand
AGCTATTGCGAGGAGTCGCAACGCCGCCAGACGCGAAAAGGCGCCGCGAGAATGGCCCATTATTTACGATGGGGTACACTAGGCCGAACCCTCGAGCAGCGGCTCGAGCATGAGATGCTCGGCGCCGTTTTCCGTGCAGACGGCATAACGGGAACTGTCACTGCTCGCGTAAAGCGCGACACCTGCGTAGCGGCCCATTTTATCCACGATGTAGAAGTTGACGTTGAAATTCGGCTTCCCGCGGTCGTTCAGCAATCGCGGCTCGATCGTGTTCGCCTTGATCCGACGAAGCGCTTCCATACCTGCGTCTTTCGGATGACTGCCGCGCCGCATTTCCTCGACGATGACGAAGGAGCAAAGGCCGTAGATATTGGCCTCGCCGCGCCCTGTCGAACCTGCTGCGCCCACCATGTCGTCGAGATAAAGACCGGCGCCGAGAATTGGCGAATCCCCTACGCGGCCGGGAATCTTCCACGACAGGCCGCTGGTTGTTGTCACGCCGCAAATTTCGCCGTTCGCATTAACGCCGTTGCAATTGATGGTGCCGTAATATTGCTCTTCGCTCACGACGCCCTCGCGCAGCATCTGCCGGCCCGCGGCCTGGCCTGCGTCGAAGCGCTTCTCGGGATCGAGATAGTGCTTGGGATCAATTCTGCGTTTCCACTGCAGCCACTGCTGCCGCGACTTCTCCGTATTAAGATCATCCTCGATCCTGAACCCCATCATGCGCGCAAAGTCCTGCGCGCCGCGGCCAACGAGAAGATGGTGATCGGTCTGTGCCATGACGGCTCTTGCCACCAGTGAAGGAGTTCTGACGCCTTCGAGTGCCGCGACACCTCCCGCCTGCTTCCTCGGACCGTGCATGCAGCAGGCGTCAAGTTGCACGACGCCATCGGCATTTGGTCGGCCGCCGTAGCCCACGCTGGCGTCTTCCGGGTCCAGCTCCACGATATTGACCCCGGCGATAAGCGAGTCGAGCACATCATCTCCCTTCACGATGCGCTGGAAGGCAGTCTCGACGCAGTTGAGCTTGCCGCCATTTTTCATCGTGAAGCCGTTACTCGAGGCCACTACGACCGGCGGTACGCGGTTACTCATTTTCGGGGATACTGCGCCGCTATTCGGCGCGCTCGCGGCGAGGCCGGCCGCGGCCGTGGAAACGACGAAGTCGCGACGGCTCATTTTGTTTCCCATGCTCCCCCCTCGGGGACAGGTTGCACTTTCGACGGATTGTGTCGGAGAGAGGAGGGAAGGTCCAGCGGGCCGTGCTGGTGGCCGCCCGGGATCGATAGGTCGGGAATCAGGCGTAGCCGCCGAGATCCTTGCGGGACCCGCGGCAGTGCTGCGCCGCGAGACTGAGCAGCTTTTTCATGCGCACCGGCTTTTTCAGGTAGGCACTGACGTCGGTGGGCGGAGCGACGTTGTCTTGCGTTTCACCAAGGCAGGTAAGGAGCACGATGGGCACCGCTGCCAGGCGCGGGTCATGCTTCACGGCCTCGAAGAGACTCCAGCCTTCCCTGAGGGGCATCATCATGTCGAGAATGACCAGCGCTGGAGTTCGGTCGCCCCGCAGGTACTCCAGCGCCTCACGCCCGTCCCCGGCGCCAACCACGGAATAACCGGAGCGCTGCAGTGCCTCGACGATTTTGGTCCGGAACGGCTCGTCGTCGTCGACCACGAGCACAGGCCCGTCCTTCCGGCCGCTCGCTTTCGGGGGACGTGTTGCAATCCTTTTGCGCGCAGGCGCAACGCCATCGAGCAGGATGAAAAAGGTGCTGCCTTCGCCCTTGCGGCTCTCGACCCCGATCTGACCGCCGTGCGCCTGCACAATGCCCTGTGCCACGGTCAGGCCGAGACCCACGCCGCGTTCCCTCCGCCGGTCTGCCCGCCAGAAACGGTCGAACACTCTTGCAACATCCTCCTCGGAGATTCCCGGACCGGTGTCGGTCACCGAGATTCGGACGCCGTGTTCGTGCTGGTCGGCGTTCAGCACGATCTTGCCTCCCTCGGGTACGAACTTCAGCGCGTTACCGAGCAGGTTCGCCAGGGCCTGCTGCATTCGAGACTGATCGACGCGAATCTGCGGCAGATCCTCGGCAATCCCGCATTCGAGGCGAACGGATTTGTCTCTTGCGAGAGGCTCGAACATCGTCCGCGCTTCATCGATGAGGGTGGCCGGCCGGACCAGCTTTCTCGTGACGGTAAGCTGGCCGCCATCGATGAGCGACAGGTCCAGCAAATCCTGTAACAGCCGGTCCATCTGTGAGGTAGCCAGCTTGATCGCTTGCAGGCTTTTATCTCCGGAACCGCCCTGTCGTTCGAACTCGAGCAGCGTGGTGGCGCTGGAGATGGACTGCAAGGGGCTGCGAAGATCGTGCGAGACGACGGCGATCATATCGTCCCGTGCCCGGATCGCGGCACGTGCCTGGGCGTACAGGCGGGCGTTGTCGACCAGCAGCGCGGCGCGGCTGGCAAGCTCGCGCGCAAGCTTCAGATCGTCATGATCGTAACTCTGCCGGGAATCGGCCGTGGTGACCAGCGCGATCGCCCCCAGCGTCCTGCCGCGGGCGCGTAACGGAACGACAATGGCCGACCACGGATCGAGTTCTCGTACCGCCTGCAGATGCCGGGCGTTCTTCGTGGTGCTTCTGAGCAGCCGGGCCGAAACTTCGCTTGCCAGAATCGGCTCGCCGCTGCGTATGACGGCGCCTGCGCCCCATTGATCGTCAAGCTTCGGCGGTCCAGCCTCGCACAGCGCTTCGACCAGCGGCAACTTTGCCGGATCGCGGTGTGCGAGACCGAGGCGGCGGATAGAAACGCCGTCAGTTGCGTAGGTAATGCAGTAATCCGCCAGGCGGCCCACCAGCCGCCCTGCAAGCTGCTTGAGGGCCGTATCCGGATCGAGGGACGAGGCGAGATCGTCGCTGACGCGCGCCAGAATTTGCAGAAACTCCCTCGATCGCTCGGCCACGGACCGGGCCTTTTCCGATTCACGATTCAGTTGCGCGTTATCGATTGCCAGCGCCGCCCAGCTGGCTATTTCCTGGGCGAAGCGCAGGTCGGTCTCGTCGTAGGTTCTCTTCGACTCGGCCGTCAGAAGCGTGAGGGCGCCGAGGGTGCGCCCGCGCGCCTTGAGCGGAACCGTGATGCCGGATTCCAGTTTGAAGGACAGCAGCGCCGCCAGGTGTTCTTCATTCGAGGCGCGGGCTGCGAGCATTTTCCGCTCGATATGCGGCACGAGGGTGGATTCTCCTTCGCGCACCGCGGTCGCCGCGGAGCCGAGATCAGACGGTACGGGCCACCGGCGCACCACTTGCCATGCTTTCTCGACTTTATCCGGATCGCTGTGAGCGACTTCAACCGGCTTTATCTCCCCCTGCTCGTCGACGACCTGGATGATGCACCAGTCCCCAAGCCGTGGAACGACGAGTTGCGCCAGGTTCCTGACCGTTTCGTGGGGATTGAGGGTTGTTGCCAATATGCGGCTGGCTTCGGCGAGAAACGTCTTCGACAATTCGAGCCGTTTGCGCTCGGTAATATCAGTGCAGATTCCCACCAGCCGGGCAGGGCGGCCTTCCTTATCGAAAGTTGCCCGACCGCGGGAGGCAACCCATCGAACGGAACCGTCCGGCGGCACCAGGCGATATTCCAGGTTGTAATCCTCGCGTCGTTCGCCAAGCATTCGTTCCATGGATGTCGCAGAGCGAAGCTGGTCGCCCGGGTGAATATACCGGCGAAAGTTGTCCATCGTCCCGGCAAAATCTTCGGCACCCTGGCCGAACATCTCCTGCAGCTCCTCCGACCACTGGATCCTGCCGCTTGCAACGTCCCACTCCCAGGCGCACATCTTGCCTGCGGCAAGGGCCATTTGCAGGCGGTGCTCGTTTTGCTGCCGTAAGGAGGCTTCAAATTCGGCTTGAGAGCGGGCGTTGAGTTCTGCGGCCAGCCGGCTTTCCAGCTGCGTGGCCATGCGATGATGTTCGATGGCGAAGGCGATATGGCCGGCGATGGTTTCCACCACGTTGACCTCATCGTCGGTGAATTCATGCGGATTCCGGTAGTACAGCATGAATTTGCCCAGCAGCTTGCTGCCGAAGCGCAGCGGGATAAAGGCGAGGGCGCCAATCTGCTCCTGCCGGAACAACGATGTGTAGGCGGCGAGATCCGGCGCGGCAGTGACGTCGGCGATGGTAACCGACCGGGCGTCAGGCTCGTCCGGCGACCAGGGAGAGTGGCCCTCCACCGCATTGCGGTAGCTCTCGGAAAGACCCGTCCAGGCAACGAACTGCATGACCCGGTTGTCGTTATAAACAAGAACGGATGCGCGATCCACGTCCAGGGTCTGGTGCAGACAACTCAGCGCCCTGTCATAGACATCCTGCAGTGAGGAAGCGCCGGCAATCTGGTCCATCAGTTTGCGGAGCTCGATCTTCGCGGGCACGATTCGCTCCTGGTTCGCTGTTGATTCCATTGCTACGTTTTGTGTGGCGGGTCGGTATTTTTAACATTGTCATGAAAAAAATCAAAGCGTCGCGAGACGGCGACGCAGTCAGAGGGCCATCGGCGGACCTGCGTGGCAACTTCGCGGTTCGATATCTTCTAAACGACGCGAGATATGCAGTACAAGTGGCTATGATACAAGGTGATCCATAATGAGCCGCTGGACTCGCATATTACGTTCCGAACATGGCTCTTTCGGCCGGCTTTCGACACGGCTTTTTGTCTGCGCAAATATTCCGCAACAGGGCGGGTGGCGGGCTTTGCACGTTTCAGGGTCAGTGCCAGGAACCGCCGAGTTGAATCCCGGCTACGCCCGACGCAGAATGCGCAGGCTCGCACGGAGAGGTGGCAGAGCGGTTGAATGCACTGGTCTTGAAAACCAGCAAGGGTTAACAGCCCTTCGTGGGTTCAAATCCCACCCTCTCCGCCAATCAAGTCGAGGCCCTGCCGCAATGCTCCACCCTCGCACGGCGGGACCGGAGAACCTTTCGTGGCTCCAGGTGTCTGAATCGGCGCGGTTTTCGGTAACAAGAGCGAATCTATGACAGCGCCATGGACAGTACGGGCGGGATGTGTCGGCATGGCGTGGGTCCTGATTCTCAGCGCGGCGGCGGATGATCTCGACGATGCGGCAATCGCGGAACCTGCGGCGACCCCGGTCAGCCGGTTTCCCTGCGAGCATCAGGAGGAGTTTCGAGATTTCGACTTCTGGATTGGCCACTGGGAAGTACGCGATCCGGAGGGCGAACTGGCCGGCCACAATGTGATTGAAGCCGCGCAACGGGGCTGCGTGCTGATCGAGAACTGGAACGGCGCCGGCGGCAGTACGGGAACCAGCATGAACTATTTCGACCAGGCGACCGATGAATGGGTGCAACTGTGGACCGATGCCGGCGGCGGCCAGATCAATATCCGCGGCGGCATGACCGAAGCCGGGATGCTGCTGGAGGGACAGATCCACTACGTGTCCAGTAAAACCACGGCGCCCTTCCGCGGCCTCTGGACGCCGCAGCCGGATGGACGAGTGCGGCAATTCTTCGAGCAGTCGAATGACGGCGGCAGGACCTGGGAGCCCTGGTTCGAGGGCTTTTACAGCCGCATCGAACAAGGTGATGATGATCTTGACACAGCAGATGTATCGAACGAGTGAGGATATCTTGAACCGGAGAATTCGCTACGCGGGGGTAAGGTCCGGCAATCCTGTCGTCAGTGCCTTGATGGCCGTAGTCGGCGCGGTAGTTATCGGTGCGGCGCTGGTGTTCGGCTTTTTTGCATTTCTTTTTCTCGCAAGCGTCGTGCTGGTGCTCGCAGGAGTCGTCGGACTACGGCTCTGGTGGGCCGGGCGAAAGCTCCGCAAGTCCTTCGAAGCCGAGGCCAGGCGTAACAGGGAGGAGGACAACAGCCCCGGGAGCGCGATCGAAGGCGAGTACCACGTCGTCTCCACGCATCGAAAGGGAGAGCGCAGCGGCGAAAAGTCACGGCGCTAGCTATTCGACAAAGTCCCGGCTCGCCGGCACGGCGTAGTCAAAGCAGCCAAAACCCCGTAAGCTCGCCGTCCATGCGCAATGGCAGGTCAGAAACAGAACGCCGCAGCAAGCGGCGCCGGCGTCGAATACAGATCGTTGTCGTCTACGTTGCAATTGCGGTCGGACTTGCCTGGTTCTTCGAATCACAGGCGACCACGACCATTATTTTTGTGCGCCATGCTGAAAAAGCGCTGACTCCGCCGGAGGATCCCGATCTTTCACCCGCGGGCAGGGCGCGCGTCCTGGAATTGACGCGGCAGCTCGTGGACGCGGATGTCGTCGCCGGCGTCGATGCCATCTATTCGACTCCTTCCAAGCGCACGATAGAAACCGCAAGGCCGCTTGCGGAGGCGCTCAAACTTCCCATCAACCGTTATGACCCCGATAACAACGAGGCGGTGCTGGAGAAAATTCTCAAGGAGCACAAGGGAAAGATCATTCTGGTGGTCGGGCACAGCGACACCATTCCAGGGCTGATCGCGGATCTTGGCGCCAGCAAGAAAGTGCCTCCCATCGATGAGCAGGAGTACGACAATATCTACGTCATCTCCATCCCGTGGTTCGGTAAGACAAAGACTATTCGCCTGCGCTACGGCGAGCCGTATACTGGCAATGTCAGCGAAAGTTCCGAGGCGATGATCGGTACCCTGCCGCAGGAGCAGCCGCGACATTGACACCGGAGGCCGCACTTGACCGTTGCGGACATCTCATGCTCAAACAGCTGGAACTGACAATCTCGACGAGCGGCCGCGGCAGCTACGATATTACCGACCGTGTGCAAAAAGCCGTGCGCGATTCGGGCATCGATGCCGGCATTTGCCATATCTTCCTGCGCCATACGAGCGCCTCGCTGATGCTCTGTGAAAATGCCGATCCCGCCGTGCGGCAGGATCTGGAGACCTTCATGCAACGGCTTGTTCCCGACGGCGACCCGATGTTCAGTCACAGCGCCGAGGGCCCGGACGATATGCCGGCTCACGTCCGCAGCATCCTGACGCAGCCCGACCTCAATGTTCCTGTACGTGACGGCCGCTGCGCCCTGGGCACGTGGCAAGGCATCTATGTCTGGGAGCACCGTCACGCGGGGCATGAGCGCAAAGCTCTGCTAACGCTGTCGGGCGAGCCGTAGCCGGCAGGCTGCTAGCGGCGTGGCTCCCGATTGCGGCTTTCGATTGCCTTCCGCAGGAATTCCTCGTGCCGCCGAACCCGAAAGTCGGCCCGCAGCGTCGCCTGAATGCTGCCGGCCTTATCCACCAGGAAGCTTGCGCGCCGCACACCCACGCCGAAGGGGCCGTCGACGCCATACTTCCGGATAACGCTTTTGTGTTTATCGCTCAGCAAGCTGAACGGAAGGTCGTACTGCTCGCGAAATCGCTGGTGACTTGCGCTGTCCTGCGGGCTGATGCCCACGATGCCGAGACCGGCAGACACTATGGCTTCGTGCAGGTCGCGGGATGAGCAAGCTTGCCGCGTGCAGCCGGGCGTGAAATCGGCGGGATAGAAATAGAGGATCACGGGACCTGGCTGCAGCAGATCCGAGAGTGAAATCTCACGTTGTTCCTGATCGGGCAGGGTGAAATTCGGCGCCTTCGAACCTGCTTTCAGCATCTGTGCGCCAGCCCCGGTTAACTTCCCTTGCGGAAATCGACTTCCATGACCTGGTAGCCGGGAGCCGTCATCCCCAGCGCCTCATAAGTTCTTTGTGCGCGACGGTTATCATGCTCGACGTAGAGGCGGAGGCCGCAGATGTCGTTGCGCGCCCGCGCCAGGGATTCCACATGACGGTGCAGGGCGGAAAACACGCCTTTGCGGCGGTAATCTTCCTCGACGTAAACGCTTTGTATCCACCAGAAGAGGCCGTTGCGCCAGTCGCTCCACTCCTGGGTAACCATCAGCTGGCCGACGATCTTGCCGCCAGCCTCCGCGACCCAGTAGCGGCCCTTGGACGCGTCCTCCAGTACGGCTGCAACGCCGGCCGTAATGGTCTCCCGGTCGAGGTCTCGCCCTTCCGTTTCCACGGCCATTTTCATATTGAACTCGGAGATCGTCCCGCCGTCCTCCGGATACGCATCCCGTATTTCAAATTCCTGCATGTGCTTTCTTACCCCGGCTGTACGTTTGAAGCTCTGCGATTATCGCAGCCGCCAGCGGCTGCGAGAAGCTGTATCATTCCCTACAATAAGAACGCTGCCCCGGTAGCTCAGCAGGATAGAGCACCAGATTCCTAATCTGGGGGTCCCATG
>JBBDSK010000091.1:0-8298 GCA_040904985.1 Woeseia sp. | reverse complement strand
GGGACGCCGCTTTACGGGAGGACGGGTGCGCCAGTCGCCACAGGTTGCCTCAGTCGGCTGCGAACGCCTGCAGCACATCGGCCGTGAACCGGTCAATCTTGAATCCCTCGCCACCCGCCATGTCGTAGCCGCGACGCACGATAACGACATCGCGGGACGGCACGATGACAAGGTACTGGCCGCGGTTGCCAAACGCCGCGAAAGTGTCGCCGGGAATTTCGGGCTCGTGCCGGTCGAACAGCCACCATTGCGCGCCGTAACCCGGGCGCGGGTTGCCGTCGGCATCTTCAAGCCGCGGCTGCGACGGGGCGGGACGGCTGACATACTCCACCCAATCGTCAGGCAGGATGCGCTCGCCATTCCATACGCCATTCTGGAGGTGCAACACTCCAAGGCGCGCGAGGTCGCGCGAGGTCGTCCAGACCTGGCTCGACAGGATGAAATCCCCGGCCCAGTCCGTTTCAAGTTTGGTGTGTGTCATGCCGATCTTGTACAGCACGGACTCGAACGGGAAACGGAGAAACGCTTCCTCAGCTGGAAATGCGCTGCGCATGGCGCGAACCGCAAGCAAGGTATCGATATTGGCGTATTTCCACCGTTCACCGGGAAGCACTTCCACGGCGCGTGTCGCGGCGGAATCCGCAACGAGTCCGCCGCCCATGTAAATGCGATCCGTCCGGTTGCCGGCGACGTTACTGTCCAGGCCAGAGGCCATATGAAGGAGATTCTCGAGCGTAATGTTGCCGCGCGAATCCGCTTTCCGGCGCCATTCCGGGACATCGGCACGCGCTGATACGTCAATCTTTCCCTGCTCAACGGCTGCGCCAATCACACTGGCGGCGATACTTTTCGCTACTGACCAGGTGCGTTGCGACGTCGTCGTTGTATAGCCATCGATATATCGCTCGGCAACAATTGCGTCGGGTGTCGCTATCAGGACCGCAGTGGTCCGGGCGTCGCGGCCATAGGCTTTCGTGAATGCGCTCTGTATCGTGTCATCAAGTGCAGTGTTTCCACTGGAGCCGTTGACGGGGGCGTGCGTCGTCCATGGTTTGCCATCGTCATGGCGCGCATCGACCTTTATTGAGTCAATGGTTACGGCGGGAATGTGTTTCGCTGCCCCGTATTCGGCGCCAACAGGAAGATCGACGCAACCGAGGTGCGGCCGCCACTGGGCAATGCGAGGCGGCATATTCTCATCGTAAGTAACACTGACACGTTGATTGGCCCGGTCGATATCGGCCGTCAGTGTGTCAACGATATCGGCAACGACCGGATAAATCCCCGTCAACTCGTGTTCACGGATCTGCGCTTCCGACTTGTCGCCGTTGAAGACCGCGCTGCAGGTGTAGCCAGCGACATAGCCCGCCGCATAGGCCCGTACCGTAGCATCAGTGTCTTCTTCGATCGACGGCGGACGCTCATCCGCGGCAAAAGCAGTTGTGCCCACAATAGCGGCGGCAGTTACTGCCAGAGTTGTTTTCAGCATCATTCTCTCCTGCTCGATAATCAGCAAGCGCCGTCCGGGCAGGATTATTTGCCCGACGGCGCTATACGCAGAACCCGATCGTCATTATCGCGTATCGTGCCGCGGCCGCGGTCGCGATTCGTGGTGCCGATATAAATAGCCCCATCGGGCCCTACCGCCACCGCACGCAAGCGGCCAAACTGCGATGGCCCCTCACCCAACGGGGTATCGCCCAGATTGCGGTCTGTAAACCAGCGTTCTATAGCAGTCGGCTTGTGCGGATTCGAGCGATCGTCGAATTGAATCCGGACCAAAGCCTCGGTACGCAAGGTGGCGAGGAATACGTCGCCCTTGAATTGCGGCATGAGGTCATGGTTGTAAATGACCAGGTCACCCGGGGGCAGCGGTGAATCCTCCCACATCAGTATAGGGTCAACGTAACCGGACACCCCGGGTGCGCCGACAGCACCCGGCCAGCCGTAATTCTTGCCGCCCTCGAGCACGTTTATTTCATCGCGTGCACCGACCAGCGGGTCCCGCCATTCGCCCGACGGACCATGGTCGGCGGCAAACAGCTCGCCGGTATCCGGGTGAAACGCAAGGCCTGCGGTGTTGCGTACGCCGTACGCCCATACCGGTGTATGCGGCCATGGATTATCGGCCGGGATCTCGCCCTCCGGCGTGAACCGCATGACGCTGCCGCGATAGTCGTAAACGTTTTGCGCGGAGGTGCGTTGCCCGGTATCGCCCTGCGTGACGTAGAGCATACCGTCCGGGCCAAACTCGATGCGTCCTCCGAAATGGGTGTTACCGGCGGGCAGCAGATCAACGATAACCTCCTCATCGACGCCCTTCGAACCGCTGTGGCGAAAGCGGCTGACGCGGTTTGCACGGCCGCCGCGTACGTCAGTCGAGTACATGGCGTACACCCATTTGTTGTCGTTGAAGTCCGGGTGTAACGCAAGACCCATCATGCCGCCGCCGTTTTCTTCACCGACAACGAGTTCCGGCGTCACCCACGGTTCTTCAGCAAGCGTCCCGTTCGGGCTGACATAGCGGATACGCCCGGGGCGTTCGCTGACCAGTGCTGCGCCATCCGGAAGGAACTGGATATCCCAGACGGCTTCCAGTCCCGTAACGTACTCGCTAACCTCAACGCCATCCGGATGCATGTGAAAGGTTTCTTCGGGCATCGGTGGCGGATCGCCGATAATCGGACGCTCCTGCGGCTCGTTCGCCAATGCAGGGCCCGCCGCGGCAACCGCCATCAATAACATTGATGCAAAAATTCGCATTGATATCTCCTGTTGTATTCGTATTCGTGCCCGACGCCGCATCAGAGCCCGCGCAATTAGCGGATTTCATCCAGGATGTAGTCAACCGCGGCGCGGACCTGTTCGTCCGTCATCTCCGGCTGCCCTCCACGTGGCGGCATGATACCGATCCCCGCAATCGCAATCTGGGTATAACCGTCGGCACCGAGTGCATCGAGCTTCAGCCAGTCCGAGCGCACCGACAAACGCGGCGCTCCATTGAATCCTTCATCATGGCAGGACGCGCAGGCCTTCTGGTAGATGACGCGGCCGTCCAGTGTGCCATCAAACACGCCGCTTCGATGTTCCGGCGATTGTTGTGGTTTCACGTCTACTGCATTAGAACCTGTATCTCTGGTAGCAGTTCCCTCAACTTCAGCGGAACCCGGCGAATCACAACCACTAACGACTGCCAGCAGTACTAACACAGCGAAAGGCATTCCTATGGTTCCGCCTATGGTTACGGGTTGCCACGCATCGCGCATACGGCTTCGTAAGACGGCCAATGTCATTTCGTTAATTCACAATCGGACATCAGACTGACACAGTTTCCTCGATCGGACACGATTGCTGGTTGAGGAGCCACTGCTGTATTGGGAGCGGAAAACCCGCCCGCATGACCAAGCATGCGGGCGGGTGTGCCTCCATTGGCATTGCGCCAATTATGTGACATCGCTAGCCGGACTTCAAAAGCCCATATTGACGGCGAGCAGGTAGCGGCGTCCGAACGGATCTGTAAAGCCGAGGTCATTGCCGCCCAAGGACGCGGCGCGCAGCGGATCATCACGCTCGTCAAACACGTTGTTTATGATCAAGCGCACGCCAATGCTGTCATTCACCTGGTAATTCGCCATCAGGTTGTTGAGCCACATTGCGTCTACTTTCGACTCTTCGGGCGCCCGTAGTTCCGGTGCCGCCTGATTGTCCAATACATGCTCGCCGACGTAGCGAGTCTGCCACAGGACGCTGAGAGCATTGAGATTGTAGCGGAGGTTCAGCTGCCACTGATGCTTCTCGTTAAATGCTTCACCATCCTGGATATCGATGTCACCGACTCCCACTTCACGCTCCAGCTTGGCGACATGGAAATAGTTGCCGAAAAACTCCATGTTACCCGGTGCGTTCTGCAGAAGCGGCAGATCGGCCGCGTCAAACATCCATCGGAAGTTCGCTATCAGGGCCTGGAATCGCAGTTCGGCTGCGTTCACAAAACCGGTTTCCATCGTTGCAACCTGAAACGTTCCGGACTCGCGGGTGAAGTTTGAACATGGCGCAGCCCCGGGGAAGTTTGTGCTGTCGTAGCAGGCGTTCATGACGTCCGTTGCGCTGAGTTGTTCGATCGCGTCCGTGATCTCCATATCCGTCCAGTCGACCGAAAAGGTAAGACCGTCAACGAACGGAGGTTCAAACACCGCGCCAATGGTCCAGGAGTCCGCCGTCTCATTTTGCAGATTCGGGTTACCACCGGAAACAGCTTCACGCCGGCTGCCGACGATCAACGAGTCGAACGTCGAAAGATCAAAGCCTGCAGGTGCTTCGGCTTCGCAATTGGCCCGCCGCACATCCGGACTCGACCCACCATCAATAAATCGCGGATCGCAAGGATCGCTGGCAAATACTCGGACCTGTTGCTGTGGCAGGAACAGTTCCGGTATCGCCGGCGCGCGGATGGACTGCGTCACATTACCGCGAAATATCACACCGTCTTCGAAGAAAGGCAGGCTCGGACGCAGCCGGCCGCCGACCGTCCAGGTGTTGTCCCGTCCGGCAATCGAGTTATCTACCGAGCGGATTGCACCTTCCAGTTCCAACGTCACTATGGGCAGGTTCCACGGCAGGCCATCACTGTTCCGCACTATGGGTAACAGAGCCTCTCCGTAGAATTCTGTCGTATCGAATTTGCCCTGCACATTCTGTACCGGCGCGCTTTCCGACAGCGCATTGCGTGATGTACGGTCGCCGAAAAAGGCACCGAATTCCCGGCGATGCGTGACACCGGTATAGACGTCAAGGGCGCCGGCGGGCATCTGGAACAGTTCGCCACCAATATTTGCCTCATATACCTGCTGCTGAATTTCAGTTTTCCGGAACTCAGGTTGCACGAGGTAGTTGTGCTGTGCCTCGGTGACTGGATTCAGTCCCAGCGGGTTGAACGGGATACATTCATTGACGGCCGTGTTTCGCGCACTGGTGGGCGCGACATTTTCAAAGCCGGTCGGCAAGCCCTCAACCTGCGCGCGGCAGACCGGCTGACCGGTAACCGGGTCCTCGATTGCATCCAATGCCAGCATGAGGCGCAAAGCATCGATCTGATTGGTCTGCGTAAACGCGTTGGTTTCACCGTAATTTACAGCGGCGTCCCATGTCCAGGCACGGTTCAGAAACTCTACCTCGCCCTCGAGCCCGGTTACGAAGCGGAAAAAATCCTGCTCGCGGTCGAACGGGGAGTCGCCCTCGATATCGACGTTGGATCGGGAGATCTTGAAATACTGCGGCACCGGATTGCCATCGCCATCGACCAGTGTCGGGTCGTAAACACCGTTTAACTGCATGATGTCGCGCACCTGGTCGGTGACAAATGGATTTTCGGTAATGTTAATGGCAATGGAGGGTCGCAGCTGGTTATTGCCGAAGACATCGGAGAAAAACCGTGGTTGCTCGCGGATATTGCTTGCTTCCAGCCGTGAAAACATGCCTTCCATGAACCAGTTGGTATTCTCCGTGAACTCATATTCACCCTTTCCATACAGGTTCCAGCGATCCTTCGAACCCACCAGGGCGTTGAACAACTGCGTATCACTGACAATCGGGTTGGTAAAGCCGTTGGCGCCTTGCGTGGATGTGGGACCTACGCGAACCCCGACATTTGCCTGCTCAAACGTAATCAGTGACCCGTCGACATCAAAGATCAGGGGATTACCCATCGCGTCCCGGATCAGGTGCGGATCCGTGTCAAAGGGATCACTGATCACCACCGAGAACCGGTTGCCATTACTGTCCACCAGCGATGTCGAGACAGGCTGGCCCGTCGCGGGGTCGATAATTCGGCCCGGCAAAGCGGTATTCGGAAACGCAAATATATTGTTACCGTCCTGGCAGAAGACCCGGTCAGGGATTCCATCGTCGGGGCCGGTATCATTTGGATTCTCGCAGAAGCCGTCCGCACGAGTGACAATGTCGTTGTCTTCGCTCCGTACCGGCTTGAACGTCGAATACTCGGTTGCGATCATGAAGTTGCCGCGACCATTTGCGGTATTTCCACCCCATAATCCGCGAACTGTCAGCTCTTCCTTTTCGCCGCGCTCCGAGATCCCGTACTGCGTATCGATTTGCAGGCCTTCGAAGCTGTCTTTCATGATCAGGTTGACGGTGCCCGCGACGGCATCGCTGCCGTAGATCGGCGCACCGCCGGTGAAGACCGTCTCAACACGCTCGATTGCAAGCGTTGGAATGACATTGAGATCAACCTGCAGTCCCGGTCCGGTTCTATTGTTATCGACGGTTGTCGGCGCGTTTGAACTGACGACGCGACGACCGTCGATGAGTGTCAGCGTGCGCGCCGAACCCAGTCCAAAGGCGTTAGCGAAGTTGAGCCCGATTTCCTGCGTTTCTGCGTCGCCTCGCTCATTCACACTGAGGCCGAATGCCGGCATTTCTTCCAGTGCATCGTTGATGTTGACGAAGCCGCGATCCTGCATGAATTCTCCGTCAATGATGACTGCAGGCTGTACGGTGTCGAAGCCAGTTCGACGAATACGTGACGCCGTCACCTGAACTTCTTCGATAACCTCTTCAGCATCGCCGGCCTGGGCCAGGGCAGTACCCGGCGTCCAGGCGTAGAAGGCGCCCGCCAGCAGCAAGGCCATTGTCGCCGGCACGCCTATCCGACTTGTTGCGTGATGTTGGTGCTTCATCGCTCTCCCCTCTTGATGTCGGCACAGAGTCGCCGTTTGTCTGTCCCTGTTGACTATTGACACAGCTGCCAGCCGCGGCGCCTGCCGGTAATTAGACAAAATTGCCATCGTTACTGACCGATACAGCAACAGATCCTGCTTACAGCAAGTCTGTATCTTGCATGCAATATTAAATATTCGAAACATTGTGTCAACGGTTTCGCCGGATACCGTTACGGTCGCCACGGTGCGAGATTGGCCTGAAGTGCGCAAGTTTGTGGTGCAGGCGCTCGATTTCTAGTCGGTTTTATGTATACGATTAGGTGATACTCACAAACTGCGCGGTAAAATCGTACATCCGGAACAGGGGACAGATCGGGAATGGATTCGCTGAATAACGACGCAATTGACCGCCGGCCACTGCACAGCGAAGTCGCCGAGCGGCTCCGCAGCCTGATCGTAGAGGGAGAACTGGCACCGGGCGACCGACTCAACGAGCGGGTACTGGCCGAACGATTCAATATTTCACGTACGCCGCTGCGCGAGGCGATCAAGATTCTCGCACTGGAGGGCCTGGTGCGGCTGCTGCCGAACAGGGGCGCGGAAGTGACCCGACTGACCCGCTCCAACGTCGAAGACATGTTCCAGGTCGTTGGCGCCCTGGAGGCGCTCGCCGGTGAACTCGCCTGCAAACGGGCGTCCGACGATGACATCGCAGAGATCCGCCGCCTGCACAATGAAATGCTGGCCCGCTTCGAAGCCAGCGACCGGGCAGCGTACTTCACGCTGAATCAGCGCATTCATGCAAAAATCGTTGACTGCGCCGGTAACGCGGAACTGTCGGCCATTTACCGGAATCTCGCGCAGCGCCTGCATCGCGCACGCTATATGGCTAATTTCTCAAAGAGCCGCTGGTCGCATGCGATGGAGGAACATGAGGAAATACTGGATGCAATCGCGAACCGTGACAGTGCACGGCTTAATTCGATACTCAAATCGCACCTGCAGAACAAGTTCGATGTCATCAAGAACTGGCTCGATAAATCCGCCACTGGTCCATCCAGCGAGGATAGCGTCGACGCTGATGATTCGCAGGACCGAAAGACAGCTTTCATTTAAAAGCTGGTTCGTCCGCGCAACTTACACCTGGGGCACAAGCCCTGCGGCTTCAATCCCGGCAATTGCGCACTCTTCATCCCGGTCCGACGTATCGCCGGTAATGCCGACGGCACCGGCCAGTACACCATCGGCAGCAAACGCAAGTACACCACCTGCAGCCGGCAGGATATTGCCTTCGGCAAGGGTCGCGAGCGCGCCAATGAACGCAGGCCTCGCTTGCGCGTCTTCTGCTACCTTGCGAGAGGATTTGCCAAGGCCGATCGCTGTGCGGGCCTTGGCCGTGGCCATCTCCGGCCGCAACGTCGACGCCCCATCCTGACGCCAAAGTGCCTTCAGGTGACCACCGGTATCGATTACGGCAATCGTCAGTGGCGCTGTACCGATTTTCTCTGCATGTTCTACCGCTGCTGAAAGAATCACCTGCGCACGCTCCAGTGTCATTGTCATTTGCTGCTCCTGTGCTTCGCCTCTTTCCGGCGGCGATGAAGTATTGGCTCGGTGTAAC
>JBBDSK010000090.1:0-8339 GCA_040904985.1 Woeseia sp. | reverse complement strand
CCGGGAACTCCGTCGTGCTGAAGCCCGCGGAACAGGCTCCGCTGTCCTGTCTTCGACTGGCAGAACTGTTCGTCGAGGCCGGCGGCCCGGCCGGCGTCTTCAATGTCGTCAACGGACGTGGCGAAATCGCGGGTAAGGCGCTCGCACTGCATCAGGATGTCGACAAGATCACCTTTACCGGCTCGACTGAAGTGGGAAAACTCATCATGCAGTATTCCGGGCAGTCGAACATGAAGCGAGTGTCGCTGGAATGCGGCGGCAAATCGCCGCAGGTTTTCTTTGCCGACGTTGCGGACATGGATCGCGCTGTCGCCGCGGCCTACAACGGGATCTATGCCAATATGGGCGAGGTATGTAATGCCGGCTCGCGCCTGCTCGTCGACCGCTCCATCTACGATCAGTTCATCGAACGCTTCGTGGCCGCCGGGAAGAATGCGTACATCCCCGGTGATCCCCTCGATCCGGAAACAAACCTGGGGCCTCTGGTTACCGCGGAGGCACAGCAGCGTGTGCTGTCATACATCAATGGCGGAAAAAAAGAGGGCGCCACGCTGAAATTCGGCGGCGACGTGCCGGAAAAGCTGAGCAGCGGCGCCTACGTGAGTCCGGCATTGTTCACCGACGTGGACAATTCAATGCGCATTGCGCGCGAAGAGATCTTCGGTCCTGTAGCCGCCGTTATTCCGTTTGACGGAGTGGATGAGGCCGTACGAATCGCCAACGATACTATCTATGGCCTGGCAGCGGGCGTCTGGACTCGCGATCTGACCCGCGCGCATCGCCTCATTCGCGAGATCCAGGCGGGCATAATCTGGGTAAACTGCTTCGACGAGGGCGACATGACCCAGCCGTTCGGCGGCTACAAGCAGTCCGGCAACGCGCGGGACAAATGTATCGACAGTATCCGCAGCTACATGCAGTCAAAATCCGCGTGGATCCGCCTGTAACGCAGGTACCGGTGGATGCGGCTAAAGTGACTCGTCTGCCTTGCGGCCAAAGAAGCGCAGGATCGCGAACAGAAACGCAAAACCGATCAAAAGAGACGCCAGCGGCGGAAAGCCGAAGCCGCCGGGTATCGAGCCCACCGCAATAGCAATTGCGCCCACCAGGAAAGCGTAGGGTATCTGCGTGCGCACATGTTCGATGTGGTCGCAGCCGCTTGCCATCGACGAGAGGACGGTCGTATCGGAAATGGGCGAGCAGTGATCGCCCCACACAGCCCCCGCAAGATTGCAGGCGATTGTCGAATACAGGATGTGCATGTGCTCCGCGCCGCCCATACCATTGACGGTCATCACCGCCCAGGCCAGCGGGATGATCAGCGGCATCAGAATACCCATCGTGCCCCAGCTCGTACCCGTCGTGAACGCGGTTATGGCGGACAGCAGGAACACCACCGCCGGCACCAGTGCTACCGGCAGATTATCGGCAAGTATCGTTACGAGATAGCCCGCCGTATCGAGTTCCTCGGTCACGCTCGCCAGTGCCCATGCAAGAACCAGTACGATCATCGCAAACAGCATTGCCCTGACGCCCCCGTACCAGGCGTCAACGGTTTCATGCGCCGTGAGGAGGCCCTGACCGGTTGTGAGGACGGCTGCGGTCAGAGCGCCCAGCAGCGACGCCCACATCATCGCCTTATACGCATCCGCCGAACCGATGATATCCGTAAGCGTGTCGCCCTCACCCGTCACATAAAGCCCGCCCACCAGCGAAACGATCAGGACCAGTAACGGAATGAAGGCGTTCAGCGCCCGGTACGGAATGTCGCGTTTGGGCTCGAGGCTGTCACTCTGGAGTGCCGGTAAATCGGCGCTCGTCAGAGGCGATACCTGGCCTCGCCTCGCGCGGAGCTCTGCCTTGTACATGGGCCCGAAGTCGCGCCCCGTCGCCGCGACCGTCAGAACGAAGGCGATGGCGAGAATCGGGTAAAAACTGTAAGGGATCGACTGCAGGAACACGGCGTAGGCCGGTTCATTAAGCTCCGGAATGCGCGACAGGGCGTCACCGATGAGCCCGACTTCGTAGCCGATCCAGGTTGTAATGAGAGCAATGCTAACGACCGGCGCAGCCGTCGAATCGACGATGTAGGCCAGCTTCTCTCGCGACACTCCAAGATGATCGGTAAGCGGCCGAGCCGTATTACCGACCACCAGCGTATTGCTGTAGTCGTCGAAAAAAATCATCAAGCCCATGAGCCAAACCGATACCTGCGCGCCGACGGCGGTTTTTGCCCGGCTCACCAGCATGCGCACAATACTGGCCATACCGCCATTGCGCGTGATAATGCCGACCATACCGCCGATCATCAGCGAAAAGAGGATGATGGCCGCATGGTCCGGATCGGCGAGGGCTCGCGTGACATAGACCTGAAAACTGTCGAGGAGGCCACCGAAGATGCCGGCCGGGGTGAAGGAATTCAGCGCCGCAGCGCCAAGCCACACGCCGAGCAATAATGCCGGGACAACGTTACGCAGCAGAAGGGCAATGAGGATGGCGAGAACCGGCGGCATCACCGATACCCATCCGGGGAGAATACGCAGCGACGTTTCCGCGCTCACACCCTCCGCCGAGAGGACCTTGATATTTACACTGCCGAATGCATCGAAGGTGACGGGCGGGAACAGGACCGCCCCGGAATCATCCGCTGTTGCGAGGCGAACGCTGTCGCCTGCCTCGAGCCTGTATTGTTCGCCCGGAGTACCTCCGGTCACCGAGACGACGGCCGGAACATTGGTCAGTGCGACAGACGGAGTTTCAATTTCAGCGGCGACTGCCCCGGTACTTTTCGCCAGCAAAAGCAATACGAGGCACAGGATACGTATATCGATTTTGTCTTCCCTGCTTTTTTGGTGTCTG
The DNA here is from genome assembly GCA_040904985.1 of Woeseia sp. Taxonomy (GTDB): domain Bacteria; phylum Pseudomonadota; class Gammaproteobacteria; order Steroidobacterales; family Woeseiaceae; genus IDS-8. The sequence continues at coordinate 5,480 of JBBDSK010000090.1, read as the reverse complement.
AGCCGCGCCAGATCATCGCGACGGGACGCTCCGGCTCAGACCGGAGGCCCGCGCGCGTCCGCTACAAATCGGGGATCAGTCGGGATGCGGCTTCGCAAAGCGACGCGCCAAGCTCCGCGCGCCGCGCCGCGTTGAGGCGCTGAGTAGGCCCGCCGATAGACAATGTGCCCTGCACGTCGCCCAAGGCTCCACGAATAATGGTTGCAACGGCAGCATAGCCCTCCTCCAGTTCATCTACTGACACGGCATAACCGCGTCGGCGAATCTCGATGAATTGGGGCTGGAACGCCTCCCGGTCGATCAGCGTGCGTGCCGTGAGGGCCTTTAGCGGATGGCCGAGTCGCTCGATGCCGCCGTCGTCGAAGGCGAGAAACGCTTTCCCGGTCGAGGTGGCATGCAATGGCCAACGTGTTCCGACGTTACCGACAGCTCCGACTACGTGGGTACCGGCAACCTCGTCCAGGATCAGCATGCAGTCACCGATCGGCACCTCGAGGGTCGCCGTTTCGCCGCTGCTCTTGGCGAGCGCCTTCAACAGCGGGCGCACGCGCCGCCGCAAGTCACTGCTCGCGAGCGCCTGAACACCCAGCGCCATGAGACCCGGCCCCAGGCTGTAGCCGCTCGTGGCCGCGTTGCGCTCGATCAGGTTCTCGCTTTGCAGGGCGCGGAGAAGCCGGTGAGTGGTGGTTTTGTTGAGGCCGGACCCCCGGCTCAGCTCCGACAGCGACATTTCCGGCCTTTCGACGGTAAAAAGCTTGAGCAGCCGGATTGCCCGGAGCGCCGCCTGAGCCCCCTGCGGCGGTCGTGTATCTCGCATTAGTGCCACCATAATGTGAATCTCAATTCCATATTATGGCTTTCTCGCCCCGACAGCAAGCTCTCGGCGAACCGGCCACAAAGCCGCGCCAGCTCGGAAAATGGGCGGACTCACGGCCCCTCGCTGCCGCAGGTGTTTTGCCTGGCGTCCCTACTGCACTGGTTTAGCGGTCGGCAAGGATTTGCCGCGCCGCATTGAAGCCGGGCGCGCCCGTGACGCCTCCCCCCGGATGAGTCCCTGCCCCGCAGAGATAAAGCCCCTGCACCGGGGTTTGGTAGCGGGCGAAACCCGGCAACGGCCGCATGAAAAACAGTTGTTCCAGATTGATGTCGCCGTGAAAAATGTTGCCTTCCGTAATGCCGAAGCGTTCCTCGAGATCGGCCGGCGTCAACACCTTGCGTGCAACAACCGAGGAGGGAACGTTGGGGGCATAGCGGCCGATGATTTCCACCACCTTGTCGCCCAGCGGCTCGCGACAGGCACTCCACTGTCCGTCAGCCAGAGCGTACGGCAGGTACTGGACAAAGCAGGTCAGGACGTGCCGTCCTTCCGTTACCAGACCGGGGTCGACGTTTGATGCCAGCACGCAGTCGACCCACAGGTCGCCGGGAATGTTGCCGCGCCGCGCATCGTTGTACATGTCTTCCGCATGCTGCAGCGACGGCGCGAGCGTAAAGAGGCTGCGTTCGGTTTTGCTGTGCGATTCCGGCATGCCTCTCACCTGCGGCTCCTCGGACAGCACCAGGTTGACCTTGGCACAGGGACCGGCCATTTTTATCGCAGCGACGTCACGACGAAACGACTCGGAGAGCCCTGTCGGAAGCAGCGTGAGAAAGGTTCTTTTGGGGTCTGCATTCGACACGACGATATCCGCGTGGACGATACTGCCGTCTTCAAGTGTGACGCCGCGAACCCGCCCCCCAAGCTCGTTGATCGCGGTCACCTCGCAGGATGTGCGGATGTCGACGCCACGGTCGCGGCAGGCAGCGGCCATGGCGCCCGTAATAGAACCCATTCCTCCGATCACATGGCCGGCGAATCCCTGGCGTTCGGCCTCACCGCCACTCAGCAAGTGAAAGAGAAGGCCCATCGCCGTGCCGGGTTGATATGGGCCGCCATGTTTTCCATACAGGCTGTTCGACAGGATAAGGCGCTTGACGGCCTCGGAATGGAAATGGCGGTCCAGGAACTCCCCGAGAGATCCGGTCAGGAATCGCAGGAGAGATGCGATGTCATCACCCGCGATACCGCGAAAGCGCCGGCCAAGGCGCAACAATTCCAGCAGACGTCCAGCGCCCGTTCGGTACGGATCCGGCGGCGGCTGCATGAAAAACGGCTGAAAGTAAGCCGCGAGTTCCCGGAGCTTCGCGTCCACGCGAAAGAATTCGTCAACGTCCCTCGGCGCCTTCGCCTGAAGTTCTGCTCTCATGCGCCGGGAGTCCGACCACCATGACATGACCGTCCCGTCGGGCAAAACGGTTTGTACGCCCGGATCGCAGGCCACCATCCGCAGGCCATACCTGCCCAGGTCCAGATCCCGGATAACTTCGGGACGGAGCATGCTTGCAATATAGGACGCGCTCGAAACGCGGCATCCCGGCGCCCTTTGCGGATCGATCTCTTCCGTCACGGCGCAACCGCCAACGAGGCTGCTGCGCTCCAGCACCAGCGTGGAAAGCCCGGCCTTCGCCAGATACGCAGCTGTCGTGAGGCCATTGTGCCCGGCACCAACCACGATCACATCGAAGCGATTTTTATGAGACATTAGCTGACATCTTTCCTGCTCAGGCGACATCGTCAGCGCCTATCCTACCGGCTGCAGATGGCGCCGAAGCGAAGTGCCACGATGTGAAACAGGCGCAATGCCCGAGCCTCCGGCGCTATGCTAGTCTTGCCGGTCATCAGCTTTAAATGTGCATTTATGGAAGCGACGCTGCATCGCGATCTTTATCTCGAGCCTTCCTGGTTTGCCCGGGAGCGAGAGAAGATTTTCTTCGACCAGTGGACCTGCGTCGGACGCGAAGAAGACCTCACATCCGCCGGCAGCTACGAGGCTGTGGAACTCGCCGGAGAAAGCATCATCATCGTACGAGGCGAGGACGGGACACTCCGGGCGTTCTACAACGTGTGCCGTCATCGCGGCTGCCAACTGATCGATACCACAAAGGATGAGCAGAAACGAGGCAAATTCCCCGGCAATATTCGCTGTCCCTACCACTCATGGTCATACCGGCTGGATGGTGCGCTGCATCACACGCCGTACGTCAACGTGGATACGGAAAATCTCGGCCTCCATCGCGCCCGGCTCGATACCTGGGGCGGCTTCATCTTTGTCAATCTTGCTGACGGCGATTCGATTGTAACCGAACAGCTCGGTCCCATCGCGGAACGGGTCATTCGGTACCCGCTGGATCAACTTCGTGCTGGCTGGAGTTGCCTCTACCGGGTCGCGGCGAATTGGAAAGTCATTCTCGAAAACTACAATGAGTGCTATCACTGCGGGGGCGTTCACCCGGAGTTGTGCAAGATCGTGCCGGATTTTCGCAGGAACGGTGGCGCGCATCTCGACTGGGAAGAAGGAGTTCCGCAAAAGCCGGGCACCAACACATTTACGAGCACTGGAACAACAAAGCGCAAGCCATTCCCCGGCCTCAACGAGGCGGAACGCGAGCGCCACTTTGGTGAACTCATATACCCGAATCTGATGATCAGTCTGGCAATGGACCACGTCGCAATGTTTATATTGTTCCCGGTCGGCCCGGAGCTGACACTGATCGATTGCCGACTGCTGTTCCACCCTGAGGCCTTCGAGCAGCCCGATTACGATCCCGGCGATGCAGCCGATTTCTGGGACCTGGTGAACGGTCAGGACTGGGCCATATGTGAGCGGGTGCAGCGGGGCATGCACGCCCGTCCGTTTACGCGCGGACTGTACGCGCCGATGGAAGACCTCAGCCTTGACATCCGCAGCTATATTGCTGCCCGTCTCGGCACTGATGCCGTAACGGGTTGAGATGCCGGCAGTTGAACTTGACGTTGATGGCGGCATCGCGCGGATAGCCGTTAACCGGCCCGAGAAGCTGAACGCTCGATTCCGGCGATGCACCATCGGCTGGCGGCGTAATCGGGATTGACGGAACAAGTCGAGTGGCGAGCGCACCAGCAGCCATACTTGAACAACTGAACAGGAAAGTTCAGGGACAGGATTAAAGGATTTCAAACTGATGGCAAGAACAAAGCGCGCTGCTGGCGATGGGGAATTGGCTGCGCTTCTGAAGGCCTTCCCCGAAATCGATATCATGGAACTGCTGGTTGCGGATCTCGCCGGCGTGCTGCGCGGCAAGCGCATCCGCGGCCGTGAATTCCAGAGCATATTCAGGGACGGTTTCTGTCTTCCCGGTGGCACCGTACTCCTCGATACACTCGGAAATGTGGTTTCCGGAATTCCTTTCACAGCGGATGACGGCGATCCCGACATTGACGCTCGTATCGTAACCGGCAGCCTTGCGCCCGTCCCATGGGCGCAGCGGCCGAGCGCGCAGGCACTGTTCCGCTTCTATACCAGGGACGGCAAGCCGTTTTTTGCCGATCCGCGCTTCGTCCTGGAGCGTGCCGCGGAACCGCTTAAAAAAATGAAGATCGGCATCGTGATGGCCGCTGAGCTGGAGTTCTACCTTCTCGATGCCCGGACCGACAGGCCGACCGCGCGAGTATCGACGGTCCCCGGCATCGGACGCCCCCAGCCAGGACCCCAGGTTTATCACCCGGACGACCTCTGGGATATCGAAAACTTTCTCAACGACGTCAACGATGCCTGCAATCTTCAGAATCTGCCGGTCGGCACCACTACCTCAGAGTTTGCCCCCGGCCAGTTTGAAATCAATTTGCATCACGTTCCCGATCCGGTACTCGCCTGCGACCACGCAGTGCTGTTGAAGCGAGCCGTAAAAGCGGTGGCAAGGCAGCACGGTTTCGTTGCCTGCTTCATGGCCAAGCCATTCGAGGAAAGCTCTGGCTCAGGGCTGCATATTCACATGAGCCTTGTGGGCCAGGACGGGCATAACTGGTTTTCCGCAGGTAAAAAGACGGCCGCCACGCCGCCTTATAGCGCCCGTTTCCGTCATGCCGTCGGCGGGCTCGTTCAAACGATGGCGGATGCCACGGCAATTTTTGCGCCGAACGCGAATTCCTACCGCCGGCTTCGACCGGATATGTTTGCCCCGGTCGAACCGAACTGGGGCGCGAACCACCGAAACGTGTCGCTTCGCGTGCCGGTTTCCGATGAGCAGAATCTGCGCATAGAGCATCGCACATCGGGGGCCGATGCCAATCCCTACCTGGTCACCGCGGCTATTCTGGCGGGGGTGCACTACGGCCTGAAAAATCGCTGCGATCCCGGGCACATGGTGCCTGAAGGGCAAGTCATCAAGCTAAAGAGCAGGCTGCCGATTCGCTGGACTGCGGCGATCGACAAGTTTTCCCGCAGCCGCATCCTGCCACAGTACCTCGGCGGCGACTATTGCAAAGTCTATACGGCCAACCGGCGTGAGGAAGAACAGAGGTTCCACAATACGATAAGCAATGTCGATTTCGACTGGTACATGCGGGCTGTCTAGTGTACCCCGTCGTCCATAATGGATCATTGTCGCGCGCGATCTTTCGT
>JBBDSK010000089.1:0-8427 GCA_040904985.1 Woeseia sp. | reverse complement strand
AAGGGCTGAAGGCGATCGCCAAACATTTTGGGCCAGCCATGGGTCAGAAACATCGAGGCGGCGAGTACCCGCAACAGCGTCCATGACAGCGGCTGGAAATGTCCGGCTATCCGCTCGAGGCGCTCGTTCATCGCACGAAATTGCATTTTATGCTCCCCCGACTCGTAATGTTTAGTCCGGAATACGTTATTGACTCTTTTGCTTTTTAAGTGGGCGGTGTAGCGCTCTAATTTTACGGATGGCGAAGCGAGCGCTTGCATGAAAGTAACACGCATGCCTCAGCCTGCACAGAATAGAACGACGATTCATGAGGCAGAGAAAGGCTTCAATGGCCTCGCGGCGAAAGCGACGGGGCGCAAGGCAACGGACAGCCGGGATCGGAGGATCGAAGAACGCCAGCCTGAGCTGGTTCGCCAGGCCACGCGAACGCAGCTTGCTCGAATCACATCGAGCGGGTCCAATATACCGTCCAGTTATCGCGACTTTTGGTGGTATTCAATGGGATACCGAGCTACTCTTTTGCAGATGGGTATTGAGACGCCAGCCACGTTGGCGCGGACCGAGCTTACCAAGAAAGGAAGCCGACGCGTCAAGCAGATTCTGGAGGCCGCGGCGGACATACTCATCGAGCACGGAATTCACACGGTGGAAAAGCGCAGCGTGGCAAATCGGCTGGGTATCAGCGATGGCAACGTCAGCTACTACTTCCCGACCAAGGAATCCCTGATACTGGCGGTTATAGACCATCAACTCGAAGAGTATTACCGCCGGCACCATCCTGAGTCCAGTATTCCGCAAGACGATGCTCAAGCGTTATTCGACGATTACGTCAGGCGTTGGATAGACGAGTATCAGGATCCGATGGTGCGGATATTCTTTTCGCAAATCATAACCGTCGCGGAAACCAACAAGCAGATAGCAAGAAAACGTGACGAGATTTACGAGGCATTTGTAACTACGCTGTTGAACCTGGCACAACGTTTGGAACCAAAGGTAGAGTTGCGCAAGTTGGAAACACGCGTGCTGACCGCGATCTCGGTACTTGAAGGCCTGCACGCGGTATCCGCGTTTCGACCTGCTCTGTTCACGGACGATCCGCAGTACACGTCGAGCATCATTTCGCTTGTGAACGCGATCGTGCACGACGATATTTGCTAAGCCACCAGGCCTTCCCGGGCACAGGCCGGACTACGGAGCTCAGCACTTCGACATTGCCAGGAGTTCCGTCACGGCGCGGTTTGCCTGGTCGATGGCAACGTCGGTGTAGGCACCGCCGCCACTGTCCGCATTGGCAATTGCAATCGACCCGGCGCGTGCCCGCGCGGTCGCCAGCGGAAGACCTTCATCGGAATCGACGAGAGAGTTGTATTCGGGCGCGTATCCGTGCGGCCAGCGATTGACCGCGATGCCGGCAATGTCACGTGCCGCGTCGAAGCCGCCAGAGCCCAAAGCACGGTTCATCTGGTCGCGAATATTACGTTCGAATGTCGAGAAGGGCGTGGTAAGTAGCTCTTCGCGACCGGCAATATGTTGTTCACGTTCGCTAAGCCCGGGCTTCGCAGGAGCGCGGGTCATGTGAACCATGATCGGTTCGTCGGGCGACCTCGCACTGCGATAGCCGCCGATGTCCATTGCCGAACCCAGGCGAAAGCTCGAATGGTAGCCGCCAGGACAATTGACACGCTCGACCCCCAACTCAGCGAAGGCCCGCCAGTTCCTGAGCGCCACAGACGTGTAAACCAGCGGCGTCTTGACCAGGTAATGCAGCGCGTCTTTTTGTGCCTGCGGCAATTCCGGGCAAATAAAGGGAATCATCATGTTCCAGCAAGCCAGCACACTGTGTTTGGCCTTGACGCAATACGCCCTGTTGCCACGAAGGTAGGTCACCTTCACGCCGCCGTCCGTTGCGTTCATGACATGAGCCGCTGTGCTCATAAGCCTGATACGTACCGGGTTGTGGCGCCTGTCCAACCGCGAATAATCCGTTCGCGCAGCGATGGAATCCTGGACCGTCGTGCCGGGTACGGCGTCGGGAATCATATCGCGAACAAGAAGACGGGCTATCGTGGCATTGCCGTCGGGAAAGCTGTATCGGTAGGAACCACCGGTTTCCATCCCCTTTCCGGGCGTATAGCCCATTCGCGGCGTGGCCGTGCGCGGCAAATCAAGCCCGTCGAAACCAGGAAACCCCACGCCCCAGCAATCAAGTGCCGAGACTGCGTCGATGCCGCAACCCCAAAGCCCGTCTGTGCGGTGAAAATAATAGGTAATGACGTCAGGGTGGGCATTGACGACCTGTTGGAGGTAATCGGCATAACTGATACGTGACAGGCGGTCCTTTTTTTCGTCGGCGGACAGGCCTGCCATGTAGTCAATGGCCCCGGTTTCGATTGCGAGGACTTCCTTGCGGGCCCGGTCACTCAAAGGCGCACCGGCCAGGAACTGTTTCGTCTGTTCCACTGAAGCGTCACGGCCGCCCGGCTGCAACACGAGCTTGTCCTCGCCGAAGGTTTCCGTGTCGAAGAACACCGCGGAACCGAGGTTGAAGTCGCGATATAGATCTTTGTTGTACGTCGACTTCGCCAGGTCGTTCGGATAGATACCGAGATGCTTTAGCAAGCTGTCTGCCACCGGGCTGTACGGAGTTGGGCTGGAAATACCGGCGGTCCCGCCGTTCATGATCAACAGCGTGCCATCCACATGCAGTTCATTGCGCTTGGCGTGGCCCCCAAAATCGTCATGATTGTCGAGAACAAGAATTCTTGCGTTGGCTCCAACCGCCTTGCGGTAAAAATGAGCCGCGGCCAGCCCGCTGATGCCGCCGCCGGCAACGACCAGGTCGAAGCGTTCACCGGTGTCCTCGGCATCCGAAATGAAATCCGGGTTCCCGCGAAGCGCGTGTGCGGCCTCGAACGACCCCGGATGGCTGCCGCGCATGCCTGTTTGGGTGGGCGGGTAATAGCCCGGCTGATCCTGCGCCGCTGTTTCGATTTCCGGATCAGCGCCGAAAACCAGCCCTGGCAGCGCACCGCTGGCGGCCGCCGCCATCGTGAGCGCCGACCCCTGCAGAAAATCACGGCGCTCGATGAGCTTGTTCATCCCGAGTGCACGGTCACGAGTTCCATCGTGTGTGCTGTGCTTCTTCATGGCCTGCTCGCCGACGAAACGGGTGCGGGGAGGTTTTACTCTCCCCAGCGCTTCGAGAAGCGCACACCCACCTCGCGCGGTCTGGCTGTGTAGAGCGTCCGATGGTGCGCACGACCTTCGGCGGTTTGTGCAGCGGCCCACTCGAACTGACCGGTGCCGGTTGTGTACACGGCCCGCTCGTCGGTCACGTTGTTCACGAACAGGTCAACCTGCCAGTCTTCGGCGCTGATAGCGAAGCGCAGGTCGCCTATCACGTAGGACGGCGACTTGAATTGCGGGTTCGGATCGTCAAGACCGCGCGGGTCGAGAATGTTCAGGCTGTCGCCCGTGTACGACCACTGAGTACGCACGACGAACTCGGTACCACCGAACCACTCCACCGGCCTCCTGTACTCCGCCCATCCGGAGCCTTTGGAACTCGGCACCAGCGGCAGACGCAGACCCGCAACCAGGTCCGGATTACCGTCGCCGGTCAGGTCCTGATCCGTGTCCGTTTCCGCTTCCATGGCTTCGAAGTTCAGGCCAACGAACCAGTTGTCGCCAAGGACGTAGTTGAGCTCGGCATTGATCCCGTTGATATGCGCATTACCCGCATTGGCAATCAGCACCTGGTACGGCTGTCCACACACACCCGGAATGCTGAGTTCGAAGTCGGGCACGCCGTTGACTTCACAAGGCGGATCGGTGGGGTCGACCAGCCCAAGCTGGTACTTGTCCCAGATCATGTTGTAAGCAGTCAGGTTAAACCGGCCGCGGCCGCCGCCGAAGGACGATTTATACCCGACCTCGTAGTTATCCATGATGTCCGACTCGTACGCTTTCGGGAAAAACGGCTCGCCGCGAATAGAGTTCACGCCGCCCTGGCGAAGACCGCGCGAATATAGTGCATACACCATCTTGCCGTCACCGGTCGCGTAGTTCAGGCTGATCTTCGGACTGAATTGCGTTTCTCCTCCCGTTATTGGTTCTGGCAAGCCATTGTGTGCAAGGCGGTAATCGCGATCGCCGGACGTCGTGTCAGGCTCGCCGGAAAAATTCGGCCCGCCAGGGTGATTCACAAAGTTTCGACGGGTATTGGAACGATCGAAGTATCGTCCGCCAAGCGTCAGGTCCCATTGGTCGTTGATGTGCCAGGTCGCTTCACCGAATACGGCCGATTGCTCCCAATCGGTATGACCGCCTGAATACCAGTGTGCGGTCGCATTCGGATACGTGGTCGGCGTGCCATAGTAATTTGACCAATACCATTCCCAGTATTGCAGGGACGTCGATTGCTGGTAGGTAAGAGTATTGCCGTCACCACCGGTGGTTGGCGCCCCAAACGGCGTACCGGCCAATATGCCATTGCCGCTTTCCTCGCGATAAAGGCCGACAATCCAGTCAAGAGTCTCGCCCTCGTTGGACAGGCGAAATTCGGCTGTGAGCTTGTCGTCTTTCGACTGGCCGGTTCCCCGGTTGAAGAAATCGCCATCGACAGAAGTACCGTGACAATAGACCGGCCACCAGACGACGTAGCCAGTATCCGGGTTCGTCCAGTAGTAAGGTGCGTCCGCTGCAGTGTAGGCTGAATCGTGACAGTACTGCGCAGACCAATAGTGGGCATAGGTCGTAATGTCTGATTGCGATTCCGAGCGGCGCTTGTAATAGGATACGGCCGCGACGAGCTGAGCAAAGCCGAGGTCACCGTCGACCTTGATCGAGCCCATATCGAACTCTTCTTCACGCCATTCGTTGTGGAACCGGATTACCTCGAGATCGCCGACGTAAGGATCGTAGTAGTTATCCGCACCCGAATCCGTAGTCTGGTGATGGTACGACAGCGTGGTTGACCAATCCTCATTGATATTCCACAACAAATGAACGCGGCCGCCCCACACATCCGCATCGTTCCAGCGATCTTCCACCGACTTGCTGTTATCCAGCGTACCCCACTGGGCTGGCGCCTTATTGGTCCCTCCCAGGCCGTACGAGTCTGCCGTTTGCCCGGGTATATTGTCGATATAGCCGCCATCGTGATCGTTATAACCAACCACGCGCATGGCGAGCTTGTCGTCAACCAACGGGACGTTGAACACCAGTGAACTTCGATGACTCATGTCGCTTTGGCTGCCGCCGCGTAGTTCGCTGTCGAACACCGCCTCGAACGTATTCAACACCGGCTGATTGGTGATGATGCGCAATGTGCCGGCCTGCGCGTCCGAGCCATACAGGGTTCCCTGTGGTCCGGACAAAGCCTCTACGCGGGCAATGTCGACCGGCCGAATGTTGGGTTGTGAGCCGGTCTGCGTAACCGAAATTTCATCCAGGTACACGGACGATGTTGCCTGGCCGATGAAGGTGGAGCCGGTGATGGCGCCGCGGAATACGACGGTGCTCGAACCTGCACCGTAAGAAACGACGTTGACGGACGGAACAAAGCGCGAATAGTCTTCCAGGCCTTTCGCACCCATCGCCTCCAGCGATTCCTGCGAGATAGCCTGGATGGCCGATGGAATGTCCTGTGCAGACTCTGCACGCTTGCGCGCGGTAACAACGATTTCCTCCAGCATGCCCGATCTGGCGGCGGTCTCCTGCGCTAACGTGGACTGGCTGGGACAAATAACGGCGGCTACGGCGGAGGCGACAGGGGTGAGCGTTATCCTTTGCTTGTTCTTCATATTTAAGGTCCGCTTGGTCGATGTTCCTGTCCTAGCCCAATTCGGCTAATGTGCCGGCAGCATAGGTAAACTAAAAAGATAAATCAAATTCCAGTTCCGCTGAAATTATCACTCGCTGCCACGCGGCTTTTGCGGGCAACGGCCGTATGAAAGTGTCCCGGAGTGATCGCCTGTAGAAGTCGCTTACGATTTTTTTTAGGCCGGCAGGTTGCAAGCTGAACACCAACCGGGCAGGAGTACAGCAATGAAACGTTCAATCCTGATGTTCATTACGTGGATAGCGATTGCTGCCATGCCGACTGTTGCGTTTTCTGCAGAGGCGGAGGAGAAGATTCGCGAGTTGGTGGTCGATTTCAACGAAGCGTACCTGCAGAATGATCTCGACAGCTACTTCGACTATTACGCGGATGACGCGACCTTGTGGTTCAACTCCGGACGGACTCCCCTGTCAGGGTATAAGGAGAGCTGGTACAAACTGATCGAAGGCGGCGGCGGAGTCAGGAAAAATTCCTTATCAGACATAAAGATACAGATGAGCCCTGGCGGCGATGCCGCCATCGTCACGTACCGGGTAGATGTGGATACGCAATCGCCGGACGGCGACATCAGCAATACGATTGCGCACGAGACAGACGTCTGGTTCAAGACCGGAAACGGTTGGCGCATCGCGCATGTCCACTACACGGCGGAACGTAGCACCGATTAGTAATGCAACTGTGTCTTATCCTGGCCGTATCGACTTCGACAGCGGACACGGCGACTCTACCGAACCGGTTTATACCCGATAGTTTTGCCCGCGGACCGCGATCGCCGCTTCGTAACAGCGAGAGCTGAGCCCGGCGCAGAGCTTCATCCTTCGTGATGCCCTGCTGCAGGTGACGACAGCAGGAGAACTCCACCCATCACCAGGAGTGCGGCAGTCCATAATAGATCCAGATTGATCCAACCGCGGCGCAGGAAACCGACGCCGGCCCATTCATAGACGATCAATGCGATTACGCCCGTAACGAGCAGTAAGGCGAGGGTGTGCACGCCGAGCACGGCCAGTAAAACCGGTAGCGAGCCGCCGCCTGTCATCTCATGGGTCGGTGACTCGAGGACCGGCATGAGCAGGGGAACGAGCATCAATCCGGCGCCGTGCGCCATGGCCATGAGGAACGACCAGAGCACGAGCCCGACCATGCCCGTGCTCATGCCGACTCGAACTCGATGGCGCCGACCGTACAGCGCGTGATAGATCGCCCAGCCAATTAGAACGGTGCCAGCAGCGAGCCGCACCTGGAGTTGATCGACAAAGCTTCCCAAACCGACGACCGCGGCCAGGACCACAGAGATCGCAAGCGCATGTCCGAGCGCGATCGGCAGCACGGAAAGCAGTACAACGCGCCTTGATCGGCGGTGCATGCCGAGTGCGACTGCAAATAACCACCCCATCGCGGGGTTCAATCCGTGGAATGCACCCAGACCAACCAGTGAAAGCCAGGACGAGAGACTGCTCATCTCGCCGGTTCACCTAGTTGTCGTGCGCGTGCCGCGATCCGGTGCCGACGTGCCGTCAGGGATAACAGTAAGAATCCGACGAACAGTCGCCACCCTGGAGCCGGACCTGATGCGGCCGGTGACTCTTCGGCCACTGCACGAAGAATCCCGGGTCGAACTCAATCCCGCCGTCGGGCCCTGCATCGAGCTTGACCATCCAGCCTTCGATGCCGTCCGGATAAAACTGCGGGTCGACCGCGCCATACAGCGAATTCGTAAAGTAGACGCGTCGGCCGTCTCTGCTGATCTCCACCATTTGCGGTCCGCCGTTCAGCGAACGGTTACCGGCGGCCGGATGGGTGCTGCGCGAGACGATGCCACCGATCCTGACCTTACCTGTGAGCTTCGGATCGAAGGGATCGGAGACATCATACTGATGCATCTCTCCGGTACCCCAGCAGGACACGTAGAGGAACCGATCATCCATGGACAGATCGATGTCCGTTACTAGCGGCGGCACGGCTTTGAAATCTTTCAAGACAGGCGGTAGATCGTCGGGGTCCGCCGGTTCCGCCGGAATTTCGATGACCTTCTTCACGGCCCACTGACTTCCGTCGCGATACCAGGTCCAGATCGAGGAGGAGAGGTCCTTCAAACTGATCACGACGCCAACGAAACCGTAAGCTTTGGTCGGGTCATGCGCCGGCCTCAGCTCGAACACGAGTTGGTACTCTTCGCCAAGGTCGATCGTTTGGATGTGGCGGCGCTTGTGCAGATCCCAGAAATGCAGTCGCCGGCCATACTGGCTGCCGAGTAACACTTCGGGGATGAGCCCGTCCTCGAAGGTCTTGGGTGTGCCCCATTCGCTCGTGATCATGGTGTCGTAACCAAGGTGCCACCAGAAGTCATAGGCCAGCTCTTGCGGCCCGCGATCCAGCTCCCAGCGTCCGCGAACGTCGAAAGTTTCATGGTCCATGAGAAAGATACCGCCGGGCGAATCGCCCTCGGCGTTGCCGAGGGCATTGGCATAAATGCCTTCCGGCCCGCAATGAATCGTGTGTATGCGTGTATACCCGGTCTTCTCGATTATCTCCTCGGGCTCGACGACCTTCACGATCTTCGGCACTGTCGGATCGGGCTTCGT
>JBBDSK010000088.1:0-8465 GCA_040904985.1 Woeseia sp. | reverse complement strand
GGAGTTAACACTCCACGGCCGGCCCCCGGCGAAAGCGGGGGGCCATTTTTTTTGCGTGTGCTGTTCCGGCGAAGGTGCATCACGAAATGCAGAAGTCGCTGAATCCGACCATCGATCCTGCACCGCACGGCCGGATCCAGCCCAGCAACTTCCAGCCTGCCGCCTGGCTGCGAAACCGTCATTTGCAAACGGTCTTCCCTACCCTTGCCGGATGCAGATTGCCGCATCCAATGCTCTGCCGGGAGATGCTCGAACTGCCAGACGGCGACGTTACAACTGTCGACTGGCTCAAAGCGCTGCCGAGCACAAAGCAATCTTCGCCGCTACTGGTTGTCCTGCACGGGCTGGAAAGCTCTGCCAAATCCCTCTACGCGAGGCACTTGCTGCAATGTGCCGCGGCCGAGGGATGGCGCGCGGCGGTGCTCCATTTTCGAGACTGCGGCGACTATCGCAACCGTCTGCCACGGCGTTATCACGCCGGTGAAACTAGCGATATCCGGTACTTTATTCAGAAACTGCGCAGCGATGGCCACAGGGGCCCGATTCTCGCGGCTGGCTACTCACTCGGCGGCAATGTGCTGCTCAAGTATCTGGGAGAAAGCCGTGCGGAGACGCCGCTCATTGCCGCGGCTGCTGTCAGCGTGCCGCTCAATCTTCATGCTTCGTCAAGAGCACTTAGTACAGGTTTATCCGTGTTTTACCAGGCATACCTGTTAAAAAGGATGAAGAAAGCTGTTTGCCGAAAGTTCGAACGGAACACGGCTGCATTCGATTGGGACGCAGCCATGAAGGCGAGGACCTTTGCCGAATTCGACGACGCAGTCACAGCGCCGCTGCACGGCTTCGCCAGCAAGGACGACTACTACGATCGATGCAGTTCGGCTGCGTTCCTTGCCTCTATAGAACGACCGACCTTGATTATCAATGCTCGCGACGACCCGTTCCTGACGCGGGACATGATTCCTCCGGAGACCGCGTTGTCGCCGGCGGTGACTCTGGAAATCAGCGAGCAAGGCGGCCACGTCGGCTTTATCGCCGGCGGCACGCCGTGGCGGCCGCAGTATTACCTGCCCGGACGGATAATCGGCTTCCTGCAATCGCAGCTAGTGTCCCGAGGTTAACGGGCGGCGGGCGTCGACGGCAGCCGATTGCCCCGTCACCGTCGTACCGTTATGCGGCTTCGACTTCCTTCATGGACAGACGCACGCGCCCCTGCCGATCCACTTCGAGTACCTTGACCTTGACGATATCGCCCTCGGCCAGCTTGTCGCTGACTTTCTCGACTCGCTCGTTCGAAATCTGCGAAATGTGCACGAGGCCGTCCTTGCCCGGCAGAATGGTGACGAACGCGCCGAAGTCCATCAAGCGCGCGACCCGCCCCTCGTAAATCTGGCCCACTTCTACATCCGCCGTGATCAGCTCGATTCGGCGCCGCGCCTCTTTGCCCGACGCTCCGTCGACCGATGCGACTCGCACGGTGCCGTCGTTGTCGATGTCGATGGTAGCTCCGGTCTCCTCGGTCATTGCGCGAATGACCGCGCCGCCCTTGCCGATCACATCGCGAATTTTCTCGGGATCAATCTTGAAGGTCATGATCGTCGGCGCCCATTCGGACATTTCTTCCCTTGGCGCATTAATGACGGCCGTCATCTCTCCGAGAATGTGCAGACGCGCTTCCTGCGCCTGCGCAAGGGCGATGCTCATGATTTCGCGCGTAATACCCTGGATCTTGATGTCCATCTGCAAGGCAGTGATGCCGTCGCTGGTCCCCGCAACCTTGAAGTCCATGTCACCCAGATGATCCTCGTCACCCAGAATGTCCGTCAGCACCGCGAAGCCGTCGTCTTCCTTGACCAGGCCCATAGCAACCCCGGCTACCGGCGCTTTCGTCGGTACGCCTGCATCCATCAGCGCCAGGCTGGTGCCGCACACAGAAGCCATCGAGCTGGAGCCGTTTGACTCGGTAATTTCCGAAACGACGCGGATGACGTAAGGAAAGTCCTCCGTCGTCGGCATGACCGCCTGGATGCCGCGTCGCGCCAGTTTGCCGTGACCGATCTCTCGCCGTTTTGGCGTACCGATGAAGCCGGTCTCACCAACGCAGTACGGAGGAAAGTTGTAGTGCAACATGAAGGGTTCTTTGCGTTCGCCTTCAATCGCGTCGATGATCTGCGCATCACGTCCCGTGCCCAGAGTGGCTACTACCAGCGCCTGGGTCTCACCCCGGGTGAACAACGCCGAACCGTGCGCGCGCGGCACTACACCTACTTCAATGTCGATAGGCCGCACCGTCTTGCGATCACGGCCGTCAATGCGCGGCTCGCCGGCGATAACGCGTTTCCGAACGATTCGTTTTTCGAGCCGTGACAGGGCGTTTTTCAGGTCTTCCTCGGACCAGCGCGGGTTTTCCCCGCCACCAAGGGACTCGATAGCCGCTTTTTTCGCATTCGACACGCTGACCTGGCGATCCTTCTTATCCGTGATCCGGTAGGCATCTGCGAGAGCCGTTTCGGCCGCACTTGCAACTGCGGAATCCAGTTCCGCGTCGGTGGCCGTCGGCTGCCAGTCCCAGGATGGCCGTGCGGCCTCGGCCGCCAGTTCCCTGATGGCCGAAATTGCCGTCTGCATTTGTTCGTGGCCGAACATCACGGCGCCGAGCATCACGTCTTCCGGCAATCGCTTGGCTTCGGATTCCACCATCAGCACGGCGTCCGCTGTGCCTGCTACGGTCAGATCGAGCTGCGATTCGCTCAACGCCTGAACGCCGGGATTAAGTATGTAGTCGTTATTCTTATAGCCTATCTTCGCCGCCCCGATTGGCCCCGCAAACGGCATCCCTGACAGAGCCACGGCAGCCGACGCTCCGAGGAGGGCCGGAATATCCGGATCGACGTCGGGATTGAGGGATATGACAGTCGCTATGACCTGCACTTCGTTGTTAAAACCTTTGGGAAACAACGGGCGCAAAGGACGATCGATCAGGCGCGAAATAAGCGTTTCCTTCTCGCTCGGGCGGCCCTCACGTTTGAAAAATCCGCCGGGAATCTTGCCGGCCGAATAAGTGCGCTCCTGATAGTTTACGGTCAGGGGGAAAAAATCGCGGCCCGGATCCGCGGTCTTGCGCCCCACTGCAGTAACGAGGACCACCGTCTCCGCCATGTTTACTAGAACGGCTCCGTCGGCCTGGCGCGCCATCGCGCCGGTCTCGATCGTTACCTGATGCTCGCCGTACTGGAAGGTTTTCTTGATTGCTTTCACTTAATTACTCGAATAGTTGAAATGAACGCCATTCAGGCGTACGGGGCCATTGGAAGCCGGGCACCAAAAGTGTCCGCGCAGCCGGCGTGTCGAACCCGTGAAAGGGGCCGGTGCGTCGCTTCCGTCATAGCCGGTGGCGCCGCTTTAGCGGCGTAGGCCGAGCCGCTGGATGAGCTCGCGATACCGGGTCGGGTCTTTTGATTTCAGGTAGTCCAGCAACTTGCGCCGCTTGTTGACCATCTTCAGCAAGCCTTGCCGGGAATGGTGATCGTTTGCGTGTGCGCCGAAATGGCCTGTCAGCTCGGAAATGCGCGCTGACAGCAGCGCAACCTGAACCTCGGGCGAGCCGGTATCAGCATCCCCTCGGGAATACTCGTCGATGATGCTGCTTTTGTTCTCACTTGACAGTGACATTACTCAAAATCTCCAATCGTTTTCCATATCCGGCCCTTTGGCAGCCCGCTATTCTAGCGCCTGAGAAGGTCCAGTAACAGCCAATAGCGGCTAAAATTAAACGTTCAACAGGCGCTCGGCCCCAATTCGGTTCATCTTGCAGCCCGAAACAGTCTCCGCGGCGTAAGTCTGCCGTCGGAAGACAACTCGCCGACACCCAGGAATCCCGTGGCGTCGTACACCCTGACCGGCCCTGCTGCTGCGGGTTCCGATCTACCGGCAGCAATTACCTGGCCATCGGCAAAGCTCCGTGCCGCATCGCTGGCAATGGTCAGCTCCGGCCATCCCTGCAGCGCCCGGTCGGGGGGCAGCAAATATTCAAGCAACGCTTCCGGTCCAGCGGCCGCGATGCTTTCGGCAGCCGCCAGTTCCAGCATGTCCTGGGAGCAGAAATGTCCCACCGTTTCCCGGTGCAGCGCCGCCGTGTGAGCGACAGTACCGCCGGCCTTTGCGATATCCTCCACCAGCGTTCGAACGTAGGTTCCCTTCGAACAGCGCACGCGGAAAACCAGTCTGGCGCCGTGCGCCTCAAGCAGATCCAGCTCGAGAATTTTTACCCGGCGGGCTTCGCGCTCGACAACCTGCCCCTTTCTCGCCAGTTCGTACAGCCGTTTGCCCTGTTGCTTCAGCGCCGAGTACATCGGCGGCACCTGCTCTATGTCACCAATGAAGCGCTCGCTAATGCCTTCCCACTGCTCGGCGCTAAGCGCCGGGACCGCTGCGGTCTGATTGACTGTCCCGTCGGCATCGCCTGTATCCGTCGCCTCGCCAAGTCGTGCCGTTACGCGGTAGGACTTGTCGGCTTCCAGAAGATAGGCGCAAACTTTCGTCGCTTCGCCGAAGCACAGTGGCAGCATTCCGGTAGCGGCCGGATCCAGGCTGCCTGTATGCCCTGCTTTCTTTGCCTTCAGCAGACGCTTCACTTTTTGCAACGCCTGATTTGACGTCAGCCCGGCCGGCTTGTTCAGCAATAGCAGACCGTTAACGGCTGACAGCCGCGGACGTCCTGCTGAAGGCGCGGCCATGGTCATTCGCTGCGATCGCCATCGCCTGCGCCGGCACTGTCGATCAGACGTCCGATCTCTGCGCCGCGGGCAATGCTGTCGTCATGCACGAAACGCAATTCGGGAACGTGCCTTATTTCGAGCGTCTTTCCGAGCTTGCCGCGCAGGAATCCGGAGGCCCGCTGTAAACCCTCCTGAACCGGCTGCGGATCGTCGTCCGGGTGCAGAAGGCTGTAATACACCTTCGCCACACTCAGATCGCGGGACAGGTCCACCGCCGTAAGTGACACGGTGGCGAGCCTGGGATCCTTCGTCTCGAATCGCAGCAGTTCGCTAAGTATGCGCAATACCTGCGCTCCCAGCCGCTGGCTGCGTGAAAACTCCCGTGGCATAGCTGCTAATCCGTCTGACCGCGCTCGAGGCCTGCCTTGCAGGGCCGGCTCCTGAAACTAGTGTACCCCGTCATAAATAATGGATCATTGTCGCGCG
The DNA here is from genome assembly GCA_040904985.1 of Woeseia sp. Classification (GTDB taxonomy): domain Bacteria; phylum Pseudomonadota; class Gammaproteobacteria; order Steroidobacterales; family Woeseiaceae; genus IDS-8. Next base: position 3,261 of record JBBDSK010000088.1, on the reverse strand, counting down.
CGATCTTTCGTGGCTGGCAAGGCGCGGCGACGAGTAATAGCAAGCTATTGCGAGGAGCCGCAACGCCGCCGGACGCGAAAAGGCGCCGCGAGAATGGTTCATTATTTGTGACGGGGTACACTAGTCAAGGGTGCGCGCCACTTCGATGCGCTCGAAGCACTCGATCTGGTCGCCGACCTTGACATCGTTATAGTTCTTGACGCCGATTCCGCATTCGGTACCGGCGCGAACTTCGTTCACGTTGTCTTTGAACCGGCGCAGGGATTCCAGTTCGCCTTCATAGATCACCACGTTATCGCGCAAGACCCGGATCGGATTCGCCCGCTTGACGTATCCCTCGGCCACAATGCAGCCGGCAATGTTGCCGAGTTTCGGTGACGTAAAGACTTCCTTGACCTCGGCCAGACCGACGATGTTCTCGCGGATCTCCGGGCGCAGCAGTCCGGTGAGCGCCGCCTTCACATCATCAATCGCTTCGTAAATGATGCTGTAGTAACGAATGTCGACGCCCGATTCTTTGATGGCCGCCCTGGCAGCGCTATCTGCGCGCACATTAAAGCCGATAATCGAGGCGTTCGATGCGGCGGCCAGAGTCGCGTCCGACTCGGTAATACCGCCGACACCGGAACTGATGACTTTTACTTTCACCTCGTCGTTCGAAAGCTTGGTAAGCGCATCGCGCAAGGCTTCTGCACTTCCGTGAACGTCGGACTTGATCAGTACAGGAACGACGCCGCCTTCGGCATCCGTCATCTGGCTGAACATGTCCTCCATCCTCGACGCCTGCTGCTGGGCAAGCTTCGTCTCCCGGGACTTGCTCTGCCGGAACTCCGCGACCTCGCGGGCCCTGCGCTCATTCTTGACGACCAGAAAATCGTCGCCCGAGCTTGGTGTGTTCGATAGCCCCAGGACGACCACGGGCGCCGACGGTCCCGCCTCCCGGATCGACTGCTGTGTCTCGTCGAACATATTGCGAACGCGTCCGTACTCCTCGCCGGCAATAATCATGTCACCCTGCTTCAGGGTGCCGGACTGCACCAGGAGCGTCGCGACCGCGCCGCGACCTTTTTCCAGGCTCGACTCGATGACGATGCCCTGGGCAGGCCCGTCTGCCACCGTCTCGAGATCCATGACCTCGGCCTGCAGAAGGATCGCCTCCAGGAGATTTTCAATTCCTTCACCGGTCTGTGCCGATACGTTGACGAACAGGTGATCGCCACCCCAGTCTTCCGATATCACCTCGCGCTGCGACAGCTCATTCTTGACCCGCTCAACATCCGCACCTTCCTTATCGATCTTGTTGACTGCAACAACGATAGGTACGCCGGCGGCACGGGCGTGCTCGATCGCCTCGACCGTCTGCGGCTTGACACCGTCGTCCGCCGCGACCACCAGAATCACGATATCCGTGGCCTGTGCGCCGCGAGCGCGCATTGCGGTAAAGGCGGCGTGCCCCGGCGTATCCAGGAAAGTAACTCCGCCTTTTTCGGTGGCGACGTGATAGGCGCCAATATGCTGCGTGATACCGCCGGCTTCGCCGGCCGCCACTTTGGTGCGGCGGATGTAATCCAGCAATGAGGTCTTGCCGTGGTCGACATGGCCCATGATGGTGACGACCGGGGCGCGCGGCACTTTTTCGCCCTCCAGCTGCGACTCTTCGGCCAGGAGGCTCTCGTCGGTCTCTGCGCCGCTGACCGGCTTCGGAGAATGCCCGAGCTCCTCCACCACGAGCATTGCCGTATCCTGATCGATTATCTGATTGATTGTCACCATGGCGCCCATGTTGAACAGCACCTTGATGACTTCGTTGGCTTTTACGGCCATCCGTTGCGCGAGATCCGAGACAGCGATGCTTTCCGGCACTTCGACCTCGCGAACCACGGGCGCGGTAGGCCTTTCGAAGCCGTGCTGCCCGTCGGTACTGATCGAAACCGGGCGGCGTCTGGCCGGCTGCTTGCGCCGCCTGCGGCCGCTCTTGTCCCCCGCTACGTGGAGCTCCTTGCGCCCGTAACGCGTCTCCGGCGGCTGCTGGCCCTTGGTCTTCTCTTTCTGCCGCCGCTCGCGCCCGTCCTGCTCTGCCTTCTCGAGCCGTGCTTTTTCTTCCGCGGCCGCGGCGGCGGCTTTTTCAGCCGCTTCGCGCGCCTCGCTTTGTGCCTGTTCCTTGGCTTCGACTTCCTTGCGTTTGTCCTCTTCGGCCAGGCGCGCCTGCTCTTCCTTTTCGGCCTTCAGGCGTTCCTGCTCGCGCTTCTCGGCATCGATCCGCTCCTGCTCTTCCTGCCGCTTGCGGTCGAGCTCCTCCTGCTCCTGCTGTGCCTGCTTTTCAAGCACATCGCGTTTTATGTACGTGCGCTGCCGGCGCACCTCGACATTTACAGTGCGGGAGCGCCCCTGGGCGCCCGCCAACCTGAGCTCCGACTGCGACTTGCGTTTGAGGGTAATGCGGCGCGGCGCCCCGCCGGTCGCCGAGGTGTCCTGCTGCCCGTGCGCACGACGCAGGTGCGTAAGCAGCTCGAGCTTCGCATCCTCGCTTATCGTCGCGTCCGATCCGCTGACCTTGATCCCCGCCTCATCCAGCTGCGACAGCAGCCGCTCGACCGGCACCTTTAGTACATTAGCGAATTGTTCGACAGTGACGTCAGCCATTCTTTAACTCCACAAATTGCATCGTTCAGGCTTGCTGTTCCGCTTCGAACCAATGGGCTCGTGCTTTCATGATCAGCGCAGCGGCGGTTTCCTGATCCATATCGTTAATATCCAGCAGGTCATCCACGGCCAGCTCGGCAAGATCCTCTCGGGTGACCACACCCTCGCTGGCCAGCTTGAAAGCCAAGCCCTTGTCCATCCCTTCAAGGCTGAGAAGATCTTCGGCAGGCTCCGCCTCGTCGATCTTCTCTTCCTGCACGATCGCCTGCGTCAGCAGCACGTCACGGGCGCGATTCCTGAGTTCGTTGACGATGTCCTCATCAAACTCTTCGATCTCGACCAGCTCCGAGGTCGGGACGTAAGCCACTTCCTCGATCGTCGAGAACCCTTCCTGAACCAGTATCAGGGCGACCTCCTCGTCCACGTCGAGCTGCCTGGTAAACAGCTCGAGCAGTTCCCGCATCTCCGACTCGCTCTTCTGTTCGGCGTCGGTTTCCGTCATCACGTTCAATTCCCAGCCCGAAAGCTCGCTCGCCAAACGGATGTTTTGGCCGCCACGACCGATCGCCTGTGACAGCTTGTCTTCCTCGACCGCGATATCCATGCTGTGGGCGTCTT
>JBBDSK010000087.1:5200-8521 GCA_040904985.1 Woeseia sp. | reverse complement strand
AGGCCTTCCCCGCAATCGGGGCGCCGCTTACCACCACCGTCTAACGTTCATGAATGATGCGAGCTAGAGGCTCAGGCGCCGCACGTCGGGCGGGGAGGCGGTGGCATTGAACTTGCGTACCCAGTTGGCAAGTTCCTGCGGCGGCAGCGCGGGGCTGTACCAGTATCCCTGGCCATAGTCGTAGCCGGCATCGCGAAGCATCACCGCATCGGCCCCGGTCTCCACGCCTTCCGCGACGACCTTGAGATTCAGGGCCCGCGCCATCTGCGCGGTCGACTCGACGATAACCCGGTCGTGATCATGCTGCTGCATGTTCATTACGAACGACTTGTCCAGCTTGAGAGAGTGCACTGCGAGATCCCTCAGATAGGCCAGTGAAGAATAGCCGGTGCCGTAGTCGTCGACCGAGATCATGATGCCGGCATCGCTGAGTTCCCTGATGACACGCCCTGCTCGCTGCGGGTCGAGCATCATTGCGCTTTCCGTGATTTCCAGCTCAAAGTGTTCGGTCGAAACGCCGGCCTCCTGCATCAGATCGGCCAGAGCTCGAGGAAAGCGAACGTCCTGCAGCACGCGGGCAGAGACGTTGATGGCAATGCGTACCTCCAGTGCCTTGCGGCGCCACGCCACCGACTGTTCGAAAGCGCGAACGAGGGTCCACCGGCACAATGACTGGTTGAGGTCCGTGGTCTCCGCAAGCTGCACGAATTCGTCCGGGCGCACGGCCCCGAGCGAAGCGTCTTCCCAGCGCAGGAGCGCTTCGACGCTTTCAACCCGGCCCGTGGCAAGGTTTACCTGCGGCTGGTAGTGCAGCTGCAGCTGATCCTCGGCGATCGCGGTCCGCAAGCGGCTCAGGATCGAGAGTTTGCGTACGCTGTGGCGATTGCTGGCGGTGTCGTAGTACTCGAAGCCGCTGCCGCTGCCGCTGCGCTTTGCGACGTACATCGCGACGTCGGAATGCTTGAACAGCGTTTCCGCGTCGGCCGCATCCTGGGGATACAAGGCGATCCCGACGCTCAACCCGACATCGATCGCAATACCGCAGGTTTCGACCGGCCGCTTGAGCGAATCGACGAGTTCCTGCGAAAGCGCGGAGATCTCGGACAAGCCGGCGAAGTTCTCGACAACGAGGGCAAATTCGTCGCCTCCGATGCGGGCGATGAAGCCCCGCTCCCCGACAATGCGCTGCAGTCGCCGGGCGACCTCGTACAGGACGTAATCCCCCACGTTGTGGCCCAGCGTGTCATTCACTTCCTTGAAGCGGTCCAGGTCGATCATCATCAGGGCCACCGGGTGCTTTGCATCGCGCTGCGCCAGGACGGAATCCAGGCGGGCGGCGAGAGCGGGCCGGTTCGGCAGAGTGGTCAACGGGTCATGAGTCGCCTGGAACTGCAACTGGTGCTGCTGTGCCTTTCGCTCGCTGATGTCCCGGACTATGGCTGTGTAGAGTTCCTCCTCCCTGAAGCGCACGCGGCTCAGCGACAGCTCGACCGGAAATTCATCGCCTTTCTTCGTGCGGGCCGTGTATTCCGCAATATCGCCGGACAGTGCGCCGAAGCGGCTTGCGCCGGAACGGCCGTCCGCCAGCGACGGGAGGAACTCGAATATAGAGCACCCCTGAAGTTCTCGGGCAGGACAGGCAAAAAGCGCGGTTGCAGCGGGGTTCGCCGTCATGATTTTCCCTGTTGCGGCGATACAGACAATGCAGTCGGAGGATGACAGCACGATGCTTTTCAGCAGTGCGTCGCGCTTCCTGAACCCGAGCGCATACGACAGGGCGCGCAGCGTCTCGAGTTGCAGGGACCTCAGGGTCGACAACAGGTAGGCAAGGGCGATTGCTATAGCCGCCGGCACGACCGGCAGGATGGTGTTGAGCACGGTGTAAGAATAAAGGCAGACGCAAGCGACGGCTGCCAGGGCGAGAACGGTGACGAGGACGTTCCGCTGCCACGATTGCCGGCCGAACAGAAAGGTCAACAGCACAATGGCAGCGGAAAGGGCGAGCCAGTAGAGCGGCGGGCGAAGTTTGGCCGGCGGCCCGTTGCGCAGCGTCTCGTAGGCGAGCGCCTGGACCACCACCCCGGGCAGTGACTGATGCAGTGGCACGGCAATCATGTCCCCGAGTTCGACTGCCGTCGCGCCGACAAACACAGTCATTCCCGCGAAATGTTCCGCGGAGACCCCGTTGGCCAGGACATCGATGAAGGACAGGTAGCGGAACGAAGCCGGATCGATGGTGAAGTCGATCCACTGGCGAGGGTCTGAAGAGTCCTGCGGCAGGCCGTGCAGGAGAGCCGCCGCGGCGGGGAGCTGCCGGCCGTCCACGTCCCAGACGGTCTGCATGCTGCGCACAAGCCCGTCCTCGCTCGGGAGCAGGTTCACGGATCCGAGCACGGCGTGACGGCGCAGCCGCGGCAACGGCTCCGTCAGCAGGAGCCGCCTTTCAGATGCCGATGCCTGCTGGTAGAACGCGGGCAGGACGACCGGCTCGCCTTTCCACGTGGCAAGCGCCGACTCCAGAAGCTGGTCATCCTCTGCGTTCGATCTCGAGCTGAAATCGATATCGAGAAACAGTCGCCGCGGCGCGGCCGTTGCGATGCGATTGATGAGATCCGCGTGGTAACGCCTGGGCCATGGCCAGTCCTGAAGTTCGCTGAGACTCCGGGCATCGATGCCGACGATGACCACATCGCTTTCGACCTCGTGCAGCAGCAGGGAGGCGCCGCTGTCCGCAAATTCATGCTCGAGACGCTGCCCGAAATCGCTGTTCGCGGCGAGGGCCGCCAGCGCGAGCGCCGCGACTGCGATGAGCGGCCACGGAAGGCGGTGCCGGTTTGGCCGAAATTGCATTTGCCCTCCCGGGAGACCTCTGCAGCAGGTCGCCGGTATCCTCAAGTTTGCGACTCTTCGTCGATGCTTTACAGGAGGTTCGTCTCGACATCGGCATCGAGGTTTGCGTCCTCAAGGCTGGCGTCCGCCTCGAGTTCCGCATCGAGAGTCGTGTCATCGACGCTGGTATCGCTATCCAGACCGAGGTCTGCGTCGCCGTCGGCGAGATCGGCATCGGCGTCGAGATCGGTATCCGTTGTCGTGTCGTCGAGAGCCAGGTCGCTGTCCAGGCTCGTATCGAGTGTGCCGTCGGCGAGATCGGCATCGGCATCGAGACTGGTATCCGCTGTCGTGTCGTCGAGAGCCAGGTCGCTGTCCAGGCTCGTATCGAGTGTGCCGTCGGCGAGATCGGCATCGGCATCGAGACTGGTATCCGCTGTCGTGTCGTCGAGAGCCAGGTCGCTGTCCAGGCTCGTATCGAGTGTGCCGTCG
>JBBDSK010000087.1:0-5100 GCA_040904985.1 Woeseia sp. | reverse complement strand
TGTCGTGTCGTCGAGAGCCAGGTCGCTGTCCAGGCTCGTATCGAGTGTGCCGTCGTCGAGATCGGCATCGGCGTCGAGACTGGTATCCGCTGTCGCGTCGTCGAGAGCCGGGTCGCTGTCGAGGCTCGTATCGAGTGTGCCGTCGCCGAGGTCGGCATCGGCATCGAGCCCGGTATCGAGGCTTGCATCGTCGAGATCCACGTCGCTGTCGAGACTCGCGTCAAGTATGTCGTCGCCCGCAAGGTCGCCGCTTCCCGTCAACTCGAGCGACTCCGCATCGAGCGTGTCGTCGCTCTCGATGCCGATGTCCGCTTCGGCGGATTCTGCCGTAGCGCCACCACCGATTGCCGGCAGGGACTCCCGTGCAACGGGTTCTCCATCTTCCATGGCGAGTACGGTAATGCGGGAATCGCCGCGATGGCGCTTCGCGATCTGTCCCTTGTGCAGGTCGACCGCGTCGCTGCCGTCAGGAGCTTCTATGCGCAGTTGTCCTTCGTACAACGCGACGGTCGACGATTCAGCTGCCACCGTGACGTTGAACTGAGTGCCCTTGACGACCGCGACGAGATAAGGCGTCTCGACCCTGAATCGGGTGGACTTGCCCGATTCCACGTCGTAGAACGCGCTGCCACTGTCCTGTACGACCCGTTCCACTATCTGTCCCGCGGCCGGCCCTTCGAGCAGTTCGATCGCGCTGTTGGCCGCGATGGATATCGCCGTCTCTTTCTGCGCCAGCTTGATCGAACCGTCGGCCCCCGTGGAGATAACGGCGGGCAGGTCGAGCATCATGTCGATGTCCGGTGACAGCCAAAGCTCCTCCTGCCGAATTTTGACGGCGCCGCTCGCTTCAACCACTTTCAGTTCGTTGGAACCCTGCAGCTGCGCAACGGCTGCAATGGATACGAACAGGAAGCAGGAAATGAGCAAAGCGGGAGTGAGGTTGGAAGGAAAAGACATCAGCCAGCTTCGCAGCGCTGCTTTGTTTTTGTCGGGCATCAGACTGTCCTGACGGTTAAATCGTCCCGCATTCTATTGTTGTATTGCCGTCTGCCGCTATGAAACCAGTCACAGTGCGGTGATGCGGGTGTCCCTGGCCGTGAGCCGAATCACGTCGCCGCCGCGAAGAACGGACCACAATTACGGTATGAATCTCATGAAGATTTTTTGCCGTTTTGTCATAACGGCCGCGCATTGTCGCGTTCGAAGGAAATCGGCGACCGTGATGGCGAAATTTGCCATAACACTATCGGCTGCCGTTCTTGCACCCGCACAGGCGGCAGTGGTTCCTCTGCTGGATGCGGTAATCATCCAGCAGAGTACCGCGTACGACCAGACGGAACTGTTCGAAACGTATAAAGCTTATCTGGGCGAACCGGCGACGGAATCCACGGCCGCCGCAATCGCTGAAGCCTTGCAGCAGAAATATCGGCTAGCCGGATACTCCCGCCCGGGCTACTTCATCACGGACCGTGGCACGAGTTCAGGTATCGTCCGCATCAAGCTCAGGCAGGCCAGTGTCTCCCGCGTCGAGATGAACGGGAGCGCAGGTCCTTACCGAAAGGAACTCGAAAACCTCGCAAGCAGTTTGCCATCGCCGCTGTCGATGCGCCCGGAAGAAATCCGCAGCCTGCTACGTCAGGCGCGGCGCCTGCCCGGGCTAAAGATCGAGGTTGCGGCAAAACCCGACGAAGAGCGCAGCGGCGCGTTCATCATTGCGCTGGAGTCGGACTGGAAGCCGGTCGAGGGCAGCATAAAGCTTTCCAACCGCGGTACGGAGGCGATCGGGCGAAACCTGGTGTTCGGACGGCTGGTCGCCAACGGGCTGTTTGGCGGTGAAAATGCCAGCGGCCTTTTTTTCACCAGCGCAGAGAACAGCGACAATTACATCGGAGGCGGCCTTTTCACCAACAGCGCGCTCGGCGACCGCGGCACCTCGGCGCAGTTGCAGGCGACCGTGACCTCGCTGCAGTTCGAGACACAGGGTATAGAGGTGCAACAGCGCCGCGAACGCTGGTCTGCAAAAGTCCGGCATGTCATGCAGCGGGAATCGGCAAGCGAAGCCGGATTCTGGGGCGGCCTGACGTTAGAAGACCTGGACGTCAGCTACAACGAGGCCGTGGCCCGCGAGGAACGCTTGCGCAGCGTTCAGTTGGGCCTGTTCCGCAGCATGCGAGGCAACAGCAGCCAGAGTCTGGTATCCGCCGAACTGGAGCAGGGCATCAATGGGCTCGGCGGCAGGTTCGACAATTTTGCGAGATCCGGTGACAGAACGGAGCACGTCTTTACAATCCTGAGCCTGAACTACGTCAGGGTCTGGCGACTGAGCGAGCTCTGGACCTGGCGCTGGGATGCGGTCGGACACATGTCGCCCGACGTTCTGCCGTCCATCAAGCGCTTCAAAGTCGGCGGCGGGCGAATCGGCCGCGGATTCGAAGCCGCCGCGGTGCGCGGGGACAACGGTATCGGCAACAAGCTGGAACTGAAGCGAAGGCTGGGGCGCGATTCTGGGTGGATGGCGCGCACGGACCTCTACGGTTTTTACGATGTGGGCACGGCCTGGCGTAACGACGGTGGAGACCGACAATCCGCTTCGTCAGCAGGACTGGGCTTTTCAAAGAAAGGCGACTGGCTTTCCGGCTACCTCGAGATCGCAAAGCCGGTCACGCACGCCGACGCCGAGGGCCGCAGAGACGCCAGCATTTTCGCGGAGCTAACGGCCCGCTTCTGACCTGTTGCCAACGTCACCGGCAGCAGCGGCTATGGCAAGCCGGGCGATCGCGTTCGCCCGCATGGCGAGTTCACATAACCTCCTTATAGAATGTGGCGATGGGCGAGGCCTTCCGGAACTACCGAAGCTTCACCAACGCGTTGGCCGGCGGCGTTGGAGTTCTGTCGCAAGCCGGATTCGCCCGGTCCTGATGACCATGATCACGACGATTTTCGGGCTGGCACCCCTCGTGTTCATTCCGGGCGCCGGCACCGAGCTTTATCGCGGCGTGGGCGTCGTCGTGCTGTTCGGGCTGCTGTTCGCTACGCTCGTAACCTTGACGTTTTTGCCGGCTTTCCTGGTGACGATACTGAAATGGACCGCCCGCCCCGCGACGGGCGGCGGGCGATGAGCCGCCTCAGCTGATCTCGAACTGCAGTTCGCCGGAGTAGACGCTTTCGACGTTCGCGTCATTGACGCTGGTCATCACCAGGTAGTAGGTACCGGATGCGAGATTGTCCACCAGGAACGTCGTGACGCCGCTCGAGTTCACTTCGATCGGGACCTGGTTGTATTCGCCCGAAATCGTTCCGTAATAGATGCGGTAGCCTGCCAGGTCCTGCAGCGGCGAACCGTCGTCGTTCTCCGTCGGCGCTGTCCAGGAAACCGTGATCGAACCCGCGCCGGTGCTGTCCACGGTTATGGAGAAGGGTTCGAGGGCGTCGATGTAGTCACCGTCGGTGACGGACAGCTGGATGTTCGATGTGGTGCCCAGGTCAGCGCTGCCCGGCGTGCCCGACAGCCGGCCGACGGTCGTACTGAAGGCGGCCCAGGACGGCTTGTTGACGATGGAGTAGCTGAGCGAATCGCCATCGGCATCGGATGCCTCCGGCTGGAAGGCGTAAACCGTGTCCACGACGACACCGTTGTTCGGTTTGCCGCTGATTGTGGGAGCCGAACTGGACGTTCCGCCGCCGCCGCCCGAGCCGTCGGCATTGACCGTGATGGAGAAGCTCGGCAGCGCGGCAACACTCACGCCGTCGGTCACCGAGATGACAATCCCGCTGTAGGTGGCTTCATCGCCCGATTGCGGCACGCCCTGCAATGCGCCGCTCGAGGTACTGAAGGAAGCCCAGGCGGGTTTGTTGTCGATTTCGAACGTCAATACGTCGCCGTCGGGGTCTTCCGACTCCGGTGAAAAGACGTACTGGGTTCCGACGGCTACGGAAGTGCTCGGAGTGCCCCAGATGGTAGGCGAGGCGTTTGCGGTGCCGCTACCGGTATCGGGCGTGTCCTCTTCTCCGCTTTCCCCGCCGCAGCCGGCGAAAACGGACATTGCCAGAAGACTGACGAGGATTCTTGCAGGGAACCATGAATATTGCATTGCGCCGGCCGTCCTTTCCATGTCTCTGATGGCAAGGCCAGCGGTCGTTCGAACGATGCAAGGGTGCGCTTTGATGCCGGATAGCATCATTCGCGCGGATGGCGAATGATCGATGCGGCCGTTCGGCGACCCCGCTATCGTAGACTTGCGTCCTTAGACCGGTGGCTTTGCGTCGCCGTCTTTCGACGGGTTTGCCTTTATCGTGGAAGTATCTTGGCGTCGGCTTATTCTTCTTGCAACCGGTTTCTCGGCGGACAACGAGACTCTTGTCACAGATCCGAATGAGTCCCGGGTTATGTGAAACGGACTCGCCCTCGCGCGCGGTCTTTATCGCGCCCGACCGTTACAGCAACAGCAAGGCGGCGAGAATCCCCAGCAGGGCGCCCGCCGCATTCAGCAGCGCGTCCATCAGCGTGCCGAAACGGCCGGGAATGCGGGTCTGCGACCATTCGAGCAGCGCTCCCCAGGCGATGGCAATGATCAGCGACGCCGCCAATCTAACCGCCAGGCTTTCTACGGCCGAGAGTGTCCACGCCCAGAGAAAGGCGAGCAGCGCGTAAAGAACGAGATGCATGACTTTTTGTACGGGCGCCGGCGTCGCGGCGACGAACCAGACGAAAGCCGAATCGCCTTGCTGAGCGCGCCCCGGAACCACGGACAGCGCAAGGAGAAGGCCCATGAACAGCAGGGTGAGTAACAGCCGCATGCTTAACGTCACGATGCCGGGTACTCCGGCCAGCCGCCGCACGCGGCCAGCAACGCCAGCGACGCGGCGCAGAGCCAATACCGGATTCTGCGTGCTGAGTAAGCCATTCTTTTTGCCTGGGCCTTCCGAACGGGCAGGAGCGACCAACCATAACCGAATTGCCCTTCGGGGCGCCCCCGGCGGCCGGCCGAGGGGCGGCCGGAGCCAATATTGCAGGAGACGGGCGACTTCACTGGCGGGATTGTGACGAAGCTAGTGTACCCCGTCGCAAATAATGAACCATTCTCGCGGCGCCGCATCAAG
>JBBDSK010000086.1:0-8569 GCA_040904985.1 Woeseia sp. | reverse complement strand
GACCTATAGAAGGTTGCTGATGTCATCCCATTCCATCTGGCTCAAGGCGACTCCCGAGGAGCACATGTCGCGGGTCATGGCGCAAGGCGACTTCAGGCCGATGGGGAGCAATCCCGCTGCCATGGCTGATCTCAAGGCGATTCTCGACGCGCGTGAAGGTGATTACGCGCGCGCGGACGCTACCTTCGACACTTCAGAAAAGACGGTACCGGAAGCTGTGGACGGGCTGGTTCGGGTCGCAGAGATATTTCTTGGCGGGAGGAATTGAGCCCGAACACGACCGCCCATGCGGCACGTTTGCCCACCGCCGTCGCTTCCGTAGCGACAGGCAACCGAGCCTGTGCCTGAGAAAGCCGGCGGGCGTTCCCTGCTCGGGCCTGGTAACAAATCTTGGACAATGTCATATAATGCATGTTACACAATGCATCGTAATTCGATGAGTGTTCCCCGGGATGCCGCACGTTCAATTCGCCTGCCAGTTAAAGAGACGTTCGTGAACCTACTACGAAAAGCAGCGCCTGCTGCCGGCAGCCTTTTGATGATGCTGGTGCTTGTCGCTGCCTGTGATCGCGACGAGCTCCGGGGCGACATACGATTGAGCCACCCGTTTACCGAGAATGACCCGAGGCATAAATGGGCGATGTTCGTCGCAGAGCGTATGGCGGAAAGGACCGGGGGAGAAGTCGCCATTCGCATCTTTCCGAACCAGCAGCTCTTTAAAGGCCGGCAGCAGTACGAGGGCTTGCGGACGAACCGTATCGACCTTGCGATTTATCCCATGCCGTGGCTTTCAGGGCGAGTCCCCGCGGCTAACATCGGGGCACTGCCTGGCGTGATCGGCTCGCTGGAGGAGGGCCTCGCCTGGCGCGAGCGCCGCGTGTGGGATCTCTTGGCGGAGTCTGTCGAGCGTGCCGACGTCCATATGGCGTCCATCCTCTGGGTTCCGGCTACCTATGCGGGACGGGAGTCCGTGCCACGGCTGCCGAATAACCTGTCCGGCATTTCCATGCGCGGCATGGGTGCGCCTCTCGAGACCTTGTTGGCGGCGAACGGTGCGTCGATAAGCTCGATGCCCGCAGCCGATACGTATTTTGGGCTGCAGACGGGTTCATTGGACGTGCTTTTCAGCACCGTCTCCTCCTTCCTGGGCTATTCAATGCAGGAAGTCGTCAGGGAAATCGTGGTGGGCCGCAGCTTTCTTGCCGGCGGCCATTTCGTGCTGATGAGCCGGGGCCTCCGGCAATAGCTTTCCGAAGCGCACCTGGCAATTCTCGACGATGTGATGGCGGAGGGAGAGAGGTATTTCGTGGAAATGGCAAAGGCGGAAATGGAGAAAATGGCGGCAAGCTTCGCGCAGGAAGGCGTTCGACTCGTGGAACTCACAGACAATGAGTTTGCCGCTTGGATGGCCGAAGCGAAGGCCCATTCGTGGCCGTACTATCGGGCGAGCGTGCCCGGGGGTGGGGAAATTCTCGCTGCCATTTCCGAGCCCCGCTAAATGGTCGCGGTGCGGGTGCATGCCGGCCGTGATTGTGCCCGCAGCTGGAGAGCCAGTGGCAGTCCCTTTGTGCGCTTGATCAAAACCGCGTACTCGGTGTTGTTGAAGGTTAACAGGCTTTTCGCTTTGCTAGCGGCATTTGCGCTCGCACTTGCCGCCTGTTCCATAACCTATGGTGTCCTGGCGCGAAATCTCTTTGGTAAGAGTACCACCTGGGAGCTGGAGGCTGGCATCTACCTGATTCTGTACGCGACCTTCTTTGGCGCCGCCTATACGCATGTAGCAGGCGGGCAGATTGGTATCAACGCGCTGCGGGACCTGTTGTCCGCGCGATGGCAGCGATTTCACAAGATTGCCGGAGATTCGGCCACGCTTGCGTTCTTCGCTTTGATCTTCCACTCCGGCTGGCACGATATGTGGACGGCCTTCGATCGTGGATGGCACAGCGATACCATCTGGGGCCCGCCGCTCTGGATACCGTTTCTCTCTATCCCCGTCGGCGCCGCGCTGCTGGTCGTCACTATGGCACTCGAGATTATCCTGACGATTTCGGACCACGAGCCGCCGCAAATTATCAAGAGCAACAGGGCCGCGCACTGATGGATCCGGTTACGCATGCCATAGCGGCGTTTGCCCTGCTCGTGTTACTTCTCGGCTTGGGAGTGCCTGTCGCCTACGCGCTGGGCCTGACGGCAACGATCCTGACGCTGATCGCCGGCAACCCGGGCGAGGTCCTTTATATTGCTGCTTCGCTTTTCGAGGGATTGGAATCGTTCGAACTCCTCGCAATTCCGCTGTTCGTACTGATGGGCGCGGTTATTGCCGCAAGTCCTGCTGCAGCTGATCTTTACAGCGTACTGCATCGGCTCCTTTCATTTCCCGGGGGTCTCGGCATATCAACGATCGGCGGCTGCGCCCTTTTCTCCGCCCTCAGCGGGTCTTCCCCTGCAACAGCGGCGGCGATCGGTTCTTCCGGCGTGCCTGAGATGATGCAGCGCGGTTATCCGCCGCGGCTTGCTACCGGCATTATCGTAGGCGGCGGAACACTGGGTATCCTGATCCCGCCATCCGTTGTGCTGATCATCTACGGCATTGTCACGGAGACGTCGATAGGAAGCCTTTTTCTTGCCGGCATAGTGCCCGCACTGATCATCGTCTTGCTGTTCGCCGCTTACGTGGCCTTCGCTGTTCGACAGCACGAGAGGAGCTCCGGTGAGCTGAGCGAAAACGCCGGACGTGCCAACTCTTCCGGAGCTGGTCTGCGCGTAGTTCCATTCTTCGCCCTGATCGTGGGCGTCATGCTTGCACTTTATGGCGGTTGGGCTTCACCCAGCGAGGTTGCTGCTTTGAGCGCGGTCGGTGCCGTTGCGCTGGTGTCCATGGTATACCGCGTCACTGCCCTGTCCATCTGGGGTCAAATCATGATGAAGGCCGTCAGGGAGACGAGCTTTATCATGCTGATTGCCGCCTTTTCCTATTACCTCAACCAGTACCTCGCTTTCCAGGGCTCAATCAGTGAAATTACTGCGCTATTGCTGGACTTCAGTAGCAATCGATGGGTAACACTGTTCCTGCTATGTCTTTCAATGCTGGCCCTGGGGCTGATATTGCCACCGTTTGCCATTGTCGTCATTGTCGCACCGATGTTCCTGCCGTTTGTGCTTTCCGCCGGTTTCGATCCAGTGTGGTTCGGTATTCTGGTAACGATTATCATGGAAATGGGGCTCATCACGCCGCCTATAGGAGTGAATCTCTTCGTCGTGCAGGCAATTGCGCCGGAGGTGTCGCTTCGCGACATCATGCTGGGTTCCGCACCGTTCCTGGGGCTGCTGGCAGTCACCGCAGTGATACTTTGCATTGCTCCGGGCGTCGCGCTATGGCTCCCCGGCCTTCTCCTCTGACGCACCCTGGTAAGGAAGTCCAATAACATGAAAATCGCGAAGGTTACGGCGTATCCCCTCAATGTCGGAATGAAATTCGACACTGGCGGCAAGGCACACGAATCGAGCTTGAGTATGTGCCTCGTGCAGATCGAAACCGATGACGGTTTGACTGGAACCGGCATGACCGCCATTACCGAGGAAGAGGTGATTGCGGCGATTGTGGAACGTGTGGCAGCGCCGGCACTCGTTGGTGAAGATCCCCTTGCTACCGAAAGAATATGGGAGAAGCTTTACTGGCTTCTTGCGCCAAGGGGGCAAGGCGGATATGCATGTCACGCCATTGCGGCTATCGATATCGCCCTGTGGGATCTGAAAGGAAAGGTTTTGGAGCAACCGCTTTGGCGGCTGCTCGGCGGAGCGCGGAGCCGGGTCCCGACCTATACAACGTTCGGCTTCCCTTTTTATGATCGGGATGCGCTGGTTGCTGCAGCGAAGCGGGCAATATCGTCCGGCAGCAATCGGCTAAAGATGGTAGTAGGTCACGGTGCCCTGAAGCGGCGGGATGAACCCCGAGCGGTAGAGTCGGTGATCGAGGAGGACATCCGGCGAGTTGCATTGGTGAGGGATGCTGTCGGCGAGGAGGTTGCCCTGTTCGTAGATGCAAACTGCAACCTGGATCCATTCAATGCCGCAAAACTTGCAAATCGTCTGGAGCCGTACGATATCTCCTTTTTTGAAGAGCCCGTGACTCAAAACGATGCCCGCGCTCTCGCGGATCTGCGCCAAAGAACCACAATCCCATTGGCGGGCGGGCAAAACGAGGGCCTCGCGTATCGGTTTCGTGAGTTTCTTGTCGCAAAGGCACTCGACGTACTTCAACCGAACGTCACCATCACAGGTGGCTACACGCAGTGCCTTAAAATCGCCGGCATGGCTCACGCCTTCAACACGGGTATCGATAATGGCGGCGCCTGGCCTCACCATAATATGCACCTGCATGGCGGAGTGATGAACGGCGGCATGGTGGAATACCACCTGGGAGCCGTCGAATGCTGCCGCCAGGTTTTCGGGGACTTGCCTGTTTCCGTTGGCGGGTGGCTTGATTTGCCGGATTCGCCGGGGCTGGGTTTTGACGTAGACCTGGATGCAGTGAGGGAACTTGCAAAGCGCCCGAACGCTGCCGGTAAGGGCAAGGGCGGTTGATGGCATGAAAAAAGTCGCGGCGATCAGCGACCTGCGAACAATGGCGCAATCCCGCGTTCCGAAAGTCATATTCGATTATCTGGAAGGCGGTGCTGACAGCGAATCTGGCCTTGTGCGCAATCGCGCGGCATTCCGCGACTTATTGCTCAAGCCCAGGTACCTGGTTGACGTCAGTAGCCGTGACTCTACGGTAACGCTATTCGGCAAGACATACGCCGCACCGTTTGGCTTTGCACCGATCGGAATTGCCAACCTGATCTGGCCCAGAGCCGAACAAATGGCCGCCGCAACCGCGGCAAGTGAGAACATCCCTTTTATATTGAGCACGGCAAGTGCCTCGACGATTGAGGAGATTGCCGCAATCGGCGGAAGAAATGTCTGGTTTCAACTGTATCCGTCTTCGAACCAGGAGATTACTTTCGACCTCGTGTCGCGGGCTGAGGCGGCGCAGTGCGGGGCTCTGGTTGTTACTGTCGACGTACCGGTACCCGGAAAGCGAAATCGCGACCTCCGCAACGGCTTTGGCCTGCCAATGCGGCTCGGGATAGGCGGGGCGCTCGACTTTGCCCGGCGGAGGGCGTGGGCCCTGGGCGTGCTGAAACACGGCATTCCCACCTTCGCCAATCTCGAGCGTTATATGGACGGCGCCGCAAAGCGCCAGTCCCTGGCCAGCTTCATGGCCTCGCAAATATCCGGTGGGTTCGACTGGGCGGCGCTCAGGGCGATCAGGCAACGCTGGTCCGGGCCACTGGTGCTAAAGGGGATTCTCCAGGCCAGCGACGCACGTCGTGCCGCCGAGGAAGGCGTGGACGGGATAATCGTCTCCAATCACGGCGGCAGGCAGCTCGATTCAGCACCGGCATCGCTCGGGGTCGTTTCCGGCATCCGGGCTGCAGTCGGCGACAGTATCTCGGTCATTCTGGACAGCGGAGTTCGCAGCGGCGCCGACATAGTTAAGGCCATCGCGACGGGCGCCGAGTTTGTCTTCTGCGGCCGGGCATGGATTTATGGCGTCGCCGCGGGCGGTCAGCGCGGCGCCAGCAGAGCGGTCCAGATCCTCCAGCAGGAGGTTGACTGCACCCTCGCGCAGATCGGCTGCCCGCGGCTGGCCGAGCTGGACCATTCTTGGCTGGTGCAACAGCCGTCGAGCTAGCTTCGCGGAGACCGGCGGATACTGCCGGCACGGAAGTCCCTGGATCGCGACACACACCGAGCGTCATGCATCATCGTGCTTGTTTCCTCTGTTGCGCAGCACCAGAAGATGTGTCATAGTGCATTCTCGCTGCCAAATTAGCAGAATTTCATGACCCGTGATGCATTATGATGCGTTCTGTCATGAGCAGGCATGGGTTCAGGGCGCGGACGATATTGCATGGCTCCGGCGCGAGGATTTTTTCGATTCTTGCGCCTGTCCTTTCAGGCTTTGCCGGAGCAGGGGGAGAGTTTTCGTGGGAAATTTAAGGGGGATGAAGCAGATGATCTCATCTACAGCAAAGCGAAACGGTCACCGCCGGAGAATCCGGGGACTGGTGGTGGGAGCTTCCGTGGTGTTTCTGGCAGGCGCAGGGATGGGGCCGGTCATGGCTCAGTCCGATGAAGCCGAAGCGCTCGAGGAAATCGTTGTCACCGGGTCTCGCATCACCCGGGCCGGCTTCGACACGTTGCAGCCTGCCGTGCAGGTCGATTCTGCTTTCATCGATGAGCGCGGTTTTGAAAACGTCGGCGATGCATTGAGCGAAAATCCTGCCTTCGGTCTTGGCCTGGATGCGCGCGGCAACCAGGACACATTTTCCATCGGACAGAACTTCGTTAACGTGTTCGGGCTCGGCACAGCGCGTACCCTGACTCTGATCAACGGACGCCGCGTAATCAGCTCTGTTATACCAACGGTCACGGAGACAAGCGCAGACCCGGGTCTGTCTGTTGATATGAATATCATTCCAACAGCACTCGTCGATCGTGTTGAAACTATCTTCACAGGCGGTGCCCCGGTTTACGGAACAGACGCGATTGCTGGCACGGTCAATGTCATTCTCAAGGATGACTACGAAGGTTTCACAACCGACGTGCAGCACGGCTTTGATGAGAACGGGGACACCGACTCTTTCCGCGCCCGCGGGCTTTGGGGCGGCAATTTCGGCGGTGGAAGAGGTAATGCCGTTGTAGCTGTCGAATACTCCAGCCTGGGCGGCCTGCGGGCCGACCGCAACAAGGTGGCACGGCGGGACAGTGCATTTTGTGAAAACCCTGCCAATACAGGGCCGGAGGACGGGATTCCCGACTTCCTTCTGTGCGAAGATGCCAGCAATTTCTACATTCACTTGAATAGTTCACAGCCCGCGATCGGTGGCGATCCTACAGATCCGAACCGGCGGCTCAGAATCAATGCATTCAACAATTTTGAAAATGCTCTGAAAGACGCGAATGGCAACCCTCTGGCGTTCGACGTCGACGGCACGTTACGCACCTGGGATGAACTCAACCTTGGTACGCCGCGGAATGCAGTGTTTACCCAGGGTGGAAACGGGAACGATAACCCGGTTCTTATGAACACTCCAACGACGAATGCGCTCATTAATCCGGTTGACCGGTTTATCTACAGTGCAAACGCGCATTACGACCTGGCTGACAATACGCGCGTCTTCGTCGAGGGACTGGTATCCCGTACAGAGGCGCAGGAACTGGTCAGTACGCCACGGGCAATGGCTGACCTGTCGGGGCCCGCACAGCTACGGCCGGGAATTCCGATAAATATTAACGATAACCCGTTCGTTACGGATCAGCTCAGGCAGATCCTGATTTTGAACGACGCATATGATCCGGCCCTTGTTGATGGAAACGGCGACCCTGTAGCGCAATATTTCAAGATAAACCGCTCCAACCTGGACGTCGAAGGCGACGCGCCCTTTTTCATGAATCAGGACGTGTTCCGTTTTGTTACCGGCCTCGAAGGGGAACTCGATCTGTTCGGGCGTGACTGGCGCTGGGACCTCGCGGCTGTGTACGGAAAAAGTGCCAGCGTCATAGAATCGCCCAACATCGACGCAGAGCGATTTGCCTTTGCACTGGATGCGGTGATCGATCCGGAAACCGGCGACCCCGCTTGCCGGGTGCAGGTCGAAGGTATCGTGGACCCGTCCATCCTTCCATTGCATAGAACAGCGGTAACCGAGTGCGTACCGTTCAACCCGCTGGGATTCAATCCGCTGACAGACCAGCAAAAGGCGTACATTATACAGCCGTCAATCGCGAAGTCCGAGAACCGCCAGATCGTTTACGATGCGAATATTGCAGGTACGCTTTTCGAAGCCCCTGCGGGACCTGTAGGCGTCGCTGCCGGCGTGACCCACCGTCGCGAGCAGTCCTCTTTTACGAATGACCGCTCGGCGCTGAATGCACTCGCCGAGTTTGGGCCGCTGGTTGACGTTTTCGGTAAATTCGATACGACGGAATTCTACGGCGAGGCGCTCGTGCCGGTTTTTCAAAGTGACAGCGGGGTCATCGACACCTTAGAAGTAGAGGGGGCCGTGCGCTACGTTGACAACTCGCGTTCCGGCGGGGATGTCACCTGGACCGCCGGTGGGCGCCTCCGGCCGAACCTGCCGGGGATTGGCAGCTCGCTTCTCTTGCGCGGTAACTACACCGAAGCGATCCGCGCACCGGCTGTGACAGAGCTTTTCCTGCCGCGGTCCGACATACGAACGACGGCCAACGACCCTTGTGATCCGCAGTTCATTCTCGCTGGTCCGGATCCAGACCAGAGGCGGGCAAACTGTGAGAATGCAGCTCCCTCGGGGATCGATCTTGATGATTTCTCTTCCGACATCGTTACCTTGCGGCAAGAGGCGATATCCGGCGGAAATCCCAATCTCGAAAATGAGGACAGCTCATCCTGGAGCGTCGGAGCGATCCTGACCCCGGAAAGGCTTCCTGGATTTTCATGGTCGGTAGACTGGATCAATATAGAGATTGAAGGCGCAATCAC
>JBBDSK010000085.1:0-8584 GCA_040904985.1 Woeseia sp. | reverse complement strand
CGGTTTATTTATGGTCTTGGCCTCGATTGGCTGGTCGACTGGAACAAATTTTTTATGCCGAGTGTCCGCATCAAGGAAAACGAATACTTCGACGCCGCCCTGCGGCGCTTCAAGCGCGCCTGTGAGAAGGCCGGCGTGCTGACCGAGCTTCGCCGCCGCGAGTTCTACGAAAAGCCCACGCAGGAACGTAAGCGCAAGAAAGCGGCTGCCGTAAAACGCCATTTGAAGCGCGTTTCGCGGGAAGTGTCGAGGCGCAAACGCCTTTACTGACGCGGGTGCCGGTCGGGATGCATGAGCCCCCTCGCTCCCGATTTGCTTGCCCCGCACCACCCTCGACTGCGCCAGCCTCCGCAATTACGGTTCACCCTCGCCCATTAACCCGCTGAAGCGCAGACAGTTATGACGCTCAAAGCGCAGATCCAGAACGATATGAAGGACGCCATGAAGGCCGGCGATAAAGATCGGCTGAAAGTGGTGCGTCTCCTGCGCGCCGCCATTAACCAGGTCGAGATCGACAAGCGGATCCAACTGGACGACGCGGCCGTCCTCGCCATAGTGGGCAAGATGGTCAAGCAACGCCGCGACTCGGTGACGCAATTCCGGGAAGGCGGCCGCCCCGATCTCGCGGATACGGAACTGGCCGAAATAAAGGTGCTGCAACGCTATCTTCCGGAACCTCTTTCGGATGCCGCACTGGAGGCTGCTATCGAGCGCGCTATCGCCGAGACCGGCGCCGCAGGCGTCCGGGACATGGGCAAAGTGATGAGCCAGCTGAAAACCACGGTAGAGGGGCGGGCCGACATGGGGACCGTCGGCGCCAGAGTAAAGGCCCGGCTCGCGCAAGCCTGACCCGCCGCACCATCCGGACGGGCCCGCGAAACAGCCGACAGGCACCCTGGATCTGACGGGCCGGCAAAAAAGCTGGCGCAGTGCCCGCCATTGGCTATGCTTGCCCGGGGCGATTCCCGGGAATCGCAACAGTAGCCGCGAGAACGACAAGCGATGAGATGTCCGGCCTGATTCCCCAGCACTTTATTGATGATCTGATCTCCCGCGCGGATATCGTCGAGGTCCTGAGCACTCGCATTCAGCTGAAAAAAGCCGGGCGGGAATACAAGGCCGTGTGCCCCTTTCACGACGAAAATACGCCCTCGTTCACGGTGAGTCCCGCAAAAGGCTTTTACCACTGTTTCGGCTGTGGCGCCCACGGCACGGCTCTCGGCTTTCTCATGGAGCACGACCATCTCGCATTCCCCGAGGCCGTGGAAGCGCTGGCCCGCCAGATGGGCATCCAGGTTCCACGTGAGGAAGGCCAGCGCCCCGCCCGCCGGTATGACGAACTGTTCGAACTCATGGACAAGGCCCGGACCTGGTTCCAGGACCAGTTGAAAACCCACGAGCCAGCCATCGCCTACCTCAAGAGCCGTGGTATCGACGGCGCCACCGCCAAACGCTTCGGCATCGGCTACGCGCCCTCCGGCTGGAGCGGCATGGTGGACAAGTTCGGCACATCCAGAGAAATGCTGGATCAGCTTCTCGCAGTGGGCCTGATCATTCGCAAGGACAACGGCAGCCACTACGATCGCTTTCGCGACCGCCTGATGTTCCCGATACAGGACACGCGCGGGCGTACGATCGCGTTCGGCGGTCGCGTGCTGGGGCAGGATTCGCCCAAGTACCTGAACTCTCCGGAAACCGTCCTGTTTCACAAGGGACGGGAGCTATATGGGCTCTATGAGGCTCGCCAGGCGCTGCGCAGCATCGAGCGTCTGGTGGTCGTCGAGGGATACATGGACGTCGTCGGGCTGGCTCGCCACGGCATCGACTTCGCGGTAGCCACCCTCGGCACCGCCACCAGCGAGGACCATTTCAACCGGCTGTTCCGGCTGACCGACGACATCCGGTTTTGCTTCGACGGTGACCGCGCCGGGCGTGCCGCCGCCTGGCGTGCGCTGGAAGTAGCCTTGCCGCAAGTAAAGGAAGGCCGCCAGATCGCCTTTGTGTTTCTCCCCGAGGGTCAGGACCCGGATACCTTCGTGGCCCAGGCCGGCGCCGGGGCCTTCGAGCAGGCGCTGGACGCGGGTCTGCCGCTTTCGGAATTTCTGCTGAGCGAACTGTCGGCGCAAGTCAACCTCGGCTCCGTGGACGGCCGCGCACGGCTGGCGGAACTCGCGCGTCCGCTGATCGCTCGCATCCCGCAGGGGGTTTATCGGGAGCTGCTGATCGACAGGCTGGCGCAGGCGGTCGGCCTGGCCGCAGGTAAGTTCGACGCTCTCCTGGGCCGCGTCGCGCCGCAGGTCGGCAGAAACCGCCCGGTCGGCGGTCCTGGTCGGCCGCGCTCGCAAAGACGCGGGACTCCGGGCTCCCGGCCCTCCGTGGTCAGGCGCGCCATCACGCTTCTTCTGCATCATCCGGAGGCTGCCGCGGGGCTCGACATCCGGCGCCTCGACGGAATCGACCGCCCCGGCGTCGCCTTTTTGCGATCGCTCATTGAAACCGCGCAGGCGGAACCCAATATCACGATGGCCGGTCTACTGGAGCGCTGGCGGAATAACGAGCAGGGCCGCCACCTGGGGAAACTGGCCGCGGTCGAGATGCCGCCGCCGGAAGAATTCGATCCCGTCGCAGAATTGTCCGATTGCCTGGCCCAGTTGATCACCGCTGCAGGCCACGATCGCATACAGGCGCTTATCGAGAAGGAACGGCTTGGCAGCCTCTCGGATGACGAGCGCAGCGAACTCAAGAAGATGATGATGTCCCTGGGGCGGGTGCCGGCTGATCCAGCTGATTCCGGTAATTAATGGATAAATCTGGATTAGGCCCTGTCAAAGGAGTAAACTTACTCGTTTGTATTTTTTTAATTGGAGGTTCATGGACTTGGCCGAAAAACGCGCAATAATTAGCGGCAACAAGCAGACGCAGCAGCTAAAAGACCTGATAGCCCGGGGGAAAGAGCAGGGTTATCTCACCTACGCGGAAGTCAATGACCACCTGCCGAGCGGGATCGTCGATCCCGAGCAGATCGAAGACATCGTAAACATGATTAACGACATGGGCATCGCCGTGCACGAAAAAGCGCCGGATGCCGAATCGTTACTTTTGTCTGATACCGCTGTTTCCAACGACGATGACGACGCGGCCGAAGAGGCTGAGGCCGCGCTGGCTAGCGTTGACGCAGAGTTCGGGCGTACCACCGATCCCGTGCGGATGTACATGCGCGAAATGGGGACCGTGGAACTGCTGACCCGGCAGGGCGAAATCGAAATCGCCAAGCGCATCGAAGACGGGCTAAACCAGGTCAAGTACCACATGGCGCATTTCCCGCCGACCCTCGAGCGCATGCTGGAAGTTCACGATGCCGTCACGGCCGGGGGAACGCGCATGCAGGACTTCGTGGTCGGATTCATCGACCCGAATGCCCCTGATGAAATCAAGTCGCCTGTCACCAAGTCCGATGACGATGCCGATACTTCCGACGACGAAGTGGTCGACACGGGACCGGATCCCGAGGAAGTGGCTGAAAGGGTCAGCACAATCCGACGTCTCTACAAGCGTACGCTCACATCGCTGGAAAAATACGGCAGCAAGGACAAGAAGACCGCCAAGGTTCGCGCCGAGCTGGCCGACCAGGTGATGGAACTCAAGCTGGCGCCAAAGTTGACCGATGTGCTGGTACGCAACCTGCGCTCCTCGGTTTCGGTTATCCGTATGCAGGAGCGGCAGGTCATGCAGATCTGTGTGCGTGATGCCGGCATGCCGAAGAAGGACTTCCTCGCAAGCTTTCCGAAGAGCGAGACCGACCTCAACTGGATCGAGAAGCATATTCGAGCCAAGCGCAAGCACTCCTCGACCCTGGCAAAGCTGAAGGACGATGTTCTTCGGGCGCAGCGCAAGCTGCTGGCCGTGGAGACCCTCACCAATCTGAAGATCGCCGAGATCAAGGAAATCAATCGCCAGATGTCGATCGGCGAGGCGAAAGCGCGTCGCGCCAAAAAAGAGATGGTGGAGGCCAATCTGCGCCTCGTCATTTCGATTGCCAAAAAGTACACCAACCGCGGCCTGCAGTTTCTGGACCTCATCCAGGAAGGCAACATCGGCCTGATGAAAGCGGTAGACAAATTCGAGTACCGGCGCGGATACAAATTTTCGACCTACGCTACCTGGTGGATACGCCAGGCGATCACGCGCTCTATTGCCGACCAGGCGCGCACTATCCGCATACCGGTGCATATGATCGAAACGATCAACAAGCTGAACCGGATTTCGCGTCAAATGCTGCAGGAGATGGGGCGCGAGCCTTTGCCCGACGAACTGGCGGAACGCATGGAGATGCCGGAGGACAAGGTGCGCAAGGTGCTGAAGATCGCGAAGGAGCCGATCTCGATGGAGACGCCGATCGGCGACGACGAGGATTCTCATCTGGGCGACTTCATCGAAGACCAGACGGTGCACTCGCCGGTGGACTCGGCGACCTCCGAGGGGCTGAAGGAAACGACCCATTCGGTTCTTGCTGGCCTGACACCGCGTGAAGCGAAGGTGCTTCGCATGCGCTTCGGCATCGACATGAACACCGACCACACGCTCGAGGAAGTCGGCAAGCAGTTCGACGTGACGCGTGAACGGATTCGCCAGATCGAAGCCAAGGCGCTCAGGAAGCTGCGGCATCCGACCCGTTCGGATCAGCTGCGAAGCTTCCTCATCGAAGACTAATGGTGACCGCTGTCCGCGCCTGCCGCCCCGGCAGGAGCGGCCGGCTAGCGACCCCTTTTTCAGGCATGTGAGGAAACGGCGGGCCCGTAGCTCAGTTGGTTAGAGCAGAAGACTCATAATCTTTTGGTCGTAGGTTCAAGTCCTACCGGGCCCACCACTCCCCTTATGCCGGCGATCTGCCCGCTCAGGCACCGGAGAAGTCGACGTCGGCAAAAACGAGCGACGGCGAGAGGATGGTTGCATAGGCATAGACGTCATTGCCGGTCGCCTCGAGCCGGCTGAACAGGGTCCGCAAGTTGCCGGTGACGTTCATTTCACCAACGGGCCGCCCGATGCCACCGTTCTCGATCAGGTGCCCGCGCAAGCCCAGCGAAAAATCGCCCGTCGTGCCGTCCGCGTTACCGCCGAGCCAGGACGTAACGTAGATGCCCTCGCCCACATCGCTGACCAGTTCCTCCAGCGTTCGCTTGCCGGTGCCGACACGGACGTTCGACCGGCTGCCCGTCGTCGGAGCCAGGCCGGCCTTGCGCCCATAATACGTGTCGACATAAAGGTTGCTGACAACGCCACTTTCGACAATTGGCAATACCCTCGCCGCAATGCCTTCGTCGTCGTAGCGCCGGGACGCAAGCCCGCGCCGGATCAATGGGTCGTCAACCAGGGTCAGCTTGTCGCTGAAGGCCTCTTTGCCCTGCAAGGTGGCCCAGAACGAGCGCCCCTGCTGGACGCTCTGGGCGTTCGCCGCCTGTAACAGACGTGCGATGAGCGCGGACGCCGCGCGCGCATCCACCAGCATGGTGGTTTTGATCGTCGGGCCCTTGTCGCTGCCGAGGCGCACCAGCGCGCGATCGAGCGCCGTGGCAGCAATGGGCGTCGCCTCCGGCAGGTCGGCGACGTGCGTGCCGCCGGCGTAGAAGCTGTCTGACGCACGGCGGTCGCCGCGATCCTTCAGCGTCACGCTGGAACCGAGCCAACAGTAGGACCACTCCCGGGATCCGCTGAAGCCGTTACTGCTTGCGGCTGCCGACGCCGTGGTGCCGTCATAGATTCCGGCCGTCGCGGAAATGACCCGCGAATGTGCCCTGGCGGCCGCGTCGAGCGCTTCGCACCATTCCATGCGCTGGTCGCGGTCGAGACCGCTTACGGCGCTGTCCAGCAGGTCCAGGTCATCGACAGGACGGTCCGCAAAGAGTTCGGCAGGCGTAATCTGCCGATGAGGATCGGGTTCGAGCGCGCGGGTCAGTGCCACCGCCTGCTCGAGAAAGCCCACGAGGCGCTCGGCACGAAGATCCGTTGTCTGGTGGCTGGAGTAACGTCCGTTGGTGTAGATCTGCACCGCAAGCGCACGGGATGTTGCATCCTGCACCTTTTCCAGCGCGCCATCGCGGTAATTGAATTCGACTTCACGGCTCTGTGTCGCCGTGGCCCAGGCCTCGTCGGCGCCTGCGCGCGTGCACAGTTCAATGGCCCGTGCCGCCTGCTTCTCGAGATCAGGCAGCATTTTCGCCTCCCACCGTCATGCTGGACACCAGCACCGTCGGAATACCCTGGGAGACCGGTACGCGCTGGCCATTCTTGCCGCAGGTCCAGCCGCCCGTATCGAGGTGGCCGTCGTTGGCCGCCATGGTGATGCGTTTAAGAGACTCCGGCCCGTTGCCGATGATGTTGACATCCTTGATGGGGGCCGTGATCTTCCCTTTCTCCACCAGCCAGCCGTTCTTGACGTAAAACGTGTAGTCACCAGCGCCGATCTGCACCTGGCCGTTGGTATAGGTCTCGGCAATGATGCCTTTGTCGACCGCCGCTATGATTTCCTCTTTCGTATGCGGGCCGTCCTCCATGAACGTGCAGGTCATCCTCGGCATCGGCGCATGCTTGTACGACTCACGCCGCCCGGAACCGGTCAGTCCAACGCGATAGTGCCGCGCACTGATCGAGTCGTGCAGGTAGGAGCGCAAGATGCCGTCTTCCACCATGACGTTGCGGCCGCATGCATTGCCCTCGTCGTCGTAATTCAGGGCACCGCGCTCTTTGGGAATCGTGCCCTGGTCGACGATGGTGATGAACGGCTCCGCCACTTTCTTGCCGATCATGTCGGAATAAATGCTGGTGCCCTTGCGATTGAAATCGGCCTCCATGCCGTGGCCTATCGCCTCGTGCAGCAGGATGCCACTGGCGCCGGCGGCGAGAATGACCGGCATCTCGCCGGCCGGCGGCCGCCTCGCCTCAAACAGAATCAACGTTCTGTCGACCGCCTCGGCAATCATCTTGTCCACGCGCTCGTCCGTGTACCAGGAGAACTCCTCCCGCGCGGCGATGTTGGCGAAGCCGCTTTGCGTCTCCCCGTCGCGGGTCGCCGTGACCTGTGCACTGAGCCGGGTCATCGGCCGATGATCTGCGATGAGATGCCCATCGAGCGTAGCGATCAGGACACGTTCATCGGCATCGGCCCAGTAAACGGAGACCTTTTCGACGGACGAATCCGCTTGCCGGGCCTGGCTATCGACGCGCTGCAGCAACGGAAGTTTTTGCTCGACCCCGATGTCCGCCCAGGCCACGGTGGTCGTATACAACTCGCCGGTGCTCTTGGGACTGAAAGCCTGCGGCGGGACCACCGCAACACCGCTGGCGATGGCCGCCGCGGTGCGCGCCGCTGCCAGCATCGAGGGCAGGGTCAGGTCCTCTGTGAAGGCATAGCCGGTCTGGTCGCCGATGACGGCCCGAAGCCCGACGCCCTGTGAAATTTCCGAATTCGCCCGGCTGACGATACCGTCTTCCATGCCGAGGAAATTTACCCGTTGATGCTGGAAATAGAGATCGGCCGCATCCGCGCCGTTCGCCGTCAGCTCGGCCATTACCCGGGAGATCACCGGCTCATCGATGCCGAACCAGGTAAGAAAAGGGTTCTCAGGTACCGGTTCGGTTACTTCACTTACCTGCATGATTCCGCAGCCGGACAAAAAAGCCGGCATCGACACAACGGCACCTCCGGCTGCGATACTACCGAGAAATTCTCTGCGCTTGATTTCCATCCGGATCCTCTCTTGTTCGATTTCTTCAGGACTGCAGTCCTGCGTTGATTTGATGCCGCTCAGCCCGAAAAAGTTGCATCACGGCGCGCGACGTCGCGACCTGTACTGGAGCGGCTTCGTTACGATCCCCACTTCCCGCGCCAGCGCTGCAGCAATATGAATCCGAACAGCATACCGCCGAGATGCGCAAAGTTCGCCACCCCGGGCGAACGCCCGCTGACGCCAAGGTAAAGCTCCAGCAAGCCGTACCCGATCACGAAATATTTCGCCTTCATGGGGATCGGCGGGAACAGCAGCATCACGGTACGGTTCGGAAACGCCATCGCATAAGCGAGCAAAATCCCGAAGACGCCGCCGGACGCGCCCAGTGTCGGGTAGACGCCGCCCTGCATGGCGGCAACAACGAGCTGCACGATTCCCGCGCCCACCACACAGGTCAGATAATAGGTGAGGAAGCGCCGCGGCCCCATGATGCGCTCGAGATCGCGGCCGAACATCCACAGGCCGAACATGTTGAACAGGATGTGCTGGAGACTGGCCATATCGTGCAGGAAACCGTAGGACAACAATTGCCACGGCATGAACTGCGGAAACTCGGCGCCGAGCGGCCAAAGCGGAAACCAGGTCAGCATGAATTCCGGCGCCAGGTGCTGTGCTGCGTAGACCAGGCCATTGGTAACAAGCAGCACGAAAATGACGTTCGGAATCAGGCTGTCGTCGACCGGCGCGCGCCTTTGTCTGGAAAATTGATTCAAAACAGGTTTTGTTCCTTGGCCCGGGCAAACGCCGGGCTTGTGAGTTCAGTTCCGGCTCCCTCTCTGTGACAGGGCCGGAAACGATGC
>JBBDSK010000084.1:0-8590 GCA_040904985.1 Woeseia sp. | reverse complement strand
GGAGCCTCGGTTGCGGGGAAGGCCTTGCAGGAGCGTGCGAGACAGGGATGTCGAGCCCGGAGCCCCCATGGATGGGTTCATGGCGTTCCTGCAAGGCCTTCCCCGCAATCGGGGTGCCGCTTACCACCACCGTCTAACGTTCATGAATAATGCGCGCTAGGGAAGCGCACCAGGGAAGCGCACCAGGGAAGCGCACTGGGCACATCTGCACAAGCCCATCCCGGGCTTCTGCAGAGTCAAAAGCATCTAAAGCCCCGCAGGGAAGCTCCGCACACTTGTGCAGATGCTTCCCTGGCTCGACCCGGGCCCCGCCGAGCGCCCGGAACTTTCCCTGACTTTCGGCCTCCAAACGCTTCGAGTGCTGAGCACTCGCCTGCTTACCTCCCTAGGCAGGCTTGCAACCAGGTTCACCCCAAGCCGGTTGCGTTACTGCTCCGGGCGCCGTCTCGGCGCCCGGGCTTTTTTAGATCCCGGTACCCTCGCGCTGCAGAAATGCCGTCAGGGCAGCCCGCGCTTCCTCGATGCCCTGCCGGCTCGTCGCGGAAAAAAGCTGCACGCCGGCCGCGTCGTCGACCTCCTTGCGAACCTCGAGCAGCGCCCGGCTGGCCTGGCCGCGCTTCAGCTTGTCGGCCTTGGTCAGCAGGATATGAACGGGCCTTCCCACGAAGGCGCCAAAGCGCAGCATCTGGCGGTCGAAGTCGGACAGTTGCCGCCGCACGTCGACGACCAGGATCAGGCCGCTAAGGCTTTGCCGATGCTCGAAATAGTGCTGTAACAGATTTCCCCAGTGCTCGCGCTTCTGCTCGGAGACCTTGGCATAGCCATACCCGGGCAGGTCCACGAGGCGCTCGCCTTCCCTGAGGCTAAAGAAGTTGACGAGTTGCGTCCGGCCGGGCGTCTTGCTGGTACGGGCGAACTGGCGCCGGTTGACGATCACGTTGATGGCGCTGGACTTGCCGGAGTTGGAGCGCCCCGCAAAGGCCACCTCCGCGCCCATGTCGGGCGGAAACTGTCCGGGCGCGTCCGCGCTCAGGACGAATTTTGCATCCGGGTATTGCGACATGGGATACGGCCCCGATGTGTGTATAATTTGGAGCCTCGACAAACAGTGGGCTACGTTCGGCTACTGGCCGACGAGTGCCCCGTGCAGGTCGATATCAACAAAGAATTGATGGTCTATAGCCGGCGCCTTGCACAGTTACGCGAGGACGCATCGTACTTCTGACCGTAGTGTGGCAATTGCAGGCGCAGGCAGCAAGCGCAAGGTTCGATCCAGGAAAAACAAATCAGGAATTTCTGCATACGCTGTTTGGTTCTATCTGCTGCTTTAAGTTTGGGTTTGGGGCTCACCTCGGAGACTTTATTGACTGGCAGCAGTGCTGCCGAAGACGAGAGCGCCCTGCAATGACGACGGTCTGGACGAATATGAATCTGAAGTACGTTTTTCTGCTTTTTTTGATCACGGTTTTGATATTTACGGCGTCGTCCGCGACCGCCCAGTCGCTGGTCGAGGGTTCGGCGGAAGCGGGGCAGGCCCGGTCCGTGACCTGCGCGGCCTGCCATGGTCCCGACGGTAACAGCGTCAATCCCGCCTGGCCCAGCATTGCCGGGCAGAATGCGCCCTACATCGTGAAACAATTGCAGGCGTACAAGGACGGCAGCCGCAGCGACCCGCTGATGACCGGGCAGGCCATGGCTCTGTCGGAGCAGGAAATGCGCGACCTTGCCGCCTATTTCTCCACCCAGGCGCCGGCGCCCAAAGCCGTCGCGGCTCCGGAGACGCTCAACAAGGGCGAAGCGCTTTACCGGGGCGGAGATGCCGAAAACGGCGTTGCCGCCTGCATCGCCTGCCATGGCCCGACCGGGCGCGGCAATCCGGCGGCCGCGTATCCGATGCTCAAAGGCCAGTACGCGGCGTACACCGCCGTTCAGTTGCGAAAATACGCGAGCGGCGAGCGAAAGTCCGACGGCCCCACCCGGGTGATGCGCGAAATCGCCACCCGCCTCGATGAGGAGGATATTCTGGCGCTGTCCTCCTATGTTCAGGGCCTCAAGTAAGCAACACTGTTCGATTTGATGAGCGGCCGCGGTATCACCATGTTAAAAGCCTGACGGTCTAAACCAAGTTGCGCGTCACCAGTCACAACTAACGTATTTTCTGACAGAGGCGATGTCCGGGCAGCCTGAGCCTGCCGACGTATCAGTCATTTTTTCGGAGAGTTTTCATGCGATATCTTGTCATCCTCGGCACCTTTCTCTCGATGGGTCTCGCAAGCTGCGATTCCGGGCAGGAACAAACGCCGGCCACCACGCCGGAAGTCGTGCTGGAACAGCCAGCCGAAGCACCGGCAGAGTCCACTGCACCGGGCGCGGCGGAAGACGAGGAATCGAAACCGGAGCTGGTGGAGGAATCCGCAGCGGTGCCGGACGAGTCGCAGTCCGAGAACAAGTCCATCGTGCTGGCACAGGATTCCAGGGAGACCGAGGGTGATTGGAAATTCACCGACGGGCGCCATTTTCAGCGCCTCGTTCCCACTCAGCCGACCGTCGGCGGCTCGGACAAAATCGAGGTTGCGGAAGTGTTCTGGTACGGCTGCAATCACTGTCTGGACTTCGAGCCCTACATAAACCGCTGGGCTGAAAACAAGCCACCCAACACGCGTTTCGTGCGCATTCCGGCCATGTGGAACCCGCTGGTCAAACTGCACGGGAAGCTTTATTACACGGAAGAAGTGCTGGCGAAGAACGGCAAGCTGGAGGACCAGGAGGCGTTTCACGCAGCGGTATTCCAGGAATACCACGGCCGCGGCAACCGCCTCGCCAGCGAAAGCGCCATTCAGGCGCTGTTCGAGCGCTTCGGCGTCAGTGAGCAGGACTTCCAGTCCACGTGGAATTCCTTCGAGGTCGCACAAAAGATCCGGGTGGCCGAAGACCTGGCTCGCCGCTACAGCATCTCCGGCGTGCCGGCGGTCGTCGTCAATGGCAAGTACCGTACGGGCGGCGCCGAGGCCGGCGGCTACCCGCAACTGCTCGAAGTCATAAACGAGCTGGTGGCGCGCGAAGCGGCGAATCGCTAAACGCTGATCTGATGGATCGTTAAACCCGTGAATGCGTACCGGACAGCCGTTGGCAGCGCGACTTCTGCTGTCTGTCTCCTGCTGCTGGCGGCTGCAGCCGCCGCATCGCCCGCGGACGATGCGTTCGAACAGCTGGCGGTCAGATTCATCGACGACTTGCCGGCATTTTCCCCGGTATACGCGACATCGATAGGGGATCACCGGGCTGACCATCTTCTCGACCAGGTGGGCGGAGATGCGCGGCAGCGGAAGGTAAATCTTTACCGGCAGTACCGCACCGACCTCCATGCCATAGACCGGGACAACCTGTCCCGCGCCAACCAGATCGATGCGGAAATTCTTCGGGTCAGCATCGAAGCCAACATATGGTCACTCGAGACGCTGCAGGACTGGGCCTGGGATCCCCTGCTCTACGTCAACCTCGCCGGTTCGTCGCTTTACGGGCTGATGGCACGCGACTTTGCGCCAACCGAGGAACGGGTGTTCGACGCGGTTTCTCGCCTGGAGGAATTCCCCCGGTTTTTGCACCAGGTGCGCGAGTCGCTGCAGCCGGCCCGAGTGCCGAAGATTCATGCGGAAACCGCCATTCAGCAGAACAAGGGCATCCATTCGATCATCGACACGATGCTTCTTCCGCAGCGCAGCGAACTCTCCGAGGCACTGGCGACACGCCTGGATACGGCGGTAGACAGGGCGAGGCAGGCTTTGCAGTTTCATCAGGGCTGGCTGGAAACGGAGCTGCTGCCGCAGGCTGCCGGCGATTTTCGCATCGGTGCCGAACTTTTTGACGCGAAGCTCCGGTACACGCTCGATTCGCCCCTGAGCCGGCGGGAAATCCGGCAGCGTGCCGAGAGCGAATACGCGGCGGTGCGTAACGAGATGTATGCCGTCGCCAGGGACGTGTACAGCGGCACGCATCCGTACACATCTTTCCCGGACCGGCCAGACGATGTTTTCAAGCAGGTGATCATCCGCGCGGCCCTGGAAGAAGCCTACCGGCATCTGCCTGATCCGGACGCGATCGTCGAGATCGCCACGGATTACCTGCAGCACGCGACGGCCTTCGTCCGCGAGCACAACCTGGTGACAGTGCCTGACGACCCCATAGAGGTCATTGTCATGCCCGAGTATCAGCGCGGCGTGGCCGTTGCGTACCTCGACCCGCCAGGTCCGCTGGACGAAGGGCAAAAGTCCTTCTACGCAGTTGCGCCGTTGCCCGAAGACTGGACACCCGAGCAGGTGCAGTCCTTTCTCCGCGAGTACAACCTTTACTCGATTCAGAACCTGACGTTGCATGAGGCAATGCCGGGGCATTACCTGCAACTGGCGCTTAGCAACCGCTATCCCTCGACATTGCGCGCCGTGCTGTGGTCAGGACCTTTCGTCGAGGGCTGGGCCGTGTACGGCGAGCGGGTGATGATTGACGAAGGTTACCTGGACCGCGATCCCCTCATGCGGCTTATAAATCTCAAGTGGTATTTGCGAACGATCACGAACGCGATCATCGACCAGGCGATTCACGTCGACGGCATGACGCGCGATTCCGCGATACGGCTGATGATCGAGGGCGGATTCCAGGAAGAGCGCGAAGCCGCCGGAAAGTGGGTCCGGGCGCAGCTTTCGTCGACCCAGCTGTCGACCTATTTCGTCGGTTACCAGGAACACGCGGACCTGCGGCAAGCGCTGGAGCGTGCGTGGGGCGATGATTTTACCCTGCGCCGCTATCACGACCAGGCGCTCTCCT
The DNA here is from genome assembly GCA_040904985.1 of Woeseia sp. Classification (GTDB taxonomy): domain Bacteria; phylum Pseudomonadota; class Gammaproteobacteria; order Steroidobacterales; family Woeseiaceae; genus IDS-8. Next base: position 3,769 of record JBBDSK010000084.1, on the reverse strand, counting down.
ATGGATCGCCGCCGGTGAAGTATGTGCGGGCGCTGATGCTGAAGGAAAAAATTCCCCGGAGCAGGGAGTAGCCGATCGCGGCAGGTTTCTCGCCGCAGCGAGAGCATCGGGGTCCAGGGCTGAACTGAGGTGAGAACCCGGTCGCTATTTCTCGATATCTGCACCCGCTTCGGGAGCCGATCCTGTCACCGGGTGCTCGAGGTTCTGCAGGTACGCGGAGTAGTTTCGCCAGCGTCCGCTGGAGCGTGTGTGCAGTTCATCACGCACCTGCCAGACGCTCGCGGTTTTCACCAGGCTGCCGGTTTTCTGAAACTGGAGACACCGCTCGTCCCACTCCAGCCCGAGGAAGTTTAGTAACCGGCGCAGCAGGGGCTCCGGGGCACGCACCAGAGCATCGTAATCGACGGTAAAAATGTTGTCGCCGAAGCTCGCCTGCCAGTGCGCTATCAGGCGTTCGTGCTGCCGATAGTAGTGCGCACAGCTTTCGAGATCGGTCGCAAAGTGAAGATTCCCACCGAGTTGCTGGAAATAGAGCGAGAGACAATTGTCGGCGAGGTTGCGCCTGGTGTAGACAATGCGGGCGGATGGAAAAAGGATCCGGATCAAGCCCAGGTGGAGAAAGTTGTCCGGCCGCTTGTCGGTGATCTCGCTGTCCGGGGGAGCAAGACGGTGCAGCACCGCGAGATAGTCGTCCCGCAAATGGTGCAGCGCCTCAGGCGAGGCACTCCTGATCTGCTGAGGGTAAGGCAGGAGATGCTTTCTGATCACGCGCGGCAGGAGGTCGAGTTCGCCGCCGGCCGCAATGGATGGATGACTGGCCAGTATCTGCTCTACGAGCGACGAGCCGGAACGAAACATACCGCAGATAAAAATCGGCGCCGGCACGGGACCAAGCTCGGCGTCCCGGATCACGGACGCATCGAAGACTTCGATCAGGTGGTCAAAGGCCGCCTCCACGGAGCGCGGCTCGTAGAGCGGATTGCGCCGTTTTCCCAGTTCGTTCGCGGCACTGCAGGACGCGAAGGCCTCGTCATAGCGGCCCAGGTCATCGAGTACTTTACCCAGCGCGAGATGAAGCGACTCCTGAGCTAGCGCATTGTTTCTCGCTTCGCCAATGGCCTGTCGCAGGGACTCCAGCAGCGGATCATCCTCACGGTCGACCCGCTCGATCCAGGCGAGTCGCGTCAGCGAATCCCAGTGCTTCGGATCGATTTCGAGAATGCGGCGATAAAGGGATATAGCCGGCTCTTTCCGTCCGGCTTCTTCATTGAGACCGGCGAGGTTGAACAGCGCCGGCAGGTACACCGGATCTGCCGCGAGCGCGCGGCGGTACATCTCTTCGGCCTTGTCGGTATCGCGCATATCGGCGTAGACCACGCCCATATTCGACCACACCTCCTGCTCATTGCTAATCCCGAGACGCATGGCTTCCTCGTATGCCGCGAGGGAATCTTCGTAGCGGTACTCCTTCCGGTACAGCAGCGCCACATTGAAGTGCGCTGCCGCAAGTTCGGGCTGCCGCCGAAGAAGGCGCTGATAGTGGTCAATCGCGGCTTCCCTCCGCCCCAGCTTTTCCAGAAGAACGGCCAACCTGGCGCAATAGCCGAGACTGTCCGGCGACTCCTCGACGAGCGCCGAGAGAGCGGCCACGGCGTCTCGAGGTCGCCGCGCCTGCAGGTAGAGCGTGGCAAGCGCTTCGAGAACGAGGGCTCGCTGGTCGCCGGTCGCAAACAGTGCCCGATAGGCTTGCTCGGCCTCGGGGAAAAGGCCTTTGGCCTGGAGAGATTGCGCTTCGCGGAACGCCGCCGCAAAATCGGCAGGCGATTTCATCCGGCGGGCGGCGGCGGAGCAAGCCCATCATTCGCCACCGGCACGACGTCAAACGCCACGGACAGCCGCGACTCCCCCGTCTCGAAAGGCACGGTACCGTGCCACATGTAGGAGGGAAACAGCACCAGCCGCCCGACCTCCGGGCGAACGAGCCGGCGCGCTGCGCCCTCCGCGCCGACGTCGATGTCCGGCTCACCGAATTTCAGTCCTCCGCCCGCCGTGCCGTCCGTCACGGCAGGCGGAACCTCGACATAGTAAGCGGAGCTTATCCAGCCGAACGGGTGGACGTGCATCGTATGGTAGCCGCGGCGCGCGAGCCGAACGGACCAGGAACCGGCAAAGCTGAAGGCCGCGCTGCGGCGAGCAAGCAACGGATGATCGCCGTGCGGCGGCAATGCGGCAATGTAGTCATCGATGCACAGCTTCAAACCGGCCACCAGTTGCTGAATCTCCGGTTCCCTGCGGTCAAAAAGACTGCCGCTTGTCTGGGTTCCCCCGCGTACCGTCTGCTCCGGCGGATGCCGCTTTCCGGAGTGCAGCGCGCGGAGGACCCGGCTCAGCCGTTCGTTAAACTCGCCGCTGCTCGAGTAGCCGCGCGGAACCGGTACGTCGTAGGTCCTGACCAGGCTCCGGTAGTCGTTCAGGACGGCATCGCGCGGGTCGCCCAGCAGCCGCCAGCAAAGCGCGAGGTAGGCCAGCGCCCGCTGATTGAAGGGAGTTTGCACCGCCCCCAGCCTGGCTTGCACCAGCGCCTCGTCCGGCCGCCCGGAGGCGAGCAGCGCGCGGGCGTAGCTTATCCGGTGATCGGGCGTTGCCCCCGGCATTGCGACGGCCGCTGCGTGCAGTTTCAGAGCTTCGTCCCGGCGCCCTTCGTTTTCCAGGGTGTAGGCAAGAAGGCTTTTCAGTTCGCTCGACTCTGCCGGGTGCCGCAGCCCCTCCCGCAGCACACGTTCCGCTTCCGCAAACCGCTCCTGCTGGTTCAGCGCCATTGCGTAGGCGAGGCGTAAAGGCACGGCTTGCGGGTGGCGGCGGAGCGCCTGCTGGTAGGAGGCCAGGTAATCGTCCAGCAATTCCTGTTGCCACATGAGGGAATTCAGGTTGCGGTGGCTGTCGAGGTCGAGCGGGTTGCGCTCGAGTGCTGTCCGCCAGGCCTTTATTGCCGCGCGCGCGTCCCCGGTGTCGGCCAGCGCATTACCGCGGTTATGGTGCAGCGCCGCCCCGTCCAGTCCGGCGCCCCCCGCGGCCGCGTAGTGATCCAAAGCTTCAACGGGGCGCTGCCGGATTCGCAGGCAGACGCCGAGGTTGTGGTGCGCCTCGGCATAGTCCGGCCGCAGCGCAAGCGCCTTTTCGAAGCAGGAGATCGCTGCGTCCAGATCATTCTGCCGCTTGTGCGCATTGCCCAGGCCAAGCCAGGCGGCGGCATCGTCGGGTCGCAGCTCCAGGCAGCGCTGGAAGCAGGTAACGGCCTCCCCGATACGGTGGCGTTCGAGCTGGCACAGCCCCAGATTGCGCCAGGCATCGAGGTACCGCGGATAGATCCGGGTGGCCGCGGAATAGCTTTCTGCCGCTTCGTCCGCTTTGCCCGAGCGGGAAAAGGCATTGCCGAGATTGTTGGCCACCTCGGCCTGCTGCGGGAAGAGACGCAGCGATTCGCGCATATACGAAATCGCCTGCTCGTACTCGCCACGCTGGGAATGCAGAAGACCCAGTAACTGCAGAGCCGTCGGGTGCTGCGGATTCTGCTCTACGAAGCGCCCGTAGCACGCCAGGGCGCCGGCGAGATCACCGGAGCGGTGTAATGCGACGGCTTGACGGAGCGGTGGCGGCAGTTCCCCATGACCGGATGCATTTTCTGCCTTTTGCACTGTCCGCATGGGGCTCCGCGCCTTTACCGCGCCATCCAGGGGTTGGCCATCATACGACCACAGGGAAGGGCGGG
>JBBDSK010000083.1:0-8624 GCA_040904985.1 Woeseia sp. | reverse complement strand
CGGAAAAATGGGCCGCTGTGGTGCATTCGGAGTAGGAATACTTTCTACCGCGCAGTCTCCTAGATGTGGTGCTGGCTCGGCTGGTTCAGGACGGCCATTGATCGCCCCTCCAGCACGTACTCTTCGCCGGCCTGGTAGCGCCCCTGGGTTTTAAGACCGCCATCGTGGGCGGTATCCAGAATCGACAGCCAGCGCGTGCCGCTCGCCAGCGACGGCAAGGTGAAAGCCATTTCCTCGTGATGCGCATTCATCAGAATGAGAAACGTATCGTCCCGAATGCGGTTGCCACGAACATCGAGTTCCTCGATTCCCTCTCCCGCGAGCAGCATGCCGAGTGTCTTTGCAAATGAGCTGTCCCACTCTTCCTCAGTCATTTCCGTGGCTTCCGGGTTCAGCCACAGAATGTCTTTCACGCTTGCCCCCTTGATCGCCTGGCCCTGAAAAAAGCGGCGACGGCGGAACACCGGGTGCGACTTCCGCAGCTCGATCAGCCGCCGCACGAACGCAAGAAGAGAGCGATCCTCATTTTCGAGCTCCCAGTTCATCCAGCTGATCTCGTTGTCCTGGCAGTAAGCGTTGTTGTTGCCTCCCTGGCTGCGATTGATCTCGTCGCCCGCAACAAGCATTGGCACGCCCTGTGACAGAAAAAGGGTGGCGAGAAAATTCCGCTGCTGCCGCGCTCGAAGGGCGAGAACCTCAGGATCGTCGCTCGGCCCCTCCTCACCGCAATTCCAGCTGCGGTTGTGGGATTCACCGTCACGATTCTCTTCGAGGTTCGCCTCGTTGTGTTTTTCGTTGTAGCTCACCAGGTCGCGCAGCGGGAAACCGTCATGCGCCGTAATGAAATTAATGCTGGCAACCGGACGGCGTCCATTGCGAGCATAAAGGTCGCTCGATCCGGTGAGTCGATATCCCAGCTCCCCCACCAGCCCGCCCTGGCCGCGCCAGTAGTCACGAATGTGGTCACGGTATCGCCCGTTCCACTCGGTCCAGCCAGGCGGAAAGTTGCCGACCTGGTAACCGCCTTCACCGATATCCCAGGGTTCCGCAATGAGCTTGACCTGTGACAGCACCGGGTCCTGGTGAATGGTGTCGAGGAAAGCGGTCAGGCGGCTCATGTCGTGCAGTTCCCGCGCAAGGGCGGATGCCAGGTCGAAGCGGAAGCCGTCGACGTGCATCTCGAGCACCCAGTACCGCAGGCTGTCCATAATGAGCTGCAAGGTGCGGGGGTGGCCCATGTTGAGCGTATTGCCGCAACCGGTGTAGTCCGTATAAAAGCGGGGCCGGTCAGACTCCGTGCGGTAATACGTCAGGTTGTCGATGCCCCTGAAGCAGAGCGTGGGACCGAGGTGATTGCCTTCCGCCGTGTGGTTGTAGACGACGTCAAGAATGACTTCGATACCGGCCGAATGGAATGTTTTGACCGTCGACTTGAATTCGGACAAAGAGTCTGCCGAGCGATAGGGGGTGTGCGGGGAAAAAAAACCGATCGTGTTGTAGCCCCAGTAGTTAGACAAGCCTTTTTCGAGCAGGTGCCGGTCGCTGATCGCAGCGTGTACCGGCATCAGCTCGACTGCGGTTATTCCCAGATCCTGCAAATATTCGATGACGGCCGGAGTCGCGAGGCCGCCGTAGGTGCCTCGCAGCTCCGACGGCACGTCCGGGTGCTGAATCGTGAAACCCTTGACGTGCATTTCGTAAATCACCGTGTCAGGCCACGCGGTACGCGGGGGACGGTCGTCGCCCCAGGTAAACGCGGGATCGACCACACGGCACTTCGGCATCAGCGCGGCATTATCCCGCTCACAGAAAGAGAGGTCAGCGCGCTTGTCGCTGACGTCGTATCCGAAGTGGGCGTCCGACCAGCCCTTCCAGCCCTCGATGTTCTTCGCGTAGGGGTCGAGCAGCAACTTGTTCGGGTTGAACCTGTGCCCTTCCCTGGGCTTATAGGGGCCGTGGACGCGGTAACCGTAGCGCTGACCCGGCCTCGCATCCGGCAGGTAACAATGCCAGACTTGGTCCGTCTTCTCCGGCATGACAATGCTGTGCGTCTGCTCTTCCCGACCTTCCTCGAAGAGGCACAACTCAACCTTGTCGGCATGTTCCGTGAACAGCGCGAAATTCACCCCCTCTCCGTCCCAGCTTGCGCCGAGCGGGTAGGGTGCACCGAGCCACACGCGGGAAAATTTTGCGTTCAGCATCCTGACGTCCTGAAGTAACTAGAGAAAGCGGGAGTGACTGTGCGGCGCGGCGGGAGCGACGCCGCCACGAACCGGTCGGATTACTGCTCGCGCACCTGCCTGGAAAGATCGTCCAGGGGCCCCGGCAGCCAGGCAGGCCGGTTCGCCAGTTCGTACCGTACTTCATACAAGAGCTTTTCGAGGCTGGCAAGTCCTATGAGAGCCTCAGCGTCCGCCTCGCGCGCCGGATAAACAGGGCAGCCCCGAATGGCGTCGCGATAGGCGTCGAGGAAGGCAGTCTCGGCCTCCCTGAGCCATTCCTCCAGGAGCACTGCGCCGCGCTCGACGTCAACGGGCCGGCTTTGCGCCAGCTCCCGTTCTGCAACGTTCCGCGCGTATTTCAACGAGCGGAGCATACCGCCAACGTCTTTCAATACCGTGTGTTTCCTGCGGCGTTCCGCAAATGATCGGGCCGGCTCTCCTTCCAGATCCGTGATGATGAAGTCGTTCTCGACAAGCAGAACCTGACCCAGATGATAATCGCCGTGATAGCGCGTGCAGATTGCATCGACGGAGTCCGGCGCCAGGGAATCGACCAGGCGGTACAGCCTCTCTTCTTCGGCTGCGAGCTTTTCGATCTGTTGCGGCAGTGGATCCGGCAGCTGTTCGCGCCTTTCGCCGAGAAGCTGCAGCGTCTGACGCGCCTCGCGCCTGACCTGCTCCTGCCATTGAGCCACACGCGAACTGTCCAGCGGTTCGGGATCGAAGGCTGGGTCGCCGGTTTCAACCGCCAGTGCGCGGTGAAGGTCAGCCGTCCGCCTCGCGAGCGTACCCATGTGCATGAGATAAGTGGCATGCTCGTGCTCCTCCGGCGGCGCCTCGGGACTGCGCGCAAGGCTTATATCGAGGTGCCGCACCAGGTATTGCATGGTGTAGCTCCAGCCATCCCCCTGATTCCGCACAGCCGCTTGCAGGAGCATCAGGGTCGAGGGTTCACCGGCAGCAGGACGATATTCGACGGCTCCGGCTACGGCTGCGACACAATCGCAGGGCGAGGCATCCGTCAAATGCCGGCCCATTTCCCATTCGGGATTGATCCCTTCCTGCAGCCGCCGGTAAGCCTTCAGGAACAGACGGTCGTCGATCAGGAAGGTCGAGTTGCTGCCTTCCGTGGAGGTGCGCCTCACCGTCTGTTGCTCGATCTCGCCGCCCGCCAGGCTCTCGAACGCGCCCGTCGGGATGAACTGCAATCGGCCCTCGCCCCACTCCAGGGATTCCTGCGCGCGAAACGCATCCAGCAGATCGAGATAGAAGCTGCCTTTCGCGAAGGCATCGTAGAGCAATCCCGTGTCGGCTCGCTGGCGCACATACGCCATTCGCAAGGGTGCGACCGCAGGCGGCGATTCATCCCGCTCCCATTCCAGCGCCAGCGGCAGCAGGTAGCGCTGGGTGCCGCTTTTCGCCAGATGAACGTCCACGAACGCCAGGAGCCAGCTATTCCGCTGCGTCCGCCACACACTGGCGTCCGCCAGCGCGCTGCTTTCGATCGCCTCGTCCTTGGCGGCAAACCAGCGCTGGTGGGCGAGATAGGTGGGCACCGCCTGAGTCTCGAAACCTCTTATCAGGCGCGCAACGGGCGTATCGCCGGTACCCGCGGCCCGGGTGAAGCTCGACAGTCCGTCCACGAGCACCAGCCACGGCAATTCTTCGCTCAGCACGTGGTCTTCATGCCAGCTCGGGATCTCAGCGCCCTCGGCGAGTTCGAACCAGTAGAAACCGTGGCCCGGCAGAGTGAGCAGGTACGGCAGCTCGCCGATCGGCGGAAACGGAGTATGTCCCATCAACTCCACCGGGACGCGGCCCTCGAAACGCGAGAGATTGAGCTCGACGGGCTGCGCCGATCGGGCGAGGTTGGCGACGCACAGGAGAACGTCGCCGTTGTACTCGCGGACGTAGGCAAGGATCTTGCGATTACCCGGCCGAAGGAATTTGAGGCTGCCGCGGCCGAACGCCTTGTGCGCTTTGCGCACATTCAATATGCGCTGAGTCCAGTTGAGAAGGGATGCCGGTTCGCGCACCTGCGCTTCCACATTGACCGCCTGGTAGCCGTAAATCGGATCCATGATCGGTGGCAGGAAAAGACTTTGCGGATCGGCGCGGGAAAACCCGCCGTTGCGATCGGGGCTCCATTGCATGGGCGTGCGCACCCCGTTTCTATCGCCGAGATAAAAATTATCGCCCATGCCGAGCTCGTCACCGTAGTAAACAATAGGCGATCCGGGCATGGACAGCAGCAGGCTGTTCATCAGCTGAACCTTTGCCATGTCGTTGTCCATTAGCGGCGCGAGGCGCCGCCTGATCCCGATATTCACGCGCATGCGCGGGTCCGTCGCATAGGTCTGGTACATGTAGTCGCGCTCGCTGTCCGTCACCATCTCGAGCGTCAGTTCGTCGTGGTTGCGAAGAAAGACCGCCCACTGGCAGGTGTCCGGGATGTCCGGCGTCTGCTGCATGATCTCGACGACGGGATGCCGGTCTTCCTGCGCCAGCGCCATGTACATGCGCGGCATCAGGGGAAAGTGGTAGGCGGCGTGGCACTCGTCGCCCTCGCCGAAATACTCGCGCACATCCTCGGGCCACTGGTTCGCCTCGGCGAGAAGCATGCGGTTGGGAAACTCGCTGTCGACCGCCCGCCGAATCTGCCGGATGACTTCGTGTGTCTCCGGCAGATTTTCGTTACTGGTGCCCTCGCGAACACAGAGATAGGGAATCGCATCGAGGCGCATGCCATCGACGCCCATCGCGAACCAGAAGCGCATGACCTGGATAACCGCCTGCACGACCTTGGGGTTGTTCAGGTTAAGGTCGGGCTGGTGCGAAAAAAAGCGGTGCCAGTAGTACTGCTTCGCCACAGGGTCCCAGGCCCAGTTCGATTCCTCGGTGTCGGTGAATATGATGCGGGTGCCGGCGAACGTCTGGTCCGTATCGCTCCAGACGTAGAAGTCTCTTTTTGCCGATCCGGGCTTTGCCCGACGCGCCGCCTGGAACCAGGGATGCTGATCCGACGTATGGTTGACCACCAGTTCGGTGATGACTTTCAAATCACGCCGGTGTGCCTCGCGCACAAACGCGCGAAAATGGCGCCGGGTGCCATACACCGGATTGATGTTGCGATAGTCGGCAATGTCGTAGCCGTCGTCCCGCCCGGGCGACGGGTAAAACGGTAGCAGCCAGATGGCCGTTACCCCAAGGTTATGGATGTAGTCGAGCTTCTGCAGCAGGCCTTCAAAATCGCCGATGCCGTCGTTGTTGAAATCGAAGAACGACCTCACGTGCACCTGGTAGATCACCGCATCCTTGTACCAGAGCGGATCTCCCTGCCCTTCCGTTCGTTCAACCGCCATGCGCCTCCTCGTTCGTCATGCAAAATTATCGAAATCCTGCTCCGTCATGACACGCTGCCGTACGCGAAAGACGTGCGCCTGCGAGCCGTCAGGACTCAGCTCGACGTAATTTCTCGGTCCGTGCCACATGAACCGTGCATCGGACAACAGGTCGTGGACCTCGTACACCTGGCTCGCATCCATCCCCCAGTCTTGCAGGGGAAGTTCCACGAAGCCGCTTTGCCGGTGGTGCGGATCGAGGTTGACCACAGCCAGAATGATGTTGCGAAAATCGGCCGTGGATTTTGAGTAGCAGATGAGGTCCTCGTTATCGACGGCATGAAACTCCAGGCGCCAGTCGTATTGCAGCGCCGGGTTGTCATGGCGAATGCGGTTCAGCCGGCTGATATAGTGTGACAACGTCTCCGGCCTTCCGAGATCCCAGCGGCGAACCTGGTATTTTTCCGAGGCTTTGTACTCCTCCGTTCCGTGCTCGCGTGGCTCCCGCTCAACAAGCTCGAAAGCCGGACCGTAAATGCCGTAGTTTGCCGCAAGCGTCGCTGCCAGTGTGACCCGGCTGACAAAGGCCGGCCTCCCGCCCAGCTGCAGGAACTCATGCAGTATGTCCGGCGTGTTGGGCCACAGATTGGGCCGGAAATATTCGCGCGAGGGGTGCTGCGACAGCTCGGTCAGATACTCGGTGATCTCCTGCTTGGTGTTGCGCCACGTGAAATAGGTATAGGACTGCGTGAAGCCCAGCTTTGCGAGGCGGTGCATGATGCGCGGTCGAGTGAATGCCTCGGCTAAAAAAATGATCCCGGGGTGCGCCTTGCGAATGCGCGCGATCAGCCACTCCCAGAAGGGAAACGGCTTCGTGTGCGGGTTGTCGACGCGAAAAATCGTTACGCCCTGCTCTATCCAGAACTCGAAAATGCTTGCAAGCTCGATCCACAGCGCTTGCCAGTCGTCCGACTCGAAATCGAAGGGATATATGTCCTCGTATTTCTTCGGCGGATTTTCCGCGTATTGAATACGCCCGTCCGGCCAGTGACGGAACCACTGGGGATGTTCCCGGACATAGGGGTGATCCGGAGAGCACTGGAAGGCGATGTCCAGCGCCACGTCGATGCCGAGCTTCGCCGCCGCGGCGCACAGATCTCGAAAGTCCTCCAGGGTTCCGAGCTCCGGATGCACGGCCTTGTGCCCGCCTTCTTCCGCACCAATTGCCCACGGCGAACCGGGGTCGGTTTCGCCGGCCACGAGGGCATTGTCCGGTCCCTTGCGGTTTGTGCGGCCAATCGGATGAACGGGCGGCAAATAAAGGACGTCGAAACCCAGCTTCGCCACATACGGCAGGCGTTCGACGCAAAGCTTCAAACTGCCTCGCTCGTGCCCGTCGTTCACCGTGGAGCGCGGAAAAAGCTCGTACCAGGTGGAAAAACCGGCCCGGGTGCGGTCAACCTCCGCCACCAGTTCACGCGAATAAGCGGTTTGCCGGTCGCGGTCCGGATGCCGGCGCATGCGTTCTGCAAGCTCGTCGCTCAGTGCCAGCTCGCGGCGCTGTTCGAGCGGATCCTCGTTTACCAGACCGGCCGCCATTTCCCGCAACTGTTTTTTCGCCACTCCGCGCGCGCGACCGGCCGCCTCGCCAACGAGACCGGCGCCGACCTGCAGCGCGCTGGCGATGTCCGCGGCATCCTGACGGCGCTCGAACTCGTGATGCCAGGACAGGAAGCGGTCCACCCATGCGCAAACGGTATAGCGGTAGCGCCCCAGCTCGACAACGGGAAAGCTCGCGCGCCACCGGTCGTTGCCGAGCGCCGTCATGCGTCGTTCCTGCCAGCTTCTCGCACCGTCCTTGCGAAAGCGCAGCACGCAGACGACCTGATCGTGACCGTCGGTGAAGGCGTCCGCCTCCACCACTACGTCTTGCCCGACAACACGCTTCACCGGGAACCGGCCGCAGTCGACCTCCGGCGTCACCCCTTCGATCATGACACGGCGCCGGCCCTTGACGCCGATATCAGCCCCCATTCCGGGCTCCGGGAGGCGCACCGAACACCAGCACCCCCAGCGGCGGCAGATTGAGTGTCAGCGAATGGTAGCGTCCGTGTGCCGGAACCGGCACGCTTTCGAGGCCGCCAAAGTTTCCCTGTCCGCTGCCGCCATAGACCGCGGCATGACTGTTGAGAAGCTCCTTCCAGAAACCCGGGACCGAAACGCCGACGCGATAGCTCATTCTCGGCTCAGGCGTGAAATTGATGACGACCAGCACCGGGCGCTCGTTCGCCGCATCCTTGCGAATGTAGCTCAACACGCTGTTTTCGCTGTCCGTGCAGTCGATCCATTCGAATCCTTCCCCGCTGAAGTCCTGCTGCCAAAGTGCCGGCTCGCTCCGGTACGCCTGGTGCAGGTCCTTCAGCCAGCGCTGCACGCCGCCGTGCAGCGGATGCTCCCGCAGTTGCCAGGACAACTGGCTCTCGTGATTCCACTCGTCCCACTGGCCGAATTCGCCACCCATGAAAAGGAGCTTTTTGCCCGGGTGCGTGTACATGTAACCGAACAGGGCTCGCAGGTTGGCAAAACGCTGCCATTCGTCGCCGGGCATCTTGCGCAACAGGGAAGCCTTGCCGTACACCACTTCGTCGTGCGACAGCGGCAAGAGGAAGTTTTCGGTAAAAGCGTAGTAGATGCTGAAGGTAAGTTCACTGTGGTGGTACTTGCGATATAACGGATCGCGGGAGAAATACTGCAGCGTGTCGTGCATCCAGCCCATGTTCCACTTCATACCGAAGCCCAGCCCGCCTACCTCGATCGGCCGGGAGACCATCGGCCAGGCCGTCGATTCCTCGGCTATCGTCTGGACGTCGGGATGATGGTGGTAGACGCTCTTGTTGAAGGTACGCAAAAACGACATCGCCTCCAGGTTTTCGCGGCCACCGAATTGATTGGGAATCCATTCGCCCGCACTGCGCGCGTAGTCGAGGTAGAGCATCGAGGCGACAGCATCCACTCGCAGAGCATCGACGTGGTAACGGTCCAGCCAGAACTCGGCGCTGGA